>JBJKOV010000387.1:0-12843 GCA_046707105.1 Thermodesulfovibrionales bacterium
AGTGTTTAAGAGGAGTCACACCCTTACTCTAAAGATATACAAAATGACAGATTCATTTCCTCAGTCGGAAAGACTCGGACTTACATCTCAGATGAGACGAGCTTCGTCTTCAATTGCGACGAACCTCGTCGAAGGCAGCCATCGGTTGAGCAGAAAAGAATTTCGCCAGTTTGCGAGTATATCGAGAGGTTCTGCCGGGGAAATGAAATATCATCTCCTCCTTGCAAGAGATTTGGGGTATCTTCCGGGCAATGAGTATACTGAATTAATAGGCGAATTACAGGAAATCAGTAAAATGCTGACCGGCTTGATTAAGTCGCTATCTTATACTGACGTTCAGACCGGCACTGGCACTGGCACTGGCACTGACACTGACACTGGCACTAAATGATAACCGCCGCAGTACTTACCATGAGCGATAAAGGTTCCCGGGGTGAACGCGAGGATCTCAGCGGTCCCGCGATCGGGGAAGTCGTCAGGGGGATAGGTATCGAAGTCACTCATTATGAGGTTATCCCCGACGAAAAAGTATTGATAAAAGAGAAGCTGATACATTACAGTAAACTCGTGGACATCATCTTTACGACTGGAGGGACCGGACTTTCTCCCCGGGACGTGACGCCTGAGGCGACGCTGGAGGTAATAGAACGAGAGGTCCCCGGCATTGCCGAAGCGATGAGACTTGAAGGCTTAAAAAAGACGAGGCGGGCGATGCTTTCACGTGCCGTTGCAGGCGTAAGGGGACGTTCGCTGATCATAAACCTGCCGGGCAGCCCCAAGGCCATAAAGGAAGGTCTCGAAGCGGTGCTGGAAGTGATACCGCACGCGGTCGAAAAAATAAAGGGCGACTCCGGCGACTGCGCCATCCCTCCGGATAGTTTAAGATGAAAGATGTATCTTTCCCTCTTGCTTTTTTGGCCGGGATATTGTCTTTTCTGTCCCCTTGCGTCCTTCCCCTCGTCCCCTCATACGTTTCGTTCATAACCGGCGTCTCTTTCGAAGATCTGAGAGAAAGGACGGAGTCAAAGAGGATACGCTTTCTCACTATAATGAACTCCCTTGCCTTCATACTGGGATTTTCATCGATCTTCATAGCCCTGGGGGCGTCGTCATCGGCAGTGGGTAAGTTCTTCTTCAATTACCAGGACTGGATAAGGAACGTCGGGGGCATCCTGGTAATAATCTTCGGCCTCTTCATTTCAGGCGTCATAAAGCTCGACTTTCTCACGAGGGAGAGGAAGTTCCATATGAGCGGAAAGCCGGCCGGGTACATAGGGTCCTTCCTTGTGGGCATGACCTTCGCCGCGGCGTGGACCCCGTGCATTGGACCTATCCTCGGCACCATCCTGGTCTACGCCAGCTCCAAGGGTTCTGCCATCTACGGCCTCAAACTGCTCGCGGTATACTCGCTCGGTCTTGCCGTACCTTTTTTTGCGGCCTCACTGGCCTTCAATTCCTTCTTAAGCTACTCGGCCAAGATCCGGCGGTACATGAAGGTCGTCATGGCGGCCAGCGGGCTCCTTCTGATCGCGTTCGGCGTATTGCTGCTCACTAACAATCTGAGAATACTCTCATCCTTCTTCCCCGATTTCGGCGTAAAATTCTAGCCGTACAGTGTAAGTGTCAGTAATCAGTGTCGGTGATGAGTGTCAGAAAACAACAGCAGATGTTCCGAAAGCTGACACTAAAGACTGACACTGACACTGTGCAGGTTCATTGCAACAATATGGCTCATTATGCTAATTTGTAAGACGCGCTGCCCTGGTGTTTATTTTATTCGCGGTGAAGGAACTTCCCGTTGTTGTAGGGCTTGTGTGAAAATAGTTGCAAGTTCTTTTTGCACAGCCCTTAATTCGGATGGAGGATTGGACCTTGGAAGAAAGATACGACCCTAAAAAAATAGAACCGAAATGGCAGGAGTACTGGGCCGCAAAGAATCTTTACAAAACCAGTCCCGATGCCTCGCGGAAGAAATTCTACTGCCTTGAGATGTTCCCCTATCCCTCGGGAAAGATACACATGGGGCATGTAAGGAATTACGCCATAGGAGACGTGATAGCGCGGTACAAGAAGATGCAGGGCTATAATGTGCTGCACCCCATGGGGTGGGACTCCTTCGGCCTTCCGGCCGAAAACGCCGCCATTAAACACTCGGTGCACCCGTCCAGGTGGACTTATGAAAACATAAGTTACATGAAGACCCAGCTGAACAAACTGGGGCTGAGCTATGACTGGGACAGGGAAGTGACCACGTGCAGCCCCGCATATTACCGCTGGAACCAGTGGTTTTTTGTAAAAATGTTCGAAAAGGGGCTGGCCTACAGGAAATCCTCCTATGTCAACTGGTGCCCTTCCTGCGAGACGGTCCTTGCCAACGAACAGGTCATAGATTCACGCTGCTGGAGGTGTGACAGCGTCGTCGTCCAGAAAGAACTCTTCCAGTGGTTCCTGAAAATAACAGATTACGCGGAGGAACTCCTGGAGGCCTGCGATGATCTTGCGGGGTGGCCCGAAAGGGTTGTCCTGATGCAGAAGAACTGGATCGGAAAAAGCCATGGGGTCGAAGTCGACTTCCGGGTGGACGGAACGACCGACAAGATAAGAATATTCACGACCCGGCCCGACACACTCTTCGGGGCCACCTTCCTCTGCCTCTCGCCGCCCCATCCCCTTGCGGAGAAGCTCGTGGCCGACAGGTCAGCTCTGGAAGGGATTACAGCCCATTACGGCAAGACAGACGAAAAAATAGGGCTTTTCACCGGCCGTTACTGCATCAACCCGGTAAACGATGAAAAGATCCCGATCTATATAGCGAATTTCGTCCTGATGGAGTACGGCACGGGAGCGATCATGTCTGTGCCTGCCCATGACCAGCGGGACTTTGAATTTGCTAATAAATACGGCATCGAGATCAGGACGGTGATTGTGCCTGCCCGGGATAGCGGCGGGCAGCCTCAGGAGTCACTCCCGCAAGCGGCCTTCGAAGACGAAGGGGTCCTGACAAAGTCAGGGTCTTTTACGGGACTCAGAAGCGACGAAGCGAGGGAAAAGATCGCGGATTATATCGAGCGGGAGGGGCTTGGAAAGAAGGTCGTCAATTACAAATTGAGGGACTGGGGAATTTCGAGACAAAGGTACTGGGGGACTCCAATTCCGGTCGTTTACTGCGACAAGTGCGGCATCGTACCGGTCCCTGAGAAGGACCTCCCGGTGATCCTCCCGGAAGACGTCAGGTTTACCGGCAAGGGGGGTTCGCCCCTGCTTGACTCCTCTTCTTTCATCAACACTTCCTGCCCGGCCTGCGGCGGGGCCGCACGGCGAGAAACAGACACTATGGACACCTTCTTTGATTCTTCATGGTATTTTGTGGCTTACTGTTTCGATAACGCGAGTATCGACCTCGCTTCGGCGGTTAACAATCCTGCGTCGCCGGTCCATTACTGGATGCCCGTCGATCAGTACATAGGAGGTGTTGAACATGCCGTACTGCACCTTCTCTATTCGCGGTTCTTCACAAGGGTCATCAGGGACCTCGGCATCGTCGACTCCGGCGAACCTTTCAGGAACCTCCTGACGCAGGGTATGGTCATAAAGGACGGAGCGAAGATGTCCAAATCGAAAGGGAATGTCGTAGACCCCGATTACCTGATAGACAAATACGGCTCGGACACCTCGCGGCTCTTTTCCCTCTTTGCCGCCCCTCCCGAGAAGGACCTCGACTGGTCGGACAAGGGGGTCGACGGGGCTTACCGCTTTCTCGGCAGGATATGGAGCATAGTCCACAGGAACCTTGACTCCCTGAGGAGCGTCGATTCATGGTGCCCGGTGGAGGCGGATTTAAAGGAGATCTCCGGAGCTGCAGGGAACCTGCTCGGAAAGACGCACCGTACAATAAAGAAGGTCACTTCCGATATCGAGCGTGAATATCATTTTAATACCGCAATTGCGGCGCTGATGGAACTCGTCAACGAGATGACCGGATATGAACCGGCCGCCGGGAAAGACCTGCAGGCCTTCAAATTCTCGGTCGAGACTGTACTGCTCCTTCTTTCTCCCTTCACCCCGCATATAGCCGAGGAACTCTGGACGGCAGCCGGCAATGAACCTTCAGTCTCGGAGAGGCCATGGCCTGTCTGGGACGAGGATCTTGCCCGGGAAGAAGAGGTAGAACTCGTCATACAGGTCAACGGCAAGCTCAGGGGCAAGCTCATGATACCGAGGGACTTTCCGGAAGAGGAGATAAAAAAGATCGCTCTCGGCGACGCCAGGACAATGGAATTTGTGGGGCAAAAGCAGATCAGGAAGATAATCGTGGCACGCGGGAGACTTGTCAATATTGTTATCGGATGAAAACACCCGACCGACAGAAAGAGGACGTCATACCCGCGCAGGCGGGTATCCAAGGGAGATTCAACTATTTGAAAAGAATGGATTCCCGATTAAGCACTTCGGGAATGACGGCTTCAAGAGCGATTTTTTTTTGGCGTAGTGAATAAGTGAAAGGCGAAGAATGAGACGAATGCATAAGGTTACACAGATCATCTTTCAGGCTGCAGCGATTACTTTTATTCTTCTGCTTGGCGGCTGCGGCTACAGTGTTCACAGGCACGCCTCGCTGCCCTTCGGCGAGATAAATATCGGCCCCATCGATAACGCAACACTCGAACCGAAGCTCCAGGACAAGCTCTCCAGCCCCCTCACAGAAGAATTCAGCAAACAGGGTATTCTGGTCACCCCCGAGGCACAACTGAAACTCACCGGCAGCATCACGAAATTTGACATGATAAGCCTTTCGGAAAAGGCAGGTATAACGGTGGAATACCGGGTGATTATAGACGCCGATTTCAGGATAACTGACGCTCAGGGAAAGGTCAGGGAAACCAGGCATGTCAGTTCCCCCTTCATCGTTCCCTTTACGGGGACTGGCGACATGGCTAATCTGCTCGCTGCCAGGGACCTGGCCGAAAGAAGAGCGATGGAAGACCTCTCGGAAGAACTGGTCGGAGAATTGATTTTCAAGTGAGCTACCGCAATTTTCTCGATGAACTAAAGAAGGGGATGCCCTCCTCCCGCTATATCCTCTCGTCTTCCGACCCCTTTCTCCATTCCGAAGCCGTTTCACTTCTGAGGGATCTCGTTCCCCCTGGGGAAAGGGAATTCAATTTCGAGGTATTCGATATCCTGAATCTTAATTCCGTAACCTTCGACCAGATACTGGACGTCCTCAATACCATCCCCTTCTTCTCGGGCAAAAAGTTTGTGGTAATCGAAAACGTTCAGAAGCTCCTGAAAAAAGACATCCTCAAGCTGCGACAATATCTTGACAAGCCTTCTGAAGGGGCCGTGCTAGTGATGCTCCATTCGGGGCCTGTAAAGAAGGAGTTCAGGGAGTCGGGCGGCCTCAAACAGATAGTCCTGGATATCGGCGGGAAAGAAATCCCCTCCTGGCTGAAAGCGAAGGCCAGGTCAAAAGGTTTCGAAATACCCGATGCCGCGGCAGATTACCTGATCGGCACGGTAGGACCCGACCTCGGCCTTCTCTCATCAGAAATCGAAAAATGCACTCTTATCGGGAAAAAGGTGGTGGAAAAAAAGGACATCGCCGAGATAATCGAAGGGAAAAGAAAGTACGGCATCTTCGACCTGGTCGATGCCATCAGGGCCGGGGACGCAGAGCGCGTTTTCCGGATTTACCGGGTATTAAGGGAAACCGAGGAGCCTTACAGTCTCCTCGGTGCGATAAACTGGCAATACGGGAGATTCCTTGCCGGCAGGAACACGCCGGAGGACAGGGAATACTTTTATCGTGTCTTCAGCATTCTCAACAGAGCTGACGTGGATATAAAAAGTTCAGGAGATGCCTACCCGGTGGAGCTTTTGCTGGCTAGGCTGGTCCGGCTGTAACTGCGTTCACTTTCCTTACAAGCCTCGAAACCTTTCTTGAGGCGTTGTTCTTGTGGAGCAAACCCTTCGGGACCGAACTGGTTATCGTTTTAACAGCCTTCTGGAGAGCAGCCTCCGAGGCCTCCTTATTATTTTCTCTCACAGCTGATTCAACAGCCTTGACGGCACCCCTTATCTTGGTGCGTTCACTCTTGTTGCGCATATTCCTCTTTTCAGCCTGTCTGGCCCTTTTCAGGGCAGAAAGATTTTTCTTTACCGGTGCCTTAGCTGCCAATTCGCATCCTCCTTCGAAAAGTAATCTTATTTTTTAACACAACCGCTCATTTTAAATCAAGTAGACTATGTGGTAAAATTGTTCGAATGAAATACAGACCCTTGTCCCTCAGATCAGCCAAGTCGTACAAATTGTGCGCCAGGAAGAGCAAGATGTCAATAAAATCCTTCGCCGAAGCCCCGGCAAAGGGCGACACGCTTCGGGACTTCCTGGGGAAATTGCCCGACGTCCTGGCTGCCAGGGATTTCAGGGAAGTAGTTCATGCAATAGTCTCCGCAAGGAGTACCGACAGACCTGTTATACTGGGCATGGGCGCCCACTCGCTGAAACTCGGTCTTTCTCCTGTTATCGTGGATCTTCTGAAAAGGCGGGTCATAACGGCAGTGGCCGTAAACGGCGCATGCGCGGTCCATGATTTCGAACTGGCCCTGGTAGGCCATACATCTGAAGACGTGGCGATGGAACTCTGCACAGGCTCTTTCGGCATGGCCCAGGAGACCGGCAGGGGAGTAAACGCGGCCATAAAAAAGGGGGTGAAGAAAGGGTACGGCGCGGGGAAGGCAATAGGCGAATATATCAATAAAGAAAAATTCCCTTTCAGGGAAAAGAGCTTGTTCGCAAACGCCTTCTCTCTCGATATCCCCATTACCGTCCACATTGCGATAGGGACGGACATCGTTCATATGCACCCCCAGGCCGACGGAGCGGCTATCGGAAAGGCGAGCATGACGGACTTCAGACTGTTCGCTTCGGTCGTCTCGGACCTGGAAGGCGGAGTCTACATAAATCTTGGGTCCGCGGTCGTCCTTCCCGAGGTCTTTCTCAAGGCGCTCAACATAGCCAGGAATCTGGGCAGCAAAGTCGAGCATATAACGACCGTGAACATGGATTTTATCCAGCATTACAGGCCGCGGGAGAATGTCCTTAAAAGGCCGACATCCCTGAACGGCAGAAACTACGCCCTGACCGGACATCACGAGATCATGTTCCCGCTTCTTGCCGCGGCCGTAATCGAGGAGATGAAATGAAAGTTATAGTAGACCAGGAGAAATGTATCGGGTGCGGCACGTGTGAAGAGTTCTGTCCATCTGTTTTCCATCTCAACGAAGTTATCGGGAAAGCGGAAGTCATAGATGCCGAGGCCTGCGAGTTCGTAGGATGCTGCGAAGCGTCGGAAGAGAACTGCCCCGTCGAGGCAATCACAGTGGAAGACGACTGACTTAAAGTCAGAAGTTAGAATGCAGAAGTAATGCATAACGACAAAGCCTTAAAGTCAACCGCAGACCGGCGCAGACTAAAGCCAGACTCTTTCAATGACTCTCAACCGATGAAGTCCGTCATTACGGCTTGTCCGGAATCTTTCTGATATGATGGCTTTGTGACAGATGACATTCCCGGAAGGATTCCGGACAAGCCGGAATGACAAAAATCACTCACACTCTTACGCGGTGAGTCTATAATTTCTGAGACTGCTATAAAGGAGAAATGATGAAATATCAGGTGGGCAGGCCCGGGAGGGTCATTGTGGTCAGATTTGAAGACAGGGACGATGTCCTCGGGGGCCTGGTAGATCTGGCGAAGAAAGAAAAGATCAGGGCGGCGGCTTTTTATCTCGTCGGGGGGATGCGGGAAGGGAATCTGGTCGTGGGCCCGGACAAGGACGAGTTCCCTCCCACCCCTGTCTGGAAATCACTGGGGGAGAGCCACGAAGTAGTCGGTTTCGGCACGATCTTCTGGCAGGGTGAAGAACCAAAGATACATTGCCACGCCGCCTTCGGAAAGAAAGACATGGTAAAAGTCGGATGCCTGCGGGAGAATAGCGAGACTTTCCTCGTACTGGAGGCGGTGGTGACCGAAATAGAAGGGGTGACGGCCGGAAGGGAACTGGATCCGGTTTCGGGAATGGTACTGTTAAAAATATAAACTAAAAAGAGCAGTTCACCACAGAGGCACCGAGACACAGAACTGAAGAATTTTGAAGTTTTCTCTCAGTGCCTCTGTGTCTCCGTGGTAAATGAACTGCCTTTTTCAGGATAAACCGGATTTGAGCTTTTTTTCCCAGTCCCAGGCGGTTTTAATTATATATTCTAAATTGTCGTGCGACGGTTTCCAGCCTAATTCTTTCTTGAGTCTGGATGAATCGGCCACGAGAGACGGCGGGTCACCCGCCCTTCTCCCTGCTTCCCTTACCGGAAAATCTATTCCGGTAACTTTCCTGGCGGTTTCGACCACCTCCCTCACGGAATATCCCCGGCCGTATCCGCAATTAAAGATGCCGCTGTCGTTGCCAGACGCCAGATAATCCAGGGCCAGGACATGGGCATCGATCAGGTCATCCACATGGATATAGTCCCTGATGCAGGTGCCGTCCGGTGTTTCATAGTCGGTCCCGAATATATTCAGATGGTCCCTTAACCCCAGCGCCGTCTTGAGCGCCAGTGTGATCAGGTGAGTTGCATTGCGGTATCTCTGGCCGATCCTCGAAAGAGCGTCGGCCCCGGCTACATTGAAATATCTCAGTGCCACATATCTCAGTTGAGAAACGTGTGCAACATCCTTCAGGGCCCGTTCCACCATCGCCTTAGATGAGCCGTACGGGTTTATAGGCAGCAAGGGGGTTTCTTCCGTTACCGGAGTTTCTCCGGGTATGCCGTATACGGCGGCGGTGGATGAAAATACAAATTTATCGACATCAAATTCGATACATGCTTCGATAAGGTTGAGGGCGTTCGAAAAATTGTTCCGGTAGTATTTTATCGGGTTGTTGACGGACTCCTCCACCTCTATATGGGCGGCAAAGTGCATCACAGCGTCGAACTTTTCGATTTCGAAAAGCGCCCTGAGGGTCTCCCTGTCAGAAAGGTCGGCCTTCACAAGCTTCCCGCACAGGACCGACGTCTCGTGTCCCGACGAAAGGTTGTCATACACCACGATGTCATGCCCCCTGTCGCCAAGGGTCCTCACCATGTGGCTCCCTATATATCCCGCCCCGCCCGTGACAAGTATCTTCACGGCCGCCTATTTTTCCCTAATGAGTTTCACTATCCACCGTATTTACTTTTTTCCACTGTTTTTTCACTTTTCACGATTCACTATTTACTACTTACTATTTACTGTCTTTACTGTTTACTGTCTTTTCTCCCGTATTCGTCGTCGAACCTGACGATATCGTCTTCTTCTATGTAGTCTCCGTTCTGCACCTCGATCAAATGGAGAGGGACCTTGCCGGGATTTTCGAGTCTGTGCTTCGTGGAAATAGGCACGTAAGTAGACTCGTTGGGATGTACGTGGAAAGACTTGTCTCCTACAGTAACCTTCGCCGTGCCGGATACCACCACCCAGTGTTCGCTTCTATGGTGATGAAGCTGGTGGCTCAGTTTGGCGCCGGGTTTCACGACGATCCTCTTTATCTTATACCTGCTGCCGGCCTCAAGAAGTATGTAAGATCCCCAGGGTCGGTGAACAGTAACATGTTCGATAAGCTCGTCGGCCCCCTTCTTCCTGAGTTCATCCACGACCTTTCTCACGTCCTGTGTCTTGTCCTTATTGCAGATCAATGTTGCATCGGGCGTATCCACCACAACCGTGTTGTCAAGCCCGACAGTGGCAATCAGGCGTTTGCCGGCGTACACGATCGAATTCTTCGATCCCACATCGATGACATTGCCGGTGATGACGTTGCCGGACGCGTCCTTCTTCGCAATGTCGTCGAGGGCCCGCCAGCTCCCCACATCGCTCCAGCTGATATCGGCCGGGATAACCGCCACCTTTTTTGCACGCTCCATTATCCCGTAATCGATTGACACCGATTCCAGCCCATGGAAAACCTCATTCAGCACATCCTGCTCGTTCTTCTTACCGATCGCCCTCTCTATCCTCATCAGTCCGCTGTAAAGATCAGGCAGCAGTTTTCTAATCTCTTCAAGAATATCGGACACCCTCCAGATAAAAATCCCGCTGTTCCAGAGATAATCACCGGATCTGACATATTCAGAGGCTTTTTTTAGGTCCGGTTTTTCAACAAAACGCTCTGCAATGAAGGCTTCTCCGTCCGGATTTATCCCTTTTCCGCCCGTCTTGCCCGGCCCCTTGCCGCCGGCCGCAAGCCTTTTGCCCTTCTTTATATACCCATATCCTGTTTCGGCCCTGTCCGGTATAATGCCTACGGTCGTCAGATATCCCTTCGCAGCGATCTTCGACGCTTTTTTGAGAACTTCCGTGAATTCGGCCTTCTTCAGTATGATATGGTCGGCGGGCATAACGGCCATGACTGCTTTGGGAGACTCCTTGCGGATATAGACCGCCGCCAGTCCGACGGCCGGGGCGGTATTTTTCCCCACCGGCTCGATCAGCATCCTGAATTTATCGGAGCCGCAGACCTCCATCAACTGGTTCTTTATATCGTATGCATATTTCTGTCCGGTCACGATACAGACGTTTTCAACCGGCAGGGAATCGTTCAGCCTCTCGAGCGTCTGTTGTATCATCGTGGACTCGCCAAAGACCCTGAGCAGCTGTTTCGGCGTCTTTTCTCTGCTCATCGGCCAGAACCTCGTACCACTTCCCCCCGCAAGTATTACGGCGTACATAAGACCTCCTCCGCGCAAAAATCAAAACCTCTCATACTATACAAAATTCAGCATCCCCCGTTCAAACGTTGGAATTTTAAGTTATTAACAGTTTCATAATAGTCTGTACGTTTTGATCGACATTCCCGCGAAGGCGGGAATCCAATTTAACCGAGAATGGATGCCCGATTAAGGTCCTCGGGCATGACGAACAAGGCTATGAAATCTGTAAATATTATTATGAGACTGTTAATAATATGTTGCCTGCGTAATGATCAGGAATGGTGTTTCGGCAGCAGCTTTGAGTAAGGCAGGCTTTCATCGTGCTTGAGGACCCGGCCGATGTTTATCTCATATTTGGCGCCGAGACTCTTTTCAGCGGTCTCAAGCAATTTCACTGCGGTGTCAACCGAGTTATCGGCCGTTGCAATTCCGTAACTGACCGAAAGGGCAACCGACGCGCCGCCTGCAACCTCGGTCTCCGTTTCAGCAACAGTGGCTGATATCTTCTCCGCGAGCTTTCCGGCGCCCGCGCCCGTCGTCTCAGGCAGAACCAGGAGGTACTTGTCACTTTCGTACCGGCCCGCGATATCGGTCTTCCTTATCGACTCCCTGATTACCTGTGACACATGGTTGAGCACAATGTCCCCCGTATCTCTCCCGTACAAGGTGTTTATTCTCTTGAAATAGACTATGTCGAGGAGGAGAATGGACAAATCGCTCCGCTGCTTTCTGAATATCGTAAGCTCAGATTCCAGGTTGCTCAAGAGGGCCTTCCTGTTCAGCAACCCCGTAATCCTGTCTATATTTGAGAAATATCCCATTCTGTCTATCACCCTGTAAACGAGGGGCATGTTGCCCTTTATAAGACCCGCCCTATACCTTAATATCTTCCGGAAGTTGAAGGAAAAGACAAAATGCGTGATGAAAAAAACACAAAACACGAGGAACAGCCAGGCCTCGCGGAGGTGATAAACTGTTCCGAGAACAGCAACCGCCGACAACAGGCCAGACATGGCAAAAATGGTCCTGTCAGCCGACCTCTTGCAATAGCCCAACAGAAGCAGAATATGATGGAAGTGTGTCTTGTCCGCATAAAAAGGGCTCTTTCCCTTCAGCCCCCTTTTCAGCATCACTGTTACCGCATCAGCTATAGGGAAGGCGACGACAAGCAAGGCCGCGATCGGAGGGACAAGACTGCCCTGCTTTTGAGTGATTGCTATCGAAAGAAAAGCCAGAGAGAACCCCAGCAGCAGGCTCCCGCCGTCTCCCAGGAAGAGCCTTGCCGGATACCAGTTATAACGGACGAACCCCACCACCGCACCCGCCAGCGCCATGCTCAAAAGCAGCAACTCCGGCTGGTCATTGATATATGCCAGGAAGCCGAAAGAGCAAAAGGCGATAAGAGAAACACCCCCCGCAAGGCCGTCCAGACCATCGACCATGTTGACTGCATTGATGACCCCTACAGCGCAGAATACAGTTAAGGGCACGCCTGCGGCGCCCAGGTATATGGGACCGACAGACAGAAGATCGCCGAAGGAAAAAAGCAGAGTCCGGCTGAAATGGATCATCACCGCAGCGGCAAAGAACTGGGCGACAAACTTCCACCGGTGGTTTAACTCCCTGAAGTCGTCGAAGAACCCTATGATGACCAGCGAAAGAACCCCCGCATAATATCCCCGGAAATATGTTAGGGGGACAAAAAGCAGGCTGCTGAACAACAGGCCAAGAACAATCCCAAGCCCTCCCACGAGAGGCTTTGGGCTGTTATGCACCTTCCTCTCGTTAGGCATGTCCATCAGTCCGATATTTTCGGCCAGGTGAGCCAGCCGGGGCAGAACAAGAACGGTAACGCCAAGAGCGGCCAAAAAGGCCAGAGCTGCTTTAATAAAAAAAATTATTGCCACAAGAAAACTTTCTTATCTGAACCAAATTTACTGATGCACTAACAGTAAAAAAAGATGCGCCACAAAGTAAAGAGAAATCTGCAAAAATCCTTTCACCTTTTTCTGCTTTTCACCTTTTTCTGCTTTCTTGTAGCGAGCAGTATCGGGTTCAGGAGATAGTAGAGATAGACAGACTTCGACCCGGCCG
>JBJKOV010000388.1:0-2220 GCA_046707105.1 Thermodesulfovibrionales bacterium
GTCGTCGGGTCAGACGGCTACCGGGACCGCTCTCAAGGCGATTCAAATGGTGAGGAGGTAATTCACAGATGGAGAAAAAACTCGGAGTATATATATGCGGCGGCTGCTCCATAGGCGAGGGCCTGAACCTTGAACAGCTTTCTGTCGTGGCCACCAAGGAATACAAGGCCCCGATATGCAGGACCCACCCTGCCATGTGTGGTGACGAGGGTGTGGGGATGATAAAGAAGGACATGGAGGCCGATGGCGTTAACACCATCATCATCGCCGCCTGTTCCGGCAGGGTCAAATATGACGTCTTTGATTTCGGGCCTGGGAACATCGTCGAAAGGGTAAATATCAGGGAGCAGGTCATCTGGAGCCACGACTGGACGAAACAGGTCAAGGTAAAGACAAAAGACGCCGAAGGAAAAGAAGTGGTGAAGGAAGAGACCCAGCCGAATGACGATACGCAGATGCTTGCGGAAGATTACCTTAGGATGGGGATTGTGAAGGCCCAGAAAATGAACGACGTCGATCCCTATCTTCTGGAGAACGTGGAAAAGAGCATCCTCGTCATCGGCGGCGGAATAACGGGCCTCAACGCGGCGATCGAGGCAGCCAATACCGGATACAGCGTAACGATTGTCGAAAGGGAAGGCCAGCTCGGCGGGTATGCCGCCAGGCAGCGGAAACAGATACCGACGAAGGCTCCTTATGAGGAGCTGGAGCCGACTAATATCCAGGAAAAGATAAAAGACGCTTCGAATAATCCGAAGATAACGTTAAAGACGAATCACGAAATCGCAAGGATCAGCGGAGCTCCGGGCCAGTTTGCTGTCTCATTCAAACAGACGGGCACAAAATCCAAATGGGATGTACCGCCGAAGAAGAAGGAAGAGGAGAAGGACAAACCTGCCGGGGAACAGGCGGCCGAGGAGCCGGTCGAACTTCCGGCGGACATGGTCAAATGCGAAGATATCCTCACATCCGATCCGGATGCGGAAGTCTTTGGCGCCATCGTGGTAGCAGCTGGTGGAAGGCCGGCAGATCCCTCGGCCTTCGAGCATCTCGGATACGGCAAGTTCGCAAACGTCGTAACAAATACGATGATGGAGGAGACTGCGGTAAAAGGTAAAATAGTACGCCCATCAGACGGGAAAGAAGCGAAGACGGTTGCTTTCATTCAGAGTCCCGGCCTGAACGGAGACGACAGCGATTTTCCCTACTGCTCCTCGGTGACCAGCATGATATCGCTCAAACAGGCTAAATACGTCAGAGAGGATTATGACGACGGAAAGGCCTTCATCTTCTATAAGCACATGAGGACACCGGGTGTTTACGAGAATTTTTACAAGAACGCCCAGAATGATCCCGGAATATTCCTCACTCGGGGCGAGGTCAAGTCGGTAACCGAGAACGCAGACAAGAGTCTCACCATCGAAGTGGACGACACCATGCTGGGCGAAAAGCTCGCGGTGCAGGCGGACATGGTGGTGCTCGCGACGGGGATGGTCCCCGAGACGCAGTTTGAGCCGGTAATCAATCTGGCCTACAGGCAGGGCCCGGCCTTCAAAGATCTCGAACTCTTCGACGGCTACGCCGATTCGAACTACATATGCTTCCCCTATGAGACCCGGAGGACCGGCATTTACACCGCCGGCAATGTCAGGCGTACGATGACTAACGGCGAATGTATCGAAGATGCCACCGGGGCCGCTCTGAAGGCGATTCAGTGTCTCGAATCCGTAAACAGGGGCATGTCCGTTCATCCGAGATCGGGCGACATGTCATTCCCCGAATTCTTCTTTCAGCGTTGCACGCAGTGCAAGAGGTGCACTGAAGAGTGCCCCTTCGGCGCTCTTGATGACGACGAGAAGGGCACACCGAAGCCGAATCCGACCAGGTGCAGGAGATGCGGAACATGCATGGGGGCCTGCCCGGAGAGAATCATATCCTTCAAGAACTATCATATCGACATGATCGGCTCAATGGTGAAGGCGATCAACGTTCCCGATGAGGATGAGGAAAAATACAGGATCGTTGCCTTCGTGTGCGAAAACGACGCCTATCCGGCGCTCGACATGGCCGGCCTCCACAAGCTCAAGTACTCGGCGGATATCAGGTTTATCCCTGTCAGGTGTCTTGGCTCGGTCAATACGATATGGATAGCCGACGCGATGTCGAAGGGCAACGACGGGGTACTTCTCATCGGCTGCAAATACGGCGACGATTACCAGT
>JBJKOV010000389.1:0-6104 GCA_046707105.1 Thermodesulfovibrionales bacterium
CGGCACCACCGGTGAGATGGACCATTGTGCACGGGTTTATCGCAGGCTTCGGTTTCGGCGGATTTTCGCTTTTCATCAACACCGTCGCTGCTCCGGCCATGAAAAACCCCTGGCTGGGGTTTCTTCCGGGTCTCCTCTTTGGACTGGGGACCATGGTCATGCTGGTAATAATCGGCGCCCTGTTCGGGGCATCGCTTCGCTGGACGCATTCACTGACCGAGGAGGAGGTGGGGAGGATCGGATCTCAGACCGGAGGGCGGACCCTCTTCTTCGGGGGCATACTTTTCGGGGTCTTCGGGGCCTCGATGCTTCTGGGCCTCGACCGCAGACTGCCCGTTGACTCAGGATATGTGCTGATAGGGCTGTTCATGGTCCTTGTAGCCGTCCCCGCATTCATTTTTTCCTGGAGGCAGGTGCTGGCGGCAAGGGAAGGTACCGGCAGGTGATGGATATGGAGACAGAAAAAGATAGGCGCAGGCTGACCAAACCGATGAGGCTCTGCCGCCTTCTCCTGCTTGCGGTCATTACCGGCGCTCTTGCAGGACTCGGGGCGGCGGTGTTCAGGGCCATGGTCGGACTTTCCCACAATCTCCTGTTTCTCGGCCGTTTTTCGTTGAGCTATGACGCCGGAAGCCATACCCCGGCCGGACCGTTCGGGTGGCTCATAATATTCGTTCCCGTTGCAGGGGCCGTAGTAGTGACCTTTCTCGTCAAGAACTTTGCCCCGGGGGCAAGAGGCAGCGGTGTTCCGGAGGTGATGGATGCGGTCTACTATAATCGCGGGGTCGTTCCTCCGATCACCCCCGCCGTAAAGGCGCTTGCATCGTCGCTCTCGCTCGGCAGCGGAGGATCCATCGGCCGTGAGGGCCCGATCATGCAGATAGGCGCTTCGCTGGGTTCTTTCCTCGGCCAGATCTTCCCCGTCGCGGTCTGGGAGCGCATTACGCTGATCGCGGCCGGCGCAGGCGCCGGGATCGCGGCCACCTTCAGCACCCCGATCGGGGGCCTGCTCTTCGCCGTGGAACTCCTGCTCTTTGAGGTCAGTGCCCGCACCGTGATACCGGTCGCCATATCGACGGCCACCGGAGCATATGTGGGAAGCCTTCTTCTTGGGGCCAGCCCTCCGTTTGTGATACCCGGCGTCGAGTCCTTCACCTTCGTAGCACTCAGGCCGACAGTGCTCCTCGGATATGCGGGGCTCGGCGTGCTGACTGGCGCGCTTTCCGCCCTGTTTATAAAGGCCGTATACGGCTTCGAGGATGTTCTCGGCAAATATACACCCGAAAATTACTATCTGCGGCATATGGCTTCAATGCTTATCGTTGGACTGTCGCTCTACCTTCTTATCCGATTCACCGGCCATTACTACATAGAGGGGGTGGGTTATGCGACGATACGCGACGTGCTTTCCGGTCTGCTCTCGCACCCATATCTGCTCCTTGCCCTCTTCCTTCTTAAGCTTCTGGCCACAGCCATGACACTGGGCTCGGGGGCATCGGGGGGCATCTTCTCTCCATCGCTTTACATGGGCGCGATGGCGGGGGGGCTGTACGGCATGGCCGCACGTGCGCTCTTCCCGGCAGTCGGACTGGACGTCCCCGCCTTTGCCGTCGCCGGTATGGCCGGTATGGTAGGCGGTTCGACCGGGGCCGCCATGGCCACGGCGGTGATGATCTTTGAGATGACCCTCGACTACAGCGCCATTGTTCCGATCATAGTTACCGTCGCGATCAGCTATGGTGTGAGAAGGCTCTTCACCCACGAAAGTTTCTATACCATGAAGCTGGCGAGACGCGGACACAGTGTTCCCGGATCCTTTCAGACTAACATGCTGAGGATCAGGAAGGCCCGCGAGATCATGGATGTCGGTGTCAGGACGATCCCGGTTGAAACAACGCCGGATGAACTGGGGCGCATCGCCCTGGAGGAGCCGCTTATCTCCTATTTCCTCGTTGAGGACAAGGACCACCGGATAACAGGGGTAATAGAGAAGGTAGCCTCACCGGTCCTTCTCGAAAAATGCAGCAGTGGGATTAGTGCGAGTGAACTGGCGCGGAGAGATTTTATCTTTGTGACGGAAGACAAGTCCGTATCCGACATTATCTCCGCGCTTCACGGTGGGGAGATCTCCGTTGCCCTGGTGATATCCTCCGGCCGGCAGGAAGTCCCTGCGCCAGAGATCAAAGGGGTAATTACGGACAGGCAGCTGGGCGCGGCAGCCCTCGAATCGGCCGCCAGTTTCTCCGAGTGAACCTGTGCGGGCTTTTGTCTCCTTGTTTTTTTTGGGTCTTCGCGTAAGCGTGCGGGTACGTAGGTTAATTTGATGCGCTGTCTTGTGGCTGTCATTCCGGCTTGTCCGGAATCTTTCTTCGGAAGGACTCCCGACAAGCGGGAGTGACAGATTGCAGGATAAGATCGAGCTTGTCAGGAAGGGCAATCCTTCCATGAAGGACCTGACAGAAGGCGTTTTCGGAAGGATTCCCCGTGAGGGTCGGGAAATGCCGAAAAAGACAAGAAATTACCCACACTGATCTACGATGATCCTTTTTTTTATACATACTGCCGACGCCTCCGGATATTTGTGCCGGCAACAAGTTTGCCAAAGTAAGTTGCAAAAGAGGCCTCAGGATGTATAATCTGTCTGAAAAGCGGAGAGAGAACCTCGTTTATAATATCTAAATCCCATTTTGCCGGGGAAGAGAGAGGATATGAAGAAAAAGAAAAAAATTATCGCCGTCCTGATAGTCATGTTGATCGCAGTCGGGATATTCTTTCTCGTCCGCTCCCTTCTACACAAGACTCCTGCCAATGAACTGGTCCTCTACGGCAATGTCGATATACGCCAGGTGGAACTCGCATTCAACGGAAACGAAAGGATCGCGGAGATGCTGGTTCAGGAGGGGGACAAGGTAAAGAAAGGACAGCTTCTGGCCACACTCGATACGCTCCGGCTTTCCCATGAAGTGGCGCAGGCGGAGGCACAGGTGAAGGCCCAGGGGGAAGTCCTGGCCGCGCTTGTCGCGGGGACGCGGCCCGAGGACATCCGGAAAGCGAGGGCCGACGTTGAAGCGGCTGATGCTGAAAAGAAGAACGCGGAGGTCGTCTTCCGGCGCAAGAGCCTGCTTGCTGAAAAGGACCTCATCTCGAAGCAGGAAAGAGACGACGCCAGGGCGGCTGCAGACTATGCGCAGGCGCAGCTGAAGGCGGCAAGGGAAACACTCGCACTTGCCGTTGCGGGACCGCGCAGGGAGGATATCGCTGCCGCCCGCCAGACACTGAAAGCTTATGAAGCCTCTTTGTCGGTCGCAAAACGGAATCTCGAATACGCCTCCCTCTACGCGCCGTCGGACGGTGTAATACAGACGCGTATTCTGGAGCCCGGTGATATGGCGTCACCCCAGGCACCTGCCTTTACGCTCGCGCTCACCGATCCGGTCTGGGTGAGGGCCTACATCCCTGAGCCCGACATGGGAAAAATCCCGCTTGGCATGTCAGCCCGGGTCACCACGGACAGCTACCCTGGAAAGCATTACAGGGCGTGGATCGGATTTATCTCCCCCACAGCGGAGTTTACCCCGAAATCGGTCGAGACACGGGAGGTGCGGACAAGTCTCGTCTATCAGGTGAGGGTATATGTATGCAACCCCGACAACGAACTCAGAATGGGTATGCCCGCCGTCGTCACCATTCCTCTTAATCAGCACGACACCGGCCCAGCTTCGGAACAAGACCACTGCAAGGGCCAATGATGCCTCCTCCGCCATTGATGGAGCATCTTCTTGCCGGAGAAGAAAACGTATCCATCGCAGTCAGGGAGGTGAACAAGAGCTTCCGGGCCGCCGGCCGTTTCGCCTCCGCTCTCTCGCAGGTGAGCATGGAGATGCGGCCCGGAGTCGTCACAGGCCTTGTGGGGCCTGACGGTGCCGGCAAGACTACTCTCATGAGAATCCTGGCCGGGCTGATGGTGCCCGATTCAGGAGACGTGACTGTCCTGGGAATAGACGCGGTGCGTCAGCCCCTGAAAGTGCAGGCGTCTATAGGGTACATGCCCCAGAGGTTCGGTCTCTACGAAGATCTCACTGTGCAGGAGAATATGGACCTCTATGCAGACCTTCAGGGGGTTCCCGGGGAATCGAGAGCGGAACGCTATCTCGAACTGATGCGCATGACCGGCTTAAGCCCCTTCACATCCCGCCTGGCACGTCGCCTTTCAGGAGGGATGAAACAAAAACTCGGTCTCGCCTGCACTCTCATACGTCCGCCCCGGCTCCTTCTCCTCGATGAACCGACAGTCGGAGTGGACCCCGTGTCCCGCAGGGAGCTCTGGGCGATAGTTGCGCGTCTTGTTCAGGAGGAGGGGATGACAGTCCTTCTCAGCACAGCCTATCTAGATGAAGCGGAACACTGCAGCGAAGTCGTCATACTTCACGAGGGACAGGTCCTGGGCTCAGGCCCGCCGGGAAATTTCAGAAACCGGGTAAAGGACCGCACCTTCGAGGTAAGGGTCAGCGGGATGAAAAAACGGGATATACAGGAGAGGCTCGCGGGCGCCCCGGATGTCACTGACGCCGTCATTCAGGGGGACCACGTCCGCCTCGTGACCGGCAGGCCCGCGACTCCCGAGGCAGGCAGATTGCTGCCGGGCATAGAGGCTGTGTCGATTCAACCGGTGCCGCCCCGCTTCGAGGACGGCTTCATGGCGATACTCAGGGAGCGGCGGGCAGGCGAAGGGATTAAGAGGCCGGCCATGGCCGCATCACCCGTGCCTGCGAAAAAAGGAAACGGGGAGCGCATTATAGAAGTGCTGGATGTAAAGCGCCGCTTCGGGGATTTTTATGCGGTGAAGGGCATCACCTTCGATGTCAGAAAGGGGGAGGTCTTCGGATTGCTGGGGGCAAACGGCGCCGGCAAATCCACCACATTCAGGATGCTTTGCGGTCTCCTTCCGGCAAGCGGCGGAAGGTTGCTGGTCGGCGGCACGGACCTGAGGCATGCGGCCGCTGCCGCGCGCTCCAGGATCGGCTATATGTCGCAGAAATTCTCCCTTTACGGAAACCTCAGCGTGCGCCAGAACCTGGATTTCTTCAGCAGCGCCTACGGACTGACAGGACTGCAGCGGGCGGAGAGGATATCCTCCGCCCTTGAGCAATTCGAACTTTCCGGTTTCGCAGATGCGAGGAGCCTTGATCTTTCGCTCGGCCACAAACAGCGGCTGGCGATGGCATGCGCCCTTATGCATGAACCGGACATCCTCTTCCTCGACGAGCCGACGTCGGGCGTAGACCCGCTGGCCCGGCGTGAATTCTGGCACCGCATCAATGTTCTTGCCGGCCGGGACGTTACAGTGCTGGTGACCACGCACTTCATGGAGGAGGCCGAGTACTGCGACCGCCTTGCGATCATGTCGGCAGGCAGGATCCTTGCCCTCGGAGCGCCGGGGGATATCAAGGCCGGCGCCGCGACCGCCGGAAGTCCTGCGCCCTCGATGGAGGACGCTTTCATCGGTCTGATCATGGCGGACGAGCAGGCGGGGGGCGTCCGGTGAAGGGAGGGACCTCAGCCCGGGGAGGCGCGGCAATGAGGATGCGCGGCCTGGTGCGCAAGGAGTTCCTGCAGGTGATGCGCGATCCCAGCAGCATCGCCATCGCCTTTCTGATGCCGGTGGTCCTCCTGCTCCTTTTCGGCTATGGGGTATCTCTTGATGCGGAACATGTTCCGGTGGCGCTCGTTGTGGAACATCCGGACGCCGACGCCGCAAGTTTCACAGGAGTGTTCCGGCAGTCGCGTTATTTCAGGCCTGTTGACTTCTCCGGAATGAACGCGGCGGAAGAGGCGATGAGGAGGGGCCTCGTCGACGGCATCGTACACCTCAGGGCGGATTTCAGCCGGCGCTTAAGGGAGTCGGGGGGGGCGCCCGTCCAGGTCATAGTCAACGGCATCGATGCGAACAATGCGAGACTTATCTCCGGCTATGTTGAAGGGGCATGGTCTACATGGCTCCGTCAGACGGCCGATGCCGGCGGTACATCTGTCTATATGCCGGTGCAGGTGGAACAGCGCGTCTGGTTCAACAGCGAGCTGAGGAGCCGCAATTTTCTGGTACC
>JBJKOV010000390.1:0-1640 GCA_046707105.1 Thermodesulfovibrionales bacterium
GCAGGGGCTGGATGCTCTTATCGAGAAGCCGACGACCGGGAGAATTCCGAACAAGTACAGGGATGGAGGATATCTCGAACAGAAGAAGATCCCTCTGGACCCATGGGGCAATGCCTATGTTTACGTCGCTCCAGGGATCCACGGTGACTACGATATCATGAGTTACGGCGGCGACGGCAAGGAAGGGGGGGAAGGCACTGACGCGGATATTTCAAGCTGGAATATGTGACTGTACGGACCGGCAATATCGGGGAGCGGGGAGAGCGGTGGGTCACTGTCTTTTGCATAAATGCCCCTTAATCCCAGCTTCGGCATTTGAAAGATCCGACATTCGCTCAGGCAGCCCTCTTCCTGCCGTTCTAAACTCATTCCGCTGCATCCGTGAAACTCACCCTCCGGGTTCAGACAGTCACGGCTTCTTAACGCTCCATTTCGCTAAGAACGGCAACGAAAGAAGGGCAAAGTCGCTCACGCCAACTCTTTCAAATGTGTTTTTTGGGTTAATGAGTGGGCGGAAGCGGCCTGGAGAGAGTTTTTCCATCGGATCGGGGTTCACCCTCCTTGAAATGGTCGTGGCCGTCTTCATCATTTCGCTCTTCGTGGCCATGGTGATTCCGGCTTTTTACAAGACCGGCGAAAGCAGACTTGACGCGGATGCAAGAAAAACCGCGGGGCTTCTCCGATACCTCAACGACAGCGCGATATATACAAAAGAGACCTATCCATTGACCTTTGACATCCAGGACCGCAGAATTACGTGGAAGGGCCCTGACGGTGAAAAGGCTGAAGACATGAAAAGCCTGACGGGCGTCACCCTCCCTTCGAAGGGCGAAGTCACGGAAGGCAGCGTCACCATATTCTTCGGGCCCCTGGGCCTTTCGGAAAATGTCGACGTACACCTGCGGGTCGAAGACGACATGATGACGGTCACATTCAACCCCATCAGCGGAAGGGCACTGATAAAACAGAATGGCACATAAGAGAAACTGCGGTTTTACACTTCTTGAAATAATGATCGCGCTGGCCATTATCGGAGGGCTGCTCATTACGCTGCTCTATACGCTGAATTATAACCTGGGCATTGCGGAACGCCATGAGTTCACCACAGTCGCCACACTCCTTGCAAGAGACAAGATTGAAGAGGTCGAGGCAAATCCCCAGGCCTCCACAGGGGCCTTCCCTGAACCTTACTCTGAATACCGCTTTGCCGCCGTGATCCAGGGCTCGCCCTTCCCGGGGATATCCGAGGTATTGGTGACCGTCAGCAGGGGAGATGACCATCTGGAACTTGCCGACTTCATAGGGAGCAGTAATGGAACGAACAAAGGTCTCTGAGAGGGGCTTCACCCTCATAGAGCTGCTGGTCTCCATGGTCCTCCTTTCGATCGTTCTCGGCGCCGTTTACAGCACGTTCTTCCTGGCGCACAAGGCATTGGACGGCATGGACGAATCTATTCTTAAGCTGCGCGAATGCAGGATGTTCATGGACACCATCGTGAGGGAAACCGACTCTCTCCTGGCGGGACAGAAGTATTCGGCCTTCAAGGTGGAGGACAGGGACATCTTCGGCAAGGAGACGTCAAGGTTCACCTTCACCGCCTTCTCGCCCCTTGTCCCCGGGCTTTCCCTGATCAGTTACT
>JBJKOV010000391.1:0-2151 GCA_046707105.1 Thermodesulfovibrionales bacterium
GTCCTCCCCGGTTTAAAGGGGAAGCTGGACGGCATGGCGATCCGGGTCCCGACCCCTAATGTCTCCGTGGTCGACCTCGTTGCGGAACTCGGAAAAGACACTTCTGCGGAAGAGATAAACGCCGCTCTGAAGAAGGCGGCCGAGGGGCCTATGAAAGGCATCCTTCAGTATACAGAGGACCCGATCGTCTCAATCGACTGCAACAACAACCCTCATTCTTCAGTCGTGGACGCCTCCGTAACCAAAGTCATGGAAAAGAGGATGGCCAAGGTGCTCTCCTGGTACGACAATGAATGGGGATACAGCTCCAGGCTCAGGGATCTCATACTATTTATCATAAAGAAGATGGGGTAAACGATGGCCAGGAAAAACAGCGTAAACTCGCTTTCGATCAAGGACATCCTCAGTAAACTTTCTGTCGACGAACTTGATATAAAGGGAAAACGGGTCTTTATAAGGGCGGATTTCAACGTGCCTCTCGACGACAACCTCCGCATTACGGACGACAGCCGGATACGTTCCACCATCCCGACGATCAACTACGCCATCGACGAGGGCGCGAAGGTCATACTGGCTTCTCACCTTGGAAGACCGAAGGGCAGGCCGGACCCCAGGTACAGCCTGGCGCCGGTTGCCAAAAGACTGCACCGGCTGCTCGGGAAGGACGTGATCTTTGCGCCGGACTGTGTAGGACCGCAGGTGGAAAGCCTCGTGGACAAGATGAAGGACGGCGATGTCCTTCTGCTGGAAAACCTGAGATACCACGTAGAAGAGGAAAAGAACGATGAGGAATTCGCGCGGATGCTCTCGCAACTCGCCGACTTCTATATAAACGACGCCTTCGGCGCCGCGCACAGGGCCCACGCATCAACCGTCGGAATCCCGAAGTTCCTGCCGTCGGCGGCCGGTTTTCTCATGAAGAAGGAGATAGAGTATCTCAAGGGGATCGTGAACAACCCGGTCCGCCCTTTTGTGGCAATCCTGGGCGGCGCGAAGGTTTCGGGCAAGATAGGCGTGCTGGAGCACCTGGAGGCAAAGGTCGACAAGGTGTTGATAGGCGGCGGCATGGCATTTACGTTCATAAAGGCCATGGGGAATGAAGTCGGGGATTCCCTGGTCGAAAATGACATGCTGGATATGGCCCAGAGGATCAGGAAGAAACTGAAGGCCGCCGGTATAAAATTCTATCTCCCCGTGGACTGCGTAATCGCCCAGTCGCTGGAACCCGGGGCCGAGACCAAGATCGTCCCAACGCTCGAAATACCGAAGGGGTGGAGGGCGCTAGATATCGGACCGGCAACGGTGAAACTCTTTTCAGAGGCCCTCGCCAACGCGAAGACGATTCTCTGGAACGGCCCGATGGGTATTTTTGAAATCGACGCTTTTTCGAGGGGCACCTTCGCCATCGCCCACGCGGTCGCCGATGCCTATGCCCTGACGATCGTAGGGGGGGGAGACACTGACCTCGCGGTCCACCGGGCCGGGGTTTCGGATGCGCTTTCCTTCATCTCGACGGGAGGCGGCGCATCGCTGCAGCTGCTTGAGGGGAAAGAACTGCCGGGCATCGCCGCCCTGACTGACAGGAAGACCGAACAGGCCTGAAAAAATCCGGTGCCAGTGTCAGTGATTAGTGCCGGCAAAAGTAAAGAATCGTTTCAAAACTGACACTGACCACTGACACCGATGCTGAGTGATCAAAAAACCCCGGTAAGCAGCCGCCCACCGGGGAATATACTGTCTAAATAAACCTGTCGATCGAACAGGTCTGCCCTCCGTGAGCCGTCAAGACTCAGAGCGCATGTTCATATACTGAATCGGTAACCTTGTGCGGCAGTTTCTCGTTGGAGTGAGAAAGTATTCCCCTCTTCAGTTCGACAACCGAAGGGCTTCTGCTCTCGAACTGCTCTATAAGGAACGAGGCCGCAACTTCCGGTTTTATTATGTCGCCGCAGGTGAAGATATCCACGGCGGCATATGAATATTCCGGCCACGTATGTATAGACAGGTGTGACTCCGCTATGACAACCATGCCGCTGATGCCGAAAGGATTAAACTCGTGGAAGGAGATATCTACAATAGTAGCTTTGGCCTCTCTGGCAGCCGAGACCAGCGCGTCCTTGACCTTGTTAAGGTCCTTCAGAATTTCGGGGT
>JBJKOV010000392.1:0-3822 GCA_046707105.1 Thermodesulfovibrionales bacterium
GCCCCATGTATGCGGAAGATGTTAATACTCCCGCTCAGTCGCAGGGGGACTCCACTTATAGTCGGCCAGCTGAGATCGGGAGTGGTCTTTTCTTCGGGGCTGTTGTCCTGCAGTTGCAGGTCTTCGATGAGAAGTTTCCTGATGGATATCCTGCTATAAAGGAGGCCCAGGGGGTTCCATTCGAGGTCGAGGCTCTTCAAGGCCGCGCTTCCCTGCGGCCAACTGACCTTCATACCTTCAAGCCTCAGCTTGTCCCAGAACCTGCCGGCAACCTTGTCCACATGAATGCTGAAGGAGGTGCGGGAAGAAAGTTCGGCTATGAGCCACCGCGCTCCATCACTGGTTCCCAGCAGCCATGCCAGGGCCCCTGCAAAAGCAATACCGAGCAGTAGGAGAAATGAGAGGAGACCGTAAAGGACCTTTCTCTTCACTGCTCGAACCCTACTGTAAAGTGTATCCTGAAGCCGGGATTGGGGACGTCAACCTGTCGCGCGAGATCCAGCCGCAGGGCGCCTATCTTCGTGTAATACCTGACCCCCACGCCTGCACCCTTGAACAGAGTAATGTTCGTGAAGGAATCGAAGGCATTTCCGATATCAAAAAAGACGGCGACACCCCAATCGCTAAGAATGGCCCGGTCGAGTTCCATGCTCGCAACGAAAATGTTTTTCCCGCCGATCACGTTTCCGTTTGAATCCTTCGGACCCAGCGACTCGAAGGCATATCCCCGCACACTCCTGTCTCCCCCGGCGAAGAAGCGGAGAGAAGCCGGCAATTCCCGGAATGCCTCCTGTTGAAGGGTAAATCCGGCTTTGAGGCGTGATTGGATTGAAAGCCTCCAGGGGAGGGGGATTATTGAATCGCCGTCCGCTTCCATTTGTATGAAGCCTGTACTGGAGCCAAGGACCTTGTGCGTAGTTTTCAGGTCGAATGCATACCGGTATCCGCGGGTTGGACGGATCAGACTGTCATAGCGGCGGGCGGAGAAACGAAATCCCGGCATTATCAGGCGGGCTCTCGACCTGTCGTTGCCGATGGTGTAATCTTCTTCCTGCACCTTAAGGTAGGCCGTGCCTATGCGGCCTTTCCCAAAACTGCGTGTTCTGTCGCCTTCCAGGGAAATCAGTTTGTTTTTGTAGGTGGTGACCTTCTCGCGCACTGCATTGAGCTGGACCTCGTTGAAGCTGTCGATGCTCCCTGCGCTTGGAATGATGTAGCCCGCACCGAAGGCCTGGATGCGGGTGGAGAGGTTCAGGTTGAGCTTCAGTTCCCGGCCCCGGTTGAAGAGGTTCAAATCCCTGTAATCGACTGTGACCCTGGGCCCCGTGTCGGTGCCGTACCCGGCTCCAAGGCGGAGGCGCCGGCGGGGGGCCGGTTCGAGCCTCACGATCACAGGCACCTCGAGGTTATGAGCCTCTTTTTTTGCCGGAGATATTATGACATTTCTGAACCTGTCCGAATTGGCGAGGTTCAGCTGGGTCTCGCCGAGTTTGGCGTAAGAAAAGGTCTCGCCCGGTGCGAAGGTCACAAACCTCTCCAGAAACTTTACCGGATAGCCGGAGGCGCCCTCAAAACGCACAGGACCGAAGCGGTATCGCGGCCCTGTATCAAGGACAAACATGATACGGGCCGTCGACGCCTTCTCGGAGACAAGGATCTCGTGAACAGGGAATGAGGCGTCGAGATACCCAAGGGCAATCGCATGTGACCTCAGGCCACCTTTCGCCTTTTCATAGAAGTCCTCACGCAGGATATCCCCCTTGCGCAGAGGAAAAGATGCTGCAAGAGACATCAGAGATTCTTCGCGGGCTCCGTCCCCCCTCAGTGACACGTCCACTCCGGTAATGCGCACAGGCTTGCCCAAATCCACATCCACCACGAGACGATAACTGCCCTCTCCGGTATTTTCCTTTTTTGTTGATACCTTTGCATTGTAATATCCAAAGGGTTCGGTTGCAGTGAGGACCTTCTGAGGAACCTGGTGATCGAAACGATCCAGCCAGAGTTGGTTCACCCTTCCGTTCTGGACCAGGCCGGGAGGAACGGCAAGAGCAGCCTGCACGTTTGCGAGAATATCTCCCTCCACTCCCCTGACTACTACCTCCAGCGGTTCGGCAGCGCAGAGCCGTCCCGGAATGGCAGCGAACGACATACAAAATATCAAGGCGAAAAGAAGCCCGTGCAAACCGATTTGCCGCCGCGAAGTCAGGCTTCCCGCAAAGAGAGATACTGTCCGACCGGTTTTCAAGAGTTTACCTGACCTACATTTATTCCCTGACGAGCGTTCAAGTGTCCTCTTCAGCCGGCCGGCGGATATACCGGAAGGAATTTTTTTGTGCGCACTCCACTGCCGAAATCATCTTGTGCAACCCGGTCGACTTCAGATACTTCAAGTAAACTGCGATATCCGGCAGTTTTGGCATGCCCTTCAGCTCTGAAGTCCTACCCTCTTATTTCACTTTGATGTCCTTGCCGTTCTCCCACAGGCCGTGAATATTGCAGAGACTGAGAGCATGCAAAACACCGGGTTTAGTGAGTTTGACCCTGATGGTCGCAGAATGGTTGGTATACGCGGGGCCTTCATTCGGTCCTTTGACCGCCTCACCGTGGGCCGTGAACTCGCAGCTGGCCAGTTGATAGGTCGCCTTCTCGCCCTCAGGCTGGAAGAAGACCTGCACCCATCGTATGTGATGTTCCGTTGTATTCGGGTGTGCCACTTCCTTCCCTACTGTGACGGTGATGTCGAACATCTCACCCGCCTTCACCTCATCGGGGCATTCTATAAGAGGCACATGTTTTTCCGTCTTCCAGTCGCTCGTCTGAAACAGTTCGCCCATTTTTTTCATCTCATTTTCCTCCCTTCTCTGTCTCCTTCATTATTTATTTAGTGTCTGTCCATAAACTGCACGTTTCGCTGAAAGTGCTGTCATTCCCGCAAGTGAAGCGCGTCGGGAATCCTTCTGTGAAGCCACCTGAAAGATTCCGGACAAGCCGGAATGACAGTCAAAAAACATAAATAGCTACCTTATAAACAGACTCTATTCAGAACATTGTGGTTCGCACAAAATGTCCTGACCAGCGGGACCGCTAGATTTCAGTTTACTATAAATCCGGGGGCTGTCAAGAGCGCCCGGCCGCGCCGGGCTTTCCCTCCGGGCCGTTCGTCCCGGAATTAATGGATCCCATATCGATTGAGAAAGCCGGGACTTTGTGCTAGTATTTTCCTACAGTTGCGTAAAGGCCGTTACAAAATCTCTGTTTTTTCCGACTGGAAGGTTCCCGGGGAGGATCATTTGAAAAAACTGAAAGGGAAACTCTCCCAGAAAGTGATGAGGCAGATCGCCTGGGAAACAGGCCGTATCTTCCCCATTCCGCTCTCCTCCGACTATGTGTCGCTTTCGATGGTCCATCCCCGTCTCGGCCACGTGCATTGGAATGTCCAGGCGGAGTCCATGGAAACCCTCATTCTGAGACGTGGAGATTCGCTTCGCGGCGCCCCACTTATTGTCCGGGTTTATGATGTGACGGAAATTGTTTTCGACGGTTTCAATGCCCATGCTTTTTTCGATCTGCACGCGGAATCCCTCGCGGGGAATTACTATTTCAGAGTCGACAGCCCGGCCAGGAACTACCTCGCAGAAGCAGGCCTTCGCGGAAGGGACGGCTCTTTCGCCTCCCTTGCCCGTTCAGCTGTGGTATTTTTCGACAGGGACAGGCCCTCGGGGAACTACCAGGTTGCCGGTTTATTTGTCGGCAGTTCGCAAAACAGAACCTTCAGCATTGAAAACATCTTCGACGCGCCCGTTTATGAAAGGATGAACC
>JBJKOV010000393.1:0-2660 GCA_046707105.1 Thermodesulfovibrionales bacterium
CGCATGGCGAAAGCCTCTGGACGAAGATAATTGGAAAGCCGTATTCGGGAAAACTGAACGTACGGTTTGATGAGGGGGAGCTGGAGATAGAGCTTAATCGCCACTACGCCAGCTCTCTACTCTACCAAAGCCCGGTTTAACGGCTGTTCATGAGAATCTTCTTCCTGCCGCAAATTGAAATAGCGTCGTGAATGCCGTTATCCGGAGGCGGGCTGGAAGAGCCCGCCTCTTTTCGCATCAGGAAACGACCTCGGCAGCGGCCACCTTGTTGAAGACGATATTATCGTTCTCGTAATCCACTTCCACTATATCGCAGTCTGTGAAGGTCCCGTCGAGGATTTTCCGGGCCAATTCGTTCAGTATCATCTTCTGGAGCACCCTCTTGAGAGGCCGCGCCCCGTAGACAGGGTCGAAACCAACCTCCGCGAAATACTCCTTTGCCCTGTCGGTCAGCTCTATGTCTATGTTCTTGTCTTTGATGAATCTCTTCATCCGGTTGACCTGTATCTCCACTATCTGTTTCAGAAGCTCCTTTGTCAGGGGGTTGAAGATTATGACCTCATCCACGCGGTTCAGGAATTCTGGCTTGAAGAACCCCCGCAGATCGCCCATGACCTTCTCCCTGAATGTGTTGTCTGTGTCCACCCAGTAGGCGAGCGGACTTTTTGCCCTCTCTGCCAGCATCTCGTGGATATGTGCACTGCCGATATTCGACGTCATGATCACGACGGTGTTCCTGAAGTCCACGGTCTTGCCGTGGCTGTCGGTCAGCCTCCCGTCGTCAAGCAGCTGAAGAAGCAGGTTGAACACCTCGGGATGGGCCTTCTCCACCTCGTCGAAGAGAACAACCGAATAAGGCTTTCTCCTCACCGCTTCCGTCAGTTGTCCGCCTTCCTCATAGCCGACATAGCCGGGCGGAGCCCCTATCAGTCTCGATACGGTATGACGCTCCTGGTATTCTGACATGTCGATCCTGATCATGGAGTCCTCATTGTCGAACAGGAACTCGGCGAGGGCACGGGCAAGCTCGGTCTTCCCGACCCCGGTAGGCCCGAGGAAGATGAAGGAACCGATGGGCCGGTTGGGGTCCTGTATGCCGGCACGCGACCTCCGCACGGCGTCAGAGACGGCCGCGATGGCTTCATCCTGGCCAACGACCCTCATGCGGAGCCGGTCGTCCATCTTCAGCAGTTTGTGCGCCTCTCCTTCGAGCATCTTTGAAACCGGTATTCCGGTCCACTTTGAGACGACCTCCGCGATGTCTTCCTCACCCACTTCTTCCTTAAGCATCTTCCTCTTGGCCTGAGCCATCCGAAGCTGCGCGTTTTCTTTTTCAAGCGACTTCTGCAGCTCGAGGAGTTTCCCGTATCTCAGCTCTGCGGCTTTCCCAAGATCGCCTTCCCTCTCCGCTTTTTCCGATTCAACTTTCGTCTGCTCCAGCTGCTGTTTGTAATCCCGTATCCTGGTGATGATCTCTTTCTCCCTCAACCAGTGTGCCCTCAGCTCGTCCCGCCGTACCTGGAGCTCGGACATATCCTTCTTCAGCTTTTCGAGCTTGTCCTTAGCTTCCCTTGAATCTTCCTTCATGACAGCCTGTTTTTCTATCTCGAGCTGCCTCAGCTTCCTCTCGATTTCATCGAGCTCCACAGGCATGCTGTCGATCTCCATCCTCAGCTTTGAGGCGGCCTCGTCGATCAGGTCTATCGCCTTGTCAGGGAGAAACCTGTCGGTGATATACCTGTGAGAAAGCACCGCGGCGGACATGAGGGCGGCGTCCTTTATCTTGACACCATGGTGGACCTCATATTTCTCCTTCAGTCCCCTGAGGATCGAAATGGTGTCTTCCACGCTCGGCTCCTTGATGGACACAGGCTGGAACCTCCTTTCGAGCGCCGGGTCCTTCTCGATATATTTCCTGTACTCTCCCACGGTAGTCGCGCCCACGCACCTCAGGTCGCCGCGGGCCAGGGCCGGTTTCAACATGTTGGAGGCGTCGATTGCGCCCTCGGCTGCCCCTGCCCCCACGAGAGTGTGGAGTTCGTCGATGAAAAGGATCACCTTCCCTTCGGCCTCTTCAATTTCTTTGAGTACCGCCTTCAGCCTGTCCTCGAACTCTCCCCGGAACTTCGATCCGGCGATAAGCGCCCCCATGTCCAGGGAGACCACCTTCTTGTTCTTGAGTGTTTCGGGCACGTCGCCTGCGACTATCCTCTGGGCGAGACCCTCCGCTATCGCTGTCTTTCCCACCCCGGGGTCGCCGATAAGTACGGGGTTATTTTTCGTCCGGCGCGACAGGACCTGGATGATCCTCCGTATCTCGTCGTCTCTTCCGATGACCGGATCGAGCTTGCCCTTGGAGGCAAGTTCTGTAAGATCCTTGCTGTATCTCTTGAGCGCCTGGTATTTTTCTTCAGGGTTTTCGTCCGTTATCCGCTGTGTGCCGCGGATTTCCCTCATCGCCTGGAGCAGTTTGTCGGCTTCGGCGCCGTAACGCTTCAGCAGGTCCGCCGCCGGTCCGCCGGCAGAAAGTACAGCCAGCAGAAGGTGCTCGACACTTGTGAATTCATCCTGCAGGTGGTCGGCCTCTTTTCGCGCCTTCTCAAAAACGTCCTTTAGCCGCGGAGAGACGTATATCTGCCCGACGGGCGTCGCACCGACTA
>JBJKOV010000394.1:0-1181 GCA_046707105.1 Thermodesulfovibrionales bacterium
GAATTCAAGCGCCTGCTGCTCCTCCATCCCGGCCTCCTCGGGAAGATTGTAGGGCTCCATTTCGGTACCGCGCGCCGGATGTTCCTTTCTCAGGGGATGTCCCTGCCAGGTCGGCGGCATCAATATGCGCCTGAGATGGGGATGGCCGTCGAAGGTGACGCCGAACATGTCCCATACCTCACGTTCGTACCAGCCGGCCGCCGGCCATATACCTGTCATTGTCTTGAGCGAAGGGTATTCACCCTTCAAACCGACTTTGATGCGTATATCTTCATTGCGCTCAAAAGAGAGAAGGTGGTATACGACAGAGAAGTCGCTCGCAGGCTGGCCATCACGGTGCATACGAGTGCGTTCGTCTATGGCGGTGAGATCGTACAGCATCCTGTAAGGACGTTCGGCCTCTGTCTTCAGATAGGCCAGGATGCCGCAGACATACTCCTTATCCACCCAGAGCGTAGGGACCCCGTCTGCAGTCGCCTGTTCAGCCACCGAGTCGGCACCGAAGCGGTTCCGAAGATCGGATATTATTCCGGTATTATTTTCCATAAGCAGTAAATTCGGCGTCAGGAAGACTCTGCCGGGACGGATTAAACCTCATCGGGAGAGCGGAGTTCGCGGACCTTCTGCCTCTCCGCTCTCTTGAGGTCCCTCCGCGGAGTCATGGGCGCCCGCTCGACGCCCTGCGGCCCCACCACCCAGCTCAGAGGGCGCCTCTCCCTGCCCACCGCATCACGCAGCAGGAGAAGCCCCTCCTCGAAGGCGTCCGGCCGGGGAGGGCATCCCGGCACATATACGTCCACAGGCAGGAAGGAATCGACACCCTGTACCACGCTGTATATGTCGTACATGCCTCCCGAATTTGCGCAGGAGCCCATCGAAATCACCCAGCGCGGTTCCATCATCTGTTCGTAGAGCCGTTTAATGACCGGCGCGATCTTCTTGAAAACCGTACCGGCGATTATGATCAGGTCGGCCTCCCGGGGGGTTCCCCTGATAACTTCGGCGCCATACCTTGCAATGTCGTATTTGCTCGTCAGGCTTGTTGCCATTTCGACATAGCAGCAGGAAAGGCCGAAATTAAAAGGCCAGATCGAGTTCTTCCGGTTCCATGCGACGATCTCCTGCAGCTTTGTAAAAAGCACGGACCGGGTTATGGCATCTTCTATGGATTTCCCCCCGTC
>JBJKOV010000395.1:0-2619 GCA_046707105.1 Thermodesulfovibrionales bacterium
CATGGAAGGTATGTATGGATTCAATATCCTTCTTGTATCGTTTCTGAGCCTCCTCAATATCGTACAGCGTCTGAAGGTTCATCCAGAACTCGGCCGGAACACCGAAAAATTTGCCGAGCTTTAACGCAGTCTCGGCAGAGATACCTCTTTCGCCTCTTATAATCTGACTCAACCTGGTCTGTGAAAGACCTGTTTCTTTAGAAAGACGATAGACAGAGATACCCATCGGCTCCAGAAACTCCTCTTTAAGAACTTCGCCAGGATGTATGTTTTTTAGTGTCCTCATGATCGGCTCCTTTCAATGATAATCTGTTATCTCAACTTCATTGGCGTTGCCATCTTGCCACTTAAAGCAGATACGCCATTGATCATTAATCCGTATGCTCCACTGGCCGGTCCGGTTGCCCCTCAGTGATTCAAGTCTGTTATTTGGAGGAACTCTCAGTGTCTCAATTGTTGTTGCAGCTGCCAGCATCCTTAACTTTCGTCTCGCTATTTCGTGCAACTGGGACGGCAACTTTATCTTCTTTGAAAAGCTGCCCTTCCATATGAGTTTGGTTTCGTCATCTTTGAATGATGCTATCATGTACCAATAGTATCGCAAACTGACAGCATTGATGTCAATCACCCTTTCGACGTGATTTTTACGTGAGGCAACTCGTCTGACGTTTGTGATACTGTTTCTATCGCGGACTGAACAACACGGTGTCAACTTTGCACTGGAGCAAAATCACAGGGTATTATTATCTGGAAGTAATCTTGCGCGGCTTCCGAGAACCTTGGAATAAACACTTTCAGAAAGCCTTAAAGCTCCTTCGGCCACTGCCGGGACGAATGCAGGACCCTCAATATTTCAAGCACGCCGTCTCTTACCCTGTACGGGATGATGTAAGGCAGCCCCGCGATTATCGCCTCCCGTGTCCCCGTTACTCGGCCCGGCCTGCCGATAGCCGGGTGATCTCGCAAGTATGTAACGGTGCCGAGAATGCGCCGGGCCACGCTCTGAGCTGCGGCCGGGTGGTCCTGATCTTCGATGAAGCGCCGGATCTGCAGAAGATCTGCGCGGGCGGCAGCAAACCATCTTATCCTCATTTAGGCGGCTTCCGTTCCTTTTTCGTGCCCCACGTTTTGAGCCAGGCCTCGATTTCTTCGTGATCTACCCACTGGGCATCAGGCTTGTCAGCCGCCTCGATGGCCTTTTTGATTTCTCCTATTTGCCATTCATTAAGATCGATGTATTCTTTGATGGCCTCTGCGCATAGGTAAGTTTTTGCTCTGCCGACTTCCTTGGCCAGGCGTTCAAGCCGCTCTCTTGTTTCATCGTCGAGCCGTACTGAAAAAGTTGTGCTCATGGTCTTATACCTCCTTCGAAACTCAGAATAACACAAAGAAACCTCTTCGTCAACCCGGGAGGAGGGCGGCCCCTGTTTACGGCGGGTGACAGAGTAGCTTTGACTTTCCGATTTGTTGGATAAACTTCCTCCGAGTTTATCCAGATTTCTTCCGCATCAGGAAAAATCGGTCGGCTGTATCAGCTCTTAGGAGAAGGGCCTCGATAGCGACTTGGGAGAAAGTTTAAAATGTTACCTTCATGATATACTGAACAAAGATCTGAGAGGCAAACGTGAGATTCCAGTCGTGCGGAAAAGACAGGAGGTCCGAATGAAAAGTTACCGGAAGGAACTCTGGTTCGATATACCGGCAGGCGGAAGAAAAGGGTGCTCGTCAAGATAGTCGGGGAATGAAGAAACTCGCCATCACCATGGGAGACCCGGGAGGGGTCGGCCCGGAGATAATAATAAGGGCAATTGCTTCTGAAGAAATAAAGGAGCTATGCTCGCCTGTTGTCATCGGAGACCGCTCTGTAATGGAAGAGGCTCTTAAACTGGTCGATTCCCCCCTGCGGATCAGATTAATCACTGATCCCGGGGAGCGAGTGCCCTCTCCGGATGTCATCGAACTCATCGATGCCGGCGCGCTGAGTAAATTCGAAAAAGGAAAACCGACTGCAGAGGGGGGCAAGGCATGCGCTGCCTATATCAGAAAAGCGGTGAAGCTTGCACTGGACGGAAAGGTCGAAGGGATCGTGACCGCGCCGATATCGAAGGAGGCATTGAGGATGGCAGGACTTTCATGGCCGGGCCATACCGAAATGCTGGCAGAGCTTACGGGAACGGAGGATTATGCGATGATGCTTACTGGAGGACCTCTGAGGGTTATACTGGTCACGATTCATACCGCGCTGAAAAGCGTGCCCGACCTTATAACAAAACAGAGAGTCCTGAAAACGATCCGACTGGCGAAGAAGGCGTGTGACATGCTGGGGATCGAGCATCCGCGGATCGCTGTCGCCGGGCTGAATCCGCATGCCGGGGAGGCGGGTCTGTTCGGTGACGAGGAAGAACGGGAGATCAGGCCGGCGGTGGAGGACGCGATAAAAGAGGAGATTTCCGTAAGCGGACCGTTCCCCCCAGACACGGTCTTTCACAAAGCATATAAGGGACAAACGGACCTCGTTGTCTGCATGTATCACGATCAGGGACTCATACCTCTGAAGATGATCGCCTTCGACAAGGGCGTCAATGTCACCGTGGGGCTGCCCTTCGCCAGGACCTCTCC
>JBJKOV010000396.1:0-3294 GCA_046707105.1 Thermodesulfovibrionales bacterium
AGCAATAAAGAACTTTAAGAAGGGCTTATCAGAACCGGCTGAAATTGACGTTACGCCAAAGAAAGATGACGGGTCTGATCATAAGGCAGAGAAAGAAGAAGAGAAGTAGCCGGCCGCAAGATGATCTGGAGACAGATCCGGCAACTCCATGTGTAAGCGGCTTTTGATATATTTGAACCGGTGATTGAAATGACACGGAACATGTCTGTCGTGCTTTACATTGGGGTGTTGATAGCCGTTATCGTTAGTGTAGATTTACTCTTTTTTAAGAATCGATTCTGGGAACGTCTGATAGTGAACATCGGCATTGTCCTGGTGTTTGCAGCCTTCTATTTGAGATTCCTGAAGAACCCGTAAGCCAAGCGCCGGGGCACCGCCCGGTGGCGGCTTTTTCAGATGGGGGGGGTTGGGCCGGGGTCGGACCAAGATAACTATTTGATATTATGGGAGAATAGCGGATAAATAGGGCTCGTTTTTGGCCTTAGATGAGTATTTTTGATCACAAAAAAGGTCCTTTTAAGAGGATCGGTGTTGATCGGCGTCGAATTTTGACCCACCCCAGCGGTCAGTTTTTCTTTGAGTTTCTCGCCTTGACCCTCCAGCCGCGTTACCGGTCTCAATGATATCCAGTGATGAGTTACCCTGTCCAGTAGGGCAGTTGTCATCTTGCCGTTGCTGAGGACGCGGTAGATAGTCTGCCAACCGAAATGGACAAAAGCTTTGCTGTGGGAAGTGCGGCATTTGTAGGAAAGATCGAGGCTGAACTTGGGAGCAGGGCGACTGGCAGGCAGGTCACGGCAGAAGATGGAACCTGCGAGCTTAGAGAGGACCATGTTTCTTATAATGCCAATTTTGCCGGTGAAAAGAGCGGTTTAAGGCCAGGTAATTCCTATTTGTGGAACATATCTTCTTCAATATCAATTGGTTAACTTGGTCCGACCCCGGGGCAAACCCGGGGTTGACATAATCATATCTTTTTTTTTAGGGTATTTTCGACCGATTCTTTTCACGCTTTCTTAACGTTAAACAAGAGGCACTTGATTAATAAGAAATGGGCCAATTGCGAGGTCATGCGACATGAGGTGATGTAAAATATTTCATGGATTTTGATCGGGTTATTGGCCTTCTCAATGGGTTATTGACTGATGAAGACCCTGCCGAGTTTAATAGTTCCTGGATACTAAAACGCGCTCCGGGGTGCTATCGCTTTATTCAGAAGAATATCAGAACCGAAAATGGCCGCATAGACTGGGATAAGGTTACGGCAGCCTTGGAGCGGAAGTTTCAGCGGCGTTGGACACCTCTGCGAAAGGCAAACAGCAGAACGCCTTATGAAGATTTATCCGAAGTTCATGCAGTTCTTGATAAATATCCAGATAAACTTTATGTCTTTCTCGCTCCTTCCGGTTGCACCGATAGACGAATAAGGAATATTATCAGTATTTCCCTTGTTCGCCTCGCTCAGTACGGAAATCTCCTGGCAAAACAGGAGGCCATGAAACTTGTACGATATACCATTGATGATTGGATCGGGCGTTATCGTTTTATGTCCCGATGGGATGGATACGACGAAAATATTCAAGAATGCCTCGAAAGATGCATACGGCGTTATCGCTACTCAGGTTCATTTCTCAAGTATGTATTCCGAACTATGCAATACGCGGGAAGGGGCCTCAGACCGCTCTACGCATTTTCATTGCATGATCCGGTTGCTTTTGGTTCAGAGAAATGTAAGCTTGAGAATGTATATAAAGATGCTGAGACGAATGAGGTCCTCATTCATTAGGGCGTTAACAATAGTGCCCTCGCATTTTGCAACTGGTAATTCATTATTGCCGTTGTTGCGGGGCTATTGCAGTTCTATGGCTTGATTATGTCAGCTCTGTCATTAATAAATTCTCAGTAAACTCAAGGGAAAAGTGATAAAATAGCGGCATGAGACAGGCGGTAAGAAATATCGGTGAAGCCAAGGCAATCCTGAAGGAGCATAAGGCTGAAGTGGTGCAGAAGTACCGGGTGCGCGAGATAGGCATCTTCGGCTCCTTTGTTCGGGGTGAACAGAAAAAGAGGAGCGATATCGACATTCTCGTTGAATTTTCTCCGCGGGATATCCCTGGCCTTATTAGGTTAAGTGAGATGGAAAGATATTTTCAAAGACTCCTCAGGAAAAAAGTCGATGTGGTCATAAAGAGCGGTATTCGTCCGGAACTGAAGAAAGGTATCCTGAAAGAGGTTGTATACATATGACCCGCGAATGGAAATTTTTCATTCAGGACATCTATGACGCAATACAGCACATAAAGACATTTGTCGGCACCATGAAGAGCAGGGAATTCCTTGCCGATGATAAGACCCGGAGCGCCGTTGCTTTTAAGATCGAAAATATCGGAGAAGCGGCTAAGAATATCCCCAAGGAGGTAAAAGCAAAATACAAGGACCTTCCATGGAAGGACATGGCAGGGATGAGGGATAAGATTTCCCATTTCTATTTCGGGATCAATTACAAAGTCGTTTGGTCGGTTGTAAAGAAAGAATTACCCGCCATAGAACCTGTTATCGCAAAAGTATTGATGGACGCCGGGATCAAACATATTCCTAAAAACTCTCCTAGAAAGAAGGCGCAGGGTAAAACCATCCCTGGGAAGACTTCTATTCGCAATCAAAAAAGGACCACCAATAGATAAGTAGTCCCTTCAGTCCGCAATCGAAGAACTTCAGTAACGGCCGCAAGCGTTAGATAAGGAACGGGCTTGCGTTCTGGGAAAAATCAATGAACTTAAGACCCGGCTTTCACAAATATTCACATCTTCGTCTCAGCGTGGTTCCCATCTTTCGCATGAAGTGTCACCGGCCGCTTTGGCTATGGTGAATCGTAGGGATTTAGTTATCGTTCTTCGTATTCCGGTTATTTAACGTCATCTGTTCCTCTTTTCTTCTCTCGGGACGCTCTTTGCTGCTTCCGCTTTCCAGAAAAAAGTCGGGCTATTGCGCCTACTCCCATTACTCGGGAACTTTCACGTTTTTTTCGCGTAGCGATGGAGAATGGCTTCCGTATATAGACTGGATGTAAAGGTCGGGAATGACTTTGGAATCTCTTCTCAAAAATCATTGATAATTACGATGATTTTTTCAAGACTTGTTACCGCTTTGCTGCAAGGCGTTAACACAAAGGAAAAGGGTTGCATCGCTGCAACCCCTTGATTTTCTTGGCGTCCCCAGCGGGATTCGAACCCGCGTTACCGCCTTGAAAGGGCGATGTCCTAGGCCGGGCTAGACGATGGGGACGTCTTGGTG
>JBJKOV010000397.1:0-2705 GCA_046707105.1 Thermodesulfovibrionales bacterium
CAGTCCTCAACGATGATCCTGCAAACGTCGTTAAGGTATCCCTGTTCGTCCTTTGCCCGGATCACCGCCTGGCTGCTGTCGCTCAGCGCCTCGAGAACTTTGTTCAGCCTGAGCAACTCGATGCTCGTCTCCTCGGTCTGCCTGCGGGCGGCGATGGCATCTTCCATCACGTTGAGGGCGGCGCGGCGGGAATCGCGAAGCAGCATGTTTGCGGCCACCAGCTCATTACGCACCTCACGCTGCGCTTCTTCGGCACGGAATTTAGACAAAGCTACCGCCAGGTAACCGGCGAGCCTTTCCCATAGCTCGATGACCTCGGGCGTGAACATCCCCTTTCTTTTGTCATTCAACTGGACCAGTCCCAATCGCTCCGCGCCCATGGAAAGAGGCACAAGGGCGACGGACTCATATCCCTCGCCGTTACAGCGGTTGCGGGTACGCGCCTTCCGGTCCGACTCTGTTGTGCTTGACAATAAATCCGTCGTGCTGTTCGTCCAGAAACTTCCGCCACTGCTGAAGAACTCTTTTCCGGGATCAAACCTGCCGCAGATGATATTTCCGCACATGCAGGCCAAAACAGCATTTCCCCATTCATCCTTTATGACGTTACCGGATTCATCGCAGGAGCAAAGCGAACTTTCCGCCTGAACGAACTCCTTCGGAAATCCCCGGGCCTCGAAATAAGGATAATCGTCGCCTTCCTTCAAACGGATGCCGACGGCCTCGCAGCCGGACTGTTCCCGGAAAAAGATCGCGGCCGATTTTATAAGATCGGCGGTCGTGGAGCTTGCATTGACGAGATGCAGGAACTCCAGCGTAATCTCGCGCTCGCGCTCTCCCCGTTTTCGTTCGCCGGCATAGATAAGTGTTCTTTTTAAGACGTCTCCGTTGGCGGTCCCCTTTACCAGATAGTCTTGTGCGCCAAGTTGCACTGCCTGCACACCGAGCGTTTCATCGTCAAGGGATGTCATTATTACAATCGGCAGATGGGGAAACCGCGCCCGAAGCCTGGTAAGGGTTTCAAGCCCGCTGCTGTCGGGCAGGCCCAGGTCGGTCAGTATCACATCGACCTCGTGAGACGACAGGAAGTCTAAAGCCTGTCCGAGCTTTTCGGCAACTTCGGTCGTAAAGCCGCCGGAAGTCTCTTTCAGCATTTCCTGAATGAGCCGGGCATCACCTGGGTTGTCTTCAATAATCAGGACGTTCATTGATGCCTGCGCCTTCGTTTTCTCACGCATTCACTTTTCTCAGGTTTTTCATCTTATTAGTCGTCGGCATTGAGCCCTTGGCCATAAGCCGACAGTCGGCCCTATTTCGGCGGAAGCTTTACGATGCTGAGCCAGAACCCTCCTATTGTCTTTGTGACCTCCACGAACTGGTTGAAGTCCAGCGGCTTGGTTATATAGCAATTGGCATGATGCTGATAGCTCCTCAAAATGTCCTCGTCCGCTCTGGAGGCGGTCAGTATCACCACCGGAATCAGCTTCAGACTTTCATCGGTCTTGATCTCTTCCAGCACCTCGCGGCCGCTTTTTCGCGGCAGATTGAGGTCAAGGAAAATGAGGTCCGGCCGGGGAACATCCGCATATTTGCCCTGTCGTCGAAGAAACGCCATTGCCTCCACCCCGTCTTCAACAACATACAGCTTGTTTCTTACCTTACTCTCTTTGAGCGCCTCATGTGCCAGGCGAGCATCCCCGGGATTATCTTCCACGAGCAGGATATCGATTACCTTCATTGCATCGTTATTCACTGTAATAATTCCCTTTCGTCGTAGGTATTTTAAAGTAGAAAGTTGATCCTTCTCCGGGTTTCGATTCGACCCATATTCTTCCGCCGTGCCGTTCGATTATCCTTTTGCATATTGCAAGACCAAGGCCCGTGCCGGAATATTCCTTCCTTGTATGCAGTCTCTGGAACAGCACGAAGAGCCGGCTCACAAACTCGGGTTCGATGCCGATGCCGTTGTCCCGGACCAGGCATATGCATTCGTTCCCCTCGACCCTGCCCAAAATGTGCACCCTGGGCTCCTGCTCACTGCTGAATTTCATGGCATTATCGATCAGGTTCTGGAAAACCTGTGTCAATTGCCCCATGTCCCCATATGCCATGGGCAGCGGGTCGTGAGTTATTTTGACCCTTTTTTCCCCGATCGACAGGCGCAGATTCTCGAGCGCCTGAGCCAGGGCCGCCTCAAGACTTACCTCCTCGAAACTCTTCCCGCGGGTGCCAACGCGCGAATACGCCAGCAGATCATTGATCAGTCGCTGCATTCTGATTGCACCTTCAGAGGCAAAGGCTATAAACTCATCGGCGGCCCGGTCGAGCTTCCCTTCATAACGTCTTCCCAGAAGCTGCACATAGCTCGATACCATGCGAAGGGGCTCCTGGAGGTCATGAGACGCTATGTAGGCGAACTGCTCAAGCTCGGCGTTTGACCTCGCCAGCTCGGCAGTCCGCTCCCTGACCCTGGCTTCAAGCACATCGTGGGCTTTTTTCAGCTCTTCGCTGGACTGGTTCAGATCTTCAAGAATATTAAGGAGCGCCTTCTGCATATCCTCCAGACGCATCTTCTCGGAGTTGAAGTCCTCCAGGATGTTGAGGGTGGCTTTTTGCGTTCCTTCAAGCTGAATTTTCTCAACGTTAAAATCCTCAAGAATGTTCAACACCGCCCGCTGGGTTTCTTCCAGCCGGAGCCTGTCGAA
>JBJKOV010000398.1:0-1962 GCA_046707105.1 Thermodesulfovibrionales bacterium
ATCATAGCCCACAACAAGACCCTCGCCGCGCAGCTTTACGGCGAATTCAGGGAACTCTTTCCGGAAAACGCGGTGGAATTCTTTGTCAGTTACTATGACTACTACCAGCCGGAGGCGTACATACCGACCACTGACACATACATAGAAAAAGACGCCATGATCAACGACGACATCGACAGGATGAGGCACTCCGCCACACGTGCGGTCCTTGAGCGGAGGGATGTGATAGTCGTAGCGTCCGTTTCCTGTATTTACGGAATAGGCTCTCCGCAGGACTACATGGACATGCATTTGTCTCTCGAAGAGGGCATGCAGATCGAACGCGATGACGTCCTTCACAGACTTGTGGAGATACAGTACACAAGATCGGACTACGACTTCAAGCGGGGAAACTTCAGGGTAAGAGGCGATATCGTAGAGGTCTACCCCTCATTCTCCCAGAACAAGGTCTTCAGGATCGAATTTTTCGGCGACACCATAGACTCGCTTAGCGAAGCCGACCCCCTCACCGGCAACAGGATCAGGAGACTGGAGAAAGTCGCCCTGTTCCCCAACAGCCACTGGATCACGCCCAGGGACAGGCTCGATTCGGCGTTGCTGGGCGTAGAAAAAGAGATGAAGGAGAGTGTCGAGGGTTTTCTGAGGCAGGGCAAAATAATCGAAGCACGAAGGATCGAGGAGCGGACCAGGTTCGACATGGAGATGCTCAGGGAATTCAATTACTGCCACGGCATCGAGAATTACTCACGCCATTTGAGCGGCAGGCTGCCGGGCGAACCGCCCTATACGCTGATAGACTACTTTCCGCAAGACTTCCTTGTCGTCATAGACGAGTCCCACGCGACAGTCCCCCAGATCGGGGGAATGTATGAAGGGGACAGATCGCGGAAGCAGACCCTGATCAATTTCGGCTTCAGACTTCCATCTGCGCTCGACAACAGACCCCTTAAGTTTGATGAATTTGCGCAGAGGGTCCATCAGTCGGTATACGTCTCGGCCACCCCCGCCCGGTACGAAGTCGAGAGGTCGGGCGGTGAGGTCGTGGAACAGATCATACGCCCAACCGGCCTTATCGATCCCAGGCCCTCGGTGCGGCCGGTCTCAGGCCAGGTTGACGACCTGCTCGCAGAAATCGGCAGGACAGTTGCGCGCGGCGAGCGGGTGCTGGTGACTACGCTTACCAAGAAAATGGCGGAAGACCTGACCGATTATTACCGCGAACTGGGTGTGAGGGCCAGGTATCTCCATTCCGGCATCGATACCCTGGAACGGATAGAAATCATCAGGGACCTCCGGCTCGGCAAGTTCGACGTGCTGGTAGGTGTCAATCTGCTGAGAGAGGGGCTTGACCTGCCGGAGGTCTCGCTTGTCGCGATCCTCGATGCTGACAAGGAGGGTTTCCTCCGCTCCGAGAGGTCTCTCATACAGACCACCGGCAGGGCTGCAAGAAACGTCAACGGAGAAGTGATATTCTATGCCGACGTTATAACCGGGTCCCTTAGAAGGGCACTCGATGAGACGAACAGGCGGCGTCAGATCCAGGAGTCATACAACAGGAAGATGAAGGTAACCCCTGAAACCATACGAAGCAATATCAAGGATATCGCCGGGTCGATATACGAATCCGATTACTGGACCGTGCCTGTAGCTGCCGAGGAAGAAGCCGGGTACGCGCTGAACGACCAGACTCTGAAAGAGCTCGAAAATGAGATGAAGGAGGCGGCAAAAAATCTCGATTTCGAGCGAGCTGCTGAAATACGGGACAGGATCAGGAAGATAAGGGAAAAGATGCTCGAAGTCGGGCTGAAAACGTAACAAACAAAATCAGAAGTAAGAAGTCAGAAGTCAGAACAGAAAAGTCAGAAGCCAAAATGCAGAATGCAGAAGTTAAAACTCAAGTGACAGAACGAGAAGTAGAAGTCGTCATTCCCGAGGTAGTAATCGGGAATCCATTTGTCTTTA
>JBJKOV010000399.1:0-3177 GCA_046707105.1 Thermodesulfovibrionales bacterium
CTCAATCCCCCAAAATGACGCTTTCAGACCCATCTGACTAAAGAAATGAAATCCAAAAGACGGTGGTGTGAAATTTCCGATCCGCCGGAATAAGTTTATAAAAAAATCGAGTGTTGTGTAAAGAAAAAAAATGTTTCACCGCAGAGACGCAGAGATCGCAGAGAGTTAAGTAATTTTATTTTCCGCTGAGAGGGCGGAAAATAAAAAAGTATCCGCACCGAGACTTTCTTATGCCCCGGGCTGGTGTGGCATATCCAAAGAGGAAACAAGCAGTTTATATATTTCTGCCCTCTCAGCAGAAATATATAATGAAATTCTCTGTGTCCTCTGCGTCTCCGCGGTGAATCGGGTAGGGCTAGGAATGAGTTTATAAGAATTGAGAGAATTGTGTAAAGGGGAAAATGCTTCACCGCAGGGTCAATACCTCACCTCGAATCCCCTTAAATCCCCTGAATAATCCTCCCAGGCAGCGTTCAGATCCCTGACATGTGAACCGGGAGGGCCTTTCCTGCATTCCAGAAGAGCCTTCTCTATGAGTTCTCTCTCACCCTCAAATACCGCCTCGACACGGCCGTCATAAAGGTTGCGCACCCATCCATTTAATCCGAGCTTCATCGCGACACTTCTCGTAAACGCCCTATAGAAAACTCCCTGGACTCTTCCCTCTATGAATAGATGTGCCCGGGCCTGTTGCATAGCGGTATTATAGCAAAACCACTATCCTGCTTCGTGGGTAAGGACCAATCTTTTGTTAAAAAACCTCTGTCCCGCCGCCGTGCTAATGCACATATTTTTCGAGCCTCTGAAGCACTTCGATATGCATCCGCTCCGTCGGTACAATCCTGAATTCGATCCAGCCCGCATCCCTGGCCGCGGGGTTCACCGGAAGGGCCGTGGCCGCAAAGTAACCCCCGTAATATTTTGCGAGCCTGGGGTCTGCGGCGTACAGGTCGTTCAGGACCGTGTCTGCCATCAGCTGCGTCCGGGCCCTCATCGTTCTGTTCAACTCCGTGTCCCTGCTGAACGGGAACTTTGCGTTAACAAGGACGAGGCTGACGTGCCCCCTGATATCGGGGTCATGGAGGGCGGCGAGAAAAACCCTGCTCAGTTTTTCAATAATCCCGTGACCTGCGTCTTTTGCCTGATGTTCGCTTTTCATAAGGAGTGACTGTTCCACGAAGATGGACCCGCCCCTGAACCTTATGCCCCTGACATCCCCGCCGCCGAATTCCCTCACGAGAAGGTCGTTCACGCTCTCGATGAATTGAATTCTAGGCTCGGAGATGGCAAATGCCGGTTCGAGGAACCTCTGTATCTTAATGGCACGGTAATACAAAAGGCCGCTCAGAAGCACCAGGCCTATAAGGGTGAGGCTGAGTATCGGCCCCGGAGGCAGCATGTATTTTTTGAAAGATTCCATATTCATGACGACAGGGCGTCCTCCAGCAGACGCAGGTTCTTTACGGCGGTCTCAAAGTCATTTTCAGTAACGGCCGTCGGCTGGTGGATCGCCTTGTTCCTCAACCGGAGCAGTTTATGGAACAGTCCCCTCCTGTACTGCCCGATCCGCCGGTTGTCCTCGAGGGCCTTGAGGCAGTCGTACAGAGCAGGGAAGGAGCAGCCGAGCATTGTGCTGGTGAACATCTTCAACTGGTTTTCCAGGTAATGGCCCAGGAGGAGGGAGGCGACTGTCTTCTCTCCGTTCCGGTAATATTCGAGCGCATGTTCCACCGAAATAGCGCCCTTGAAGATCCGGATATTTTCGTTCGACTCCCGCTCTCCGGGGGCGATATTCTGGATCTTCTGGTATACTTCGAGACACTTGTCGATCATATTTTTTTCGAGATAGGACTCGGCAAGGAGAAAAAGTTCCCTTATGTTGTCCATCCCTTCCTTCTGCGTGAATGCAAAGGAATACGCCCGCCTCAGCGCCTCGCTCTTGTCGTCCTTCTTGTCGAGCACATCGAAATGCCTGGCCCAGCGCTTGCCCTTCAGGACGTTGTCCTTCGTGAAGCGGAAGAGCTGCTCCGAGACTTCGCTCTTGTTGAGCTTGCCGCTGATAATAATTATGTTCAGTGTCGGGTAATTCTCGAAAATCTCAGGCAGGGCATCGATGCCCTCCGTCATCCTGTCAAATTCGATGTCAAGGGTCATGAGATCGAAGACCTGAGAAGTAAGCAGCTGCTTGGCCTGTTTTACGCTGACCGCCTCCTGGAACCTCAGATCAGGGCTTTCATCCCTGAGCGCCCGCTGGATTTCGAGCTTCAGCAGTTCCCGGTCTTCATAATCGTCATCCGCGATAAGGACCTTAAACATTGAGGGCCTCCTCGACAAAGGGCAGGTTGATTATTATCTCAGTTCCCGCGCCCGGCGCAGTATATTCCTTGCCCACCCTGATCTTCCCCGCGTGGAGACCTATCACGTATTTCACAAAATACAGCCCTTCGCCCCAGCCCTCCTGGTTGCCCTTCCACTTGTAAAAACACCGGTCCGCCTCCTGCTCGTCCATGCCGATCCCCTCATCCCTGAAGGACAGCGAAACATACTTCCGTCTCACGTCAATATCGACGGACCAGGACACGGATATCAAGGCGCGCGCCTGGCCCGGCTTCTTGTACTTGATTGCATTGTCCACCAGGTTCTCAAATACGGTCTTAAGCAGGGTCTGCGAGGCAAATATGGCCGGCACACCTATATTGTCCTCGAACCTGAATTCGGCAAGGTCTCCGTAATGGTTCCCCAGTTCGACCAGTATCTCCCGCAGATTGACGCGTGCAAAATCGATAAGCCCGGCCTCCCTCTCATCGGAGATCTTCTTGAAGATATCGATGTCCGCGAAGAGTTTTTCGAGGTTGTCGTCGAGCCGCGTCCTCGCGTCCCCCGGGATGTCCCGAAGCAGATCGATCCTGCGCTTTATGCGGCCGAGGTTGTTCTTGAACTCATGACCTATGGTGGCAGATATATAACGTATGAATTCGTTTCTTCTCGCTATTTCCCGGTTCTTCAGCAGAAGCATCCTGTTTTCACGCGCCCTTCTCTGCTTCTGCTGGTATACAAGGGTCAAATATATACTGAAGACCGCAAACGATACGATCATTGTACCGAGTGCATAGTTCGCCACCCTGTTTGAGGCATAGATCATACCCTGCATCAGCCCGAGACGCTGCCCTATACTTG
>JBJKOV010000400.1:0-6625 GCA_046707105.1 Thermodesulfovibrionales bacterium
CTTCCACTCTGTCTATCGGATAAATGAAGAATTTCCCGTCTCTGACCGCATCGACGACTTCCTGCTTGACCATCAGGTGTTTTACGTTTTTCCCGGGGATGACAACCCCGTGCGTACCGTCCAATCCGCGCATCTTGCAGAGGTCAAAGAACCCTTCGATCTTTTCGTTGACGCCGCCTATGGGCTGGACGTCGCCGTTCTGGTCCATCGAGCCCGTAACCGCGAGGTTCTGCCTCAGGGGAAGCCCCGCAAGGCTGCTCAGAATTACGTAAAGTTCGGCGCAGGAGGCGCTGTCGCCTTCTATCATGTCATAGAGCTGCTCAAACGTAATCGACGCCGAAAAACTGATCGGTTTCTTCTTTGCGTAAGTGCTGCCGATATAATTGGTGATAATAAGAATAGCCTTTTCGTGTATCCTGCCGCTCATCTTTGTTTCACGCTCAATGTTTATGACGCCGGCCTTACCCGCATAGGTCTTGGCTGTGATCCTCGATGGTTTGCCGAACTGGTAGTCTCCCATCCCGAGGACGGCAAGTCCGTTGATCTGCCCGACCTTTTCCCCCGTGGTTTCGACTATCAGGGTGCCTTCAAGCACCATCTCGCGGAGGCGCTCCTCAATCCTGTTGACCCTGTACATTTTCTCCGTCAGCGCCTTTATAACATGTTCGCTCCGGACCAGATTGCTGCCGTCCTTCCTGGCCCAGTAATTCGCCTCCTTTATCACATCGGCAATCTCGCTGAACCTGGAAGACAATTTCCCCTGGTGCTCGGCCAGTCTCGATCCATGCTCGACTATCTTGGCAACTCCGCTTCTGTCAAAGGAGAGGAGATTACCCTGCCTGCAGGTACTGGCCACGAAGGCGGCATATTTCTGGACCGTCCCTTCATTTTTTTCCATCCTGCTGTCGAAATCCGCCTTCACCTTGAAGAGGTCGCGATACTCCTCATCGAGGTTATAAAGCAGGTAGTAAAAGTGGGGGTTCCCGATGAGAATAACCTTCACATCGAGAGGGATCGCCTCGGGCCGCAGGGTGGAGGTTGAAATAGCCCGGTACTGTTCCCATACGTCTTCTGTCTTGATCTCCCTGTTTCGAAGCGCGCGCTTCAGCGTCTCGTATGAGAAAAGGTTCCTGAGCAGGTCCAGTGCATTGATAACTATATAGCCGCCGTTGGCCTTATGGAGAGACCCCGCCTTGATCATCGAAAAGTCGGTTGTGGCCACTCCGTACTGGAATTTGTACTCCAGCCTCCCGAAGAGATTGAAATATGCGGGGTTGCTTTCAAACACACACGGTGCCCCCTTGGTATCCTTGTTGTTCACAAGCACATTGACGGCATACCTGGTGAATGTAGGCTCGGTCTTCTGCATCTTCATGAAGGGAATAGGAGCCGCCTGCTCCTCCTGGGCCTTGAAGTCTTCCAGGTGCTGGAGAATATCCTCGGTAACAGCGGAGAGATAACCGGTAATCTTCTCGTCGTCGCTGTACTTGGTTTTAAGCTCGTCCATGAAATGTCCGACAGCCGACAGCGCCGCTTCCCTTTCGAGTTTGGCAAGCTCTTTCTTTACTCCCTTTTCCCCCTCCCTCACATCGCGGACGACATCATTCAGCTTCTCCTGGAGACCTTTCCCGATCTCGTCTATCTTCGCCTTCGTCTTCTCATCCAGCGCTTCGTATTCTTCCTCCGTCAGCGGTTCCCCGCCTTTTTTCACGGGGACGATCATAAGACCGCTTACAGTTTTCCTTATCGAAAAACCCTTGCTCTGGGCCTCTTCCTCCAGACCGGAAAACATCTCCTTCTGCTTGCTCTGAAATGCCTCCAGTATCTTGTTCTTCTGCCTTTCATATTCTTTCGATTCAAAGACCTTAGGTATCTCGACCTTCAGTACCTTGATCAGTTCCTCCATGTCTCCGTGAAAAACCGACGCTCTGCCCGGCGCCATGGATATCGCGAGGGGAATATCGGGCTCATCAAAGTTATAAACGTAGCACCAGTCCTGCGGAACAGGCTCCTCGGCAGCCTTCTTCTTCAACAGAGACTTGATCGTCGTTGTCTTGCCGGTCCCGTTCTCTCCCAGTATGAAGATATTAAATCCATTGTCGTCGAGGTTAAGGCCGAAATCGATAGCGCTCAGGGCCCGTTCCTGCCCTATCGTTTCCGCCAGCTCCGGAAGTTCATCGGTAGTGTTGAAAGTGAACATGCTCGGGTCACAACATTTGTAAAGCTCATCGATGCTGAGCGATTTGGGCATAACAACCTCCCTTTCTTTAAATAGTCAAAAAAGACTTATCCATTATATGGGAAAACAATACGTTTTTCCAGCTTTGAAGCAAAAAGAAACTTATCTTATCCTTCTTGAGGCAATCTTATTAAGGGCATTGAGGTAAGCCTTGGCCGCTGCAATGATGATGTCCGTATCTGCGCCGTATCCGCGCACGGTGCTTCCCCCCTCTTCCAGAGTCACCGTCACTTCCCCAAGGGCGTCGGTCCCCCCCGTGATGCTCTTCACATCGAACTTCAGGAGGCTGCTCTTCTCCCGCGTGATTTTGGCGATCGCCTTGTACGTCGCATCAACCGGACCGTCTCCGTGTTCCATCCCCTCAACAACCTCTTCTCCCGCCAGGATCTTGACCGTGGCCGTCGGTTTTTGGTTCATCCCTCCCGAGGTGGACATATCCAGCAACCGGTAATACTCATAAACCTTGGAGACTTCTTCCGAAACGAGAGCTTCAATGTCCTCGTCGAATATATATTTCTTCTGGTCCGCAATATCTTTGAAACGTTCGAATGCCTTGTTAAGTTCGTCTTCCGTCAGTTCGTATCCGAGGTTCCTGAGCCTGTCTTTGAAGGCATGTCTGCCGGAGTGTTTTCCGAGAACAAGTTTGCTTTGAGGTATTCCCACGGTTTCCGGCATCATGATCTCGTATGTCGACCGCTCTTTGAGGTACCCGTCCTGGTGTATGCCCGCTTCATGAGCAAAGGCATTCGCGCCTACGATCGCCTTATTGGGCTGCACCATCATGCCCGTAATCTTCGAAACAAGCTTCGACGTCCGGTATATCTCCTCCGTTACTACATTCGTGTCGGCGTTGAAAAATTTCGGCCTCGTCTTCAACGCCATGACGATCTCCTCCAGAGAGGCATTCCCCGCCCTTTCGCCGATGCCGTTAACCGTGCACTCGACCTGTCCGGCACCTTTCAAAACAGCTGTCAGAGAATTCGCAACCGCAAGGCCAAGGTCATTGTGACAGTGGACCGATATCACCGCCTTGTCTATATTAGGCACCCTGTTAAAGAGGTATCCCATTAACTCCGCGTACTCCTGGGGTACCGTGTATCCGACGGTATCCGGTATATTCACCGTCCCGGCGCCGGCCTTGATCACCGCCTCGGTCACTGTGCAGAGATAGTCCCAGTCGGACCGTGTCGCATCTTCGGCCGAAAATTCTACATCGTCCGTGTATCTTCTTGCGAGAGTGACGGCCCTGACGGCGTTGTCCAGTACTTCGTCTCTCTCCATCCGCAACTTGTGTTTAAGGTGTATGTCGGAGGTGGCGATAAAAGTATGGATCCTCCCGAGCCCGGCCGGTCGTATCGCCTCACCGGCGCTCTCTATATCCTTATCCTTTGTTCTCGCAAGGGCTGCGATCGTCACCCCCCCGACTTCAGATGCAATTCTTCTGACGGCGTCGAAATCTCCGGATGAAGCTACCGGGAACCCCGCCTCTATAACGTCCACGCCCAGCCTCACGAGCTGCCTGGCAACCTGAATCTTTTCTTCCACATTCATGGAGGCTCCCGGTGACTGCTCTCCGTCGCGCAGGGTGGTATCAAAGATTCTTATTCTCCTCATCGCCCGGCTTCTCCCCGCATCTTGCGCCTCTTGCGGAACAGATATACATTCTCGATCAACCCTTCCATAAGATAAATCATAGCAAAAACAAAGAGCGCTATGGGGGGGTGAATGAGAATAAGCCCGAAACCGATTACAAAAACGACCAGAATCCAGAAGGGCTTTCTCCTCCTGAAGTCGATCTCCTTCAGTCCATGAAACCTGAGAGTGCTTACCATAAGAAGTGCCAGAAATACTGTGAATACCAGGACGAAAACATTCCCCAGGGGAGGTCCGTGCCAGATCCCGTGCCAGAAGAGAACAAGTGCAGCGATAAGAGTTGCTGCGCCGGGTATGGGCATGCCGGTGAACGCCTTTGATTCCGTTGATCCCATCTGTACGTTGTATCGGGCGAGCCTCAGAGCGCCGCAGGCGGTAAAGAGAAAGGCAGCGGCGAAACCTATCCTGCCAAAGGAGGCGATGGCCCACTTATAGACCAGGACCGACGGAGCCACGCCGAAAGCCACGAGGTCGGACAGAGAATCGAGTTCTATCCCGAATCTCGTGGTACTGTGGGTCAGTCGCGCCACCCAACCGTCAAGGCCGTCGAATACAACCGCGATCATTATCGCCCATGAGGCATAACTGTAGTTCCCTTTTATCGACGAAAGAATGGAATAGAAACCAAAGAACATGCCGCACAGAGTGAGGCTGTTCGGAAGAATATAAATGCCCTTTTTCATCAGATATGACCGCTCAGCAATCTAGTCTCCGCGTTTTATTTCGGCAATCACCGTTTCACCAGCCCTTACCTTCTCCCCCAATCTTACCTTAATTTCGACATCCTTTGGCAGATAGGTATCAAGCCTGGAACTGAATTTTATGATCCCGTATCGCTCCCCCCCCTTCAGCACATCTCCTTCCCTCTTTCTGCATACCGCGCGCCGGGCTAGAAATCCCGCCACCTGCCTCACCAGTATGTTCCCGAATTCCGTTTCCATGACCATCGCGATATTTTCATTTTTAAGGGACGAATCTTCCTTGTACGCTGCCATATACTTGCCCTTGTTGTGTTTGACCCTCCTGACTTCTCCGTCGCAGGGCGCACGGTTGACATGAACGTTCAGGGGAGACATAAAGATGCTGACTTCCTTCACCTCGGAACCGAGGTATTCGGACTCAAATGTATCTATTATCTGCATCACCCTGCCGTCCGCCGGCGCCAGGAAACAGCCCTCGGCCGTGGGCACATCCCGGTCGGGGTCCCTGAAAAAATAGATCATGAAGAGCGTAAGGACAAACGGGACGACGGCAAACAGAAGCCCCACAGGTCCGGTGAGTAAGGCGACGGCAAGCGTCAAAAGCCCGAAAACGGCAATGAATGGATATCCCTCCGGAGCAAGCCTGGCCATTAGTCTCTCAGCGACATTCCCGAATTCCACGCAAAAGAGAAATCCTTAAGGGTTGCCGCTAGTTTTTCAATTACCCCTGCTTTTCCTATGCTTTGGACTTGTCAACAAGCTTCCCTTTCTTCAGCCACGGCATCATCGCCCTGAGCTTTGAGCCCACCGCCTCTACGAGGTGCTTCTCACCTTTCCTCGTCAGGGCATTAAACACGGGCTTGTTAGCCTTGCATTCAAGGAGCCATTCCTTGGCAAACACACCGTCCTGTATTTCCCGGAGTATTTTCCCCATCTCTTTCTTGGTATCATCGGTGATGACCCTCGGTCCACGCGTCAAGTCTCCGTATTGGGCGGTATTGCTGATCGAATACCGCATATTGGAAATCCCGCCCTCATATATCAGGTCCACTATGAGTTTCACCTCGTGAAGGCATTCGAAATACGCCATCTCCGGGGCATACCCAGCCTCTACGAGGGTCTCAAAACCCGCCTGGATGAGAGCCGTCAGGCCGCCGCACAAGACCACCTGTTCCCCGAAAAGGTCCGTCTCCGTCTCCTCCCTGAACGAGGTTTCGATAATACCGGCCCTTCCGCCGCCTATGCCGGAAGCATATGCAAGGGCGATATCCTTGGTATTTTTCGAAGGGTCCTGATGTACTGCTATAAGACACGGCACCCCGCTCCCTTTCGTATACTCAGATCTCACGAGATGTCCGGGCCCTTTGGGCGCAGCCATGAAGACATTTGCATCGTCAGGCGGCACGATCTGTCCGAAATGAATGTTGAACCCGTGGGCGAATGCAAGATAAACCCCCTTCTTCATATTGGGAGCGATTTCCGCCTTGTAGATGTCGGCCTGGTATTCATCGGGAAGCAATATCATGATGACATCAGCAACCCGGGCGGCGTCGGCAGGGGTCATAACTTCGAAGCCGGCTTTTTTCGCCTTGTCCCAGCTTGATCCCTTCCTTATTCCCACGATCACGTTCATGCCGCTTTCCTTCAGGTTATTGGCATGTGCATGTCCCTGACTGCCGTATCCGATAACCGCTATCTTCTTCTTCTTGAGAACAGCCGGGTTTGCATCTTTATCATAGTAGACCTTTATCATGCTTCCTCCTCTGGTAATTATTGTAGCTCGTCCTGAAATAGGCTCTATTATATTACAAACAGCGGGATTTTTCTATCAGGGCCGCATCAGCCCCCGGGGGCCCATCGCCCGCCTCACGGTGATTCCAGACCACAGCGGCGGGAGGCTCGCCTCTCTTATTGGAGTCAAACATAATGGTTCTTCGGGCATCCATGTGAACATCCCTGACGATTCCCCTCTTTACGGGAAGATCCTATCCGGCAAATCCGGTCGCTTTCTTTTTTAGACGCTAACGGGCAT
>JBJKOV010000401.1:0-1889 GCA_046707105.1 Thermodesulfovibrionales bacterium
AATCAATTCCCTGGGTAGCCTTGGGACGAACCTGGGACATTTCGGGAGGCCGAGGGGCATAGCAATAGACAAGAATGACAATGTGTACGTCGTCGACGCCTCTTTTTATAACGTCCAGATGTTCAACAGCAAAGGGCAGCTGCTCATGTTCTTTGGCGAGGGCGGAACAAACCCCGGGAAACTGATCCTGCCGGCCGGAATTGCAGTTGATTATGACAGTGCCAGGTATTTCGAGAAATATGTCGACCCTAATTTCCAGCCGCAATACCTTCTGGCCGTAGTAAGCCAGTTCGGCAACTGACCGGTCAATATATTTGCCTATGGGAAGGAAAAAGGGGTGAACAAACCCACTTATGAGGAACTCCTCAAGCAGTCGCAGGAGTTAATCAAGAAGAGGGAAAAGGAAGAACCCCCGGCAAAAAAGGGAGGGGAGAAGGAGCAGAAATAGGGTTCGGTCAGGCATGTCTTTTACTGACTTGATAAAAGGGGCTGCTCGCATAGCAGTTTGCGCACTGCTGTTAGCAGCTCTCGGCATGTACGGTTGCGCCCCGCAAACAAGGTATAAGGTGCTGAGTTTTTTTTTCGATGGGGTGCCGAATCCTGAGATGACCGCCAAGAAAGCTAATGCCGGCAAGCATGAGAATGACGAGATGTCGCCTATGAAGGCGGTCACTTACCGGATGCACGGCCCCTATGCATCCAGGAACTGCAGCGGCTGCCATACGCCCGGCAGCAATGTCCTGGTCCTGCCCAGGGACAAACTCTGCTTCAGGTGTCACGAACTGGACCTCTCAAAAAAATATGTTCACGGGCCGGTTGCGGCAGGGGGGTGCCTCATGTGTCATGATCCGCACGGTTCCGCTTATCCCTATTTTCTTATCGCAGATCCGGCGACATTCTGTCTGCGTTGCCATAACAAAAAAGACATAGCAAAGAACGATGCCCATAAGGGGATAGACGGCGAACAGTGTACGGTGTGTCATGACGCTCACGCGTCTAATAAGGAATTTTTGCTGAAGTAGGTAAGCCTGCAAGCTGAAAAAAACTGAATGAACCTAAAAACGGCAAATGGCCACAGAAGGCACAAAAATAAAATTAGAACCCAAGTTGAGCGATTCTCCAGTCGTCATTCCGGCTTGTCCGGAATCTTTCCTGCTTTTTCGGAAGGATTCCCGACGCGCTATGCTTGCGGGAATGACACCCGACGGGTGAACGTAGGGGCGTATTGCAATACGCCCCTACAAAGGGCAAAACAAGTACATTGCGTAAAGAATCGCTCAATTTAGGTAGAAAAAACAAGAGGTTGCTCATCAAGTGGGTGAAGTATTTCACTAACATAAGTTTTTGATTTTTTTGTGTTCTATGTGCTTTTTGTGGCTCAACTGCTTTATTTAGGATGAATACTTTGTGGAATGCATCTGATGTCCGGATGCCAGAGTAAATCTGTCGGCTCGCTTTGGAGATATGCTAAGAACTGTAACCTTGATCGCTGTTCTTATGCTCATTCTGATGGTCCCCCCGGAGGCTCGGGCGGACTTTAGACAGTTCGTCCCCAGGATATCCGAGTATCATGGGTTTCTGACGCTGGACGCGTCATATGAGAAACAGGAGGATACCACTAACGGGAGGGGATTAACGAGCAAGGACCTCTTCCTGAGGGAGACTCTTCAACTCAACACGCTTGGATACGTATATGACCCCAGGTTCATAACCTTTGTGCTGAAGTTTTCTGGCGGGGTGAAGCACGAAAGCTTTTCCACGAACTCCACGTCAGAGCCTTTCAAGACCATGTTCGCCCGTGAATACACATTCAGGATGATCGTCCTGCCGGAGCATCCATATAACCTCGAGCTTTTCGCGCTCAGGGTGGAGCCGCTGACCAGGAGGGC
>JBJKOV010000402.1:0-20458 GCA_046707105.1 Thermodesulfovibrionales bacterium
TGAAAGAGTTAGTCGATATGATGGCTAAGGCTCTTGTGGACAAACCTGAGGAAGTGGTTGTGAATGAAATCGTGGGTGAAAAGACTACCGTCTATGAACTAAGGGTCGCTTCGAGCGATCTCGGCAAGGTGATCGGGAAGCAGGGGAAAACAGCGCGTGCCATGAGGACAATCCTTAGCGCGACAGGCACAAAAATCGGCAAGCGCTGCGTGCTTGAGATCCTGGAATAAGAGGTATCGCCTTTCAACGACTCTGATCTTGCCTCATTAGCTAAAATCCTGAAAGAATGGGGGGTAAAGGGAGAAATGAAAGCCCTCCCCCTCTCTCCTAAAATCGCCATTCTGAGACCCGGCAGCATTGTGTATTTGTCTTCTCCCGGCGGCATGCGTCAGGCCACCGTGAGGTCGATTAAGTCCGTCGGCAGGTACTTCAGCATTTCCTTCTTTGACGTTGACGATATAGAATCGACGCAGCCCTTCAGGGATTCTCTTGTAAAGGTCAGGAGAGAGTCCATACCTCTTGAAAACGGCGAATTTTTTGCAGACGAGTTGATAGGCCTGACGGCGGTCACGACCACCGGCACGGTTCTCGGGAAGGTTATGGACATTATCGAGACGGGAAGCAATGATGTTTACGTTGTCAAAGGCAATGACCGGGAATATCTGATACCGGCGATAAGGGACGTAGTAAAAGAGATTGACCGGGAAGGCGGCAGAATACTCGTAGAAGTCATGGAGGGGATGCTGGATTAGCTGACTTTGAAGTAATTAAAGCGGCTCGGGTGCCTGCCGATATTATTCAAAAACTCTTCAACTTCTTACTTTTCACATGCTCGTGCTATAGTATAACCTTATGAAATTCCACGTCGTCACAATTTTCCCCGATATGGTGCGGGCTTATCTCGGGGCCAGCATCCTCAAAAGGGCGCTGGCAGGCGGATTGGTGAGCGTTGAAGTGCACAACCTGCGTGATTATGCAGACGACAAGCACCGGACCACAGACGATTATCCTTACGGAGGGGGCGCCGGCATGGTAATGAAGCCCGAACCTTTTTTCAGGATCGCCGAAGACTTATGGCCCCTTAGAGAGAAGAGGAGGATTATTTCCCTGACCCCTCAGGGAAGAATGTTCGACCAGGAGGCAGCTCATCAACTATCGGAGGACCGAAAGGAAATCGTTTTTTTCTGCGGAAGATACGAGGCTGTGGACGAAAGGGTGAAAGAAGAGCTGGCTGACGATGAAATTTCGATAGGGGATTACGTTTTGACTGGCGGAGAATTGCCCGCTTTGGTTATAATAGATGCCGTTGTCAGACTGGTGCCGGGTGTGCTTGGAGACAGCCGCTCTTCTGCGGAAGATTCTTTCTCCTGCGGATTGCTTGACTATCCGCATTATACCAGACCGGAAGTCTTCCGCGGCATGAAGGTGCCGGAGGTTTTACTGTCGGGCAACCATAGTGAAATCTCCAGGTGGAGGAGGAAACAGTCGCTGAAGCGGACGGCCGAGAAAAGGCCTGAGCTTATTGACAGTTACAAGTTGTCGTGCGAGGATAAAAAAATACTGGCAGAGATAAAGGAGGAGTTGAAATGAATCTGATAGATTCGGTAGAAGAAGGTTATAAGAAAGATCTTGGAGATATCAACATCGGTGACACAGTAAAAGTCTTTGTGAAGGTCGTTGAGGGGGACAAGGAAAGGATCCAGCCCTTTCAGGGCGCCGTGATAGCGAAGAAAGGAAGCGGCACCAGGGAAACATTCATGGTAAGGAAGGTCTCCTTCGGCGTCGGAGTTGAGAGGATATTCCCTGTCTGTTCTCCCGCCATAAGCAGGGTTGAAATCGTAAAGAGAGGCGACGTCAGAAGAGCCAAGCTCTATTATCTGCGTGACAAGAAGGGCAAGGCGGCTAAAATTAAGGAGAAAGAATTCTCCAACTGATGGAGCCCGGTCGATTATCCAGGGACATTCCGCCCCGGGTTGATTGACTGTCCTGGGTCGGTTCTGCGTGGATATATACCAGCACGACTCTTCCCTGAGGGAGAAGGGATTCAGGGTTCTGGCAGGCGTTGATGAGGCGGGGCGGGGGCCGGTCGCAGGGCCGGTCGTGGCGGCGGCCGTCGTTCTACCCGATCGCCTGAGAATAGACGGCCTGCGCGATTCGAAGAAGGTACCTGAAAAGGAAAGAGAAACTCTTTTCCGGGAGGTGCTCTGCCTGGCGTCGGATATAGGCGTTGGAATCGTCGGACACGAAGAGATAGACCGGCTGAACATATTGAGGGCCACCAAAAAAGCTATGCAGTCGGCGATCGATGACCTCCGTCTGGTTCCCGAACTGGTAGTCATTGATGCCGTCACACTGCCCTCCCTGGACGTAAAGCAGGTATCTTTTTTTAAGGCCGAATCGATAAGCGCTTCGGTGGCTGCCGCTTCAATTATTGCAAAATATGTCAGAGATGCCATCATGTTGAGGTACCACGACATCTATCCAGCATACAACTTCAGGAAAAACAAGGGCTACTGCACTGCTGAACACGTCGACATGCTCCGCCTTCACGGTCCCTGCCCTATCCACAGGAAAAGCTTCAGGCAGGTGATGTCCCTGCCTCTCCCGTTATGACCCTCTTTCTGTTTTCATACCATGCGGAGAGCCCGCCGGTTTTATTTTGAATTGTGTTATGACTATTCTTTAGAATATAATTATTTCCATGACGATCATTACGGACAAAGAGAGAGTCGACGAAGCACTGGAACTGCTATGGGTTCTCAGGGAAGAAGGACACACGGAACTTGAGCGCTTCAATTTGAGTTCTGATGATTCCGACACGGAGTCGCTCCTTGAGACGCTGCTGACCGACGGACTGGCTGCTGTCGATGAAGAGAAGAATATCCATCTTACCGAAAAGGGCCGAGGAATTGCGAGGGGGTTGATAAGGAGACAGCGCCTTGCCGAGCGTCTGTTTACGGATGTTTTCGAGATGGCGGACGACGCCGTCCTCGACGATGCCTGCAAGATGGAACATATTTTGAGCGAAGAGCTTACGGACAGCGTTTGTACATTCCTCGGTCACCCCCCGACATGTCCTCACGGCAAACCGATACCCCGGGGGGAATGCTGCAAGAAATTCAGGATTGAAGTGACCCCGGTTGTTACGAGGCTTACTGAATTCGAAGTCGGAGCCACGGGAAAGATCACTTTCATTGTACCATCCGATCCCTCCCGGATCGGTAAGCTTAATTCTCTCGGCATAACGGCCGGCAGCATCATAAAATTTGTCCAGAAAACCCCCTCCTGTGTACTGCAGATCGATGAAACAACAGTGGCAGTCGACCCCGAGATCGCTAAAGAGATTTACATAAAGAAGATCCTCAAATGATGTTGGGCGGATACCCTTTGCCGGTAGAAGGAGAATCTTTTAACTGGCGGTTAAGGGCGTTACAGGATGAAGGCTGACGAGATGTTCCGGAAAGGGCTTGCACTCTTGAGAGAGGAAAACACTCTGTCGGCGCTGGCCTGCTTCGAAAAGGCTTATGAGACAGAGAAGACGCCCGGTGTTCAGTCCTATCTCGGTCTCTGTATAAGCGTTGAGCGCGGCCAGATAAGGGAGGCTATCAGATTATGTGAGGACGCGGTGGCCAGGGACTCTGACAGCCCCGCGCACTATCTCAACCTCGGCAAGGTATATCTGAATGCAGGAAGGAGGGCCGACGCGCTGGAGGTCCTGCGCTCAGGAACGGACAAGGGTCTTTCTCTCGGTGAGAACGCTGAAATAAGGCTGCTTCTGGATCAGTTGGGAGCCAGGAAAAAACCGCTGTTCTCTTTTCTTCCGAGGGGGCACTTCCTGAACAAGTACGCGGGTCTTCTCCTGCATCGTCTCCGTCTCAGATAAACCTAAAAAAGTTTTTCCGGCCGCGGATCAACATGGTCTGCACTCATTCTTAAAAACCTTGAAGCTTTTTCATCACTCACGCGACGCCGTCCGGAAACCAGGCAGTATTGCCCGGTTAAAAGAAGCGGCATTCGCCCGGCAAGACATCCTTCCTTCTGTCTGTTCCGCGAGGTTTTTAATCTAGGTCATCCACCCGAAGTCGTCTCATTCGGGGTGGAGTTCTCGGCCCGGGAGGCCTCGATGTTCTGGATCATCTCAAAGACCGAGACGAACACGGCAGTGATGAGGGGACCCATGATCAGACCTATCATACCGAAGAGCTTGATCCCTCCAAGCACACTGAAAAGAATGATGAGTGTATGCATCTTTGTGCGGCTCCCGATGATGAGAGGCTTAAGGATATTGTCTACCATACTGATCACGAGGACCCCGAATACGAAGAGGCCCGCTCCTTCCATGAAACGGCCCTGCACGACCAGATATACGGAGGTCGGCCCCCAGACGGCAAAGGTTCCGAGAAGCGGAACAAACGACATGATCGACATTGCGACCCCCCACAGGGCAGGCGACTCGATCCCTATCACATAGAAGGCGAGTCCTCCGAGTATACCCTGAATAATCGCGATCACAACGCCACCGTAAACCGTTGATACGATCATGTCCTTTATCTGGGTAGCCAGCGCGCTTTTCTGTGCTTCACTGAACGGCATATAGTCTCTCGTTTTCGACAGGAACCCGGGCCCGTCCCTCAGGAGGAAGAAAACCGCGAAGACCATGAATATGAAATCCACGGCGGACGAAATTATGTCGGTTATCCTGAGGGAAAAGAATTCGAGGAGACTGTTCCCTGCCTTCCTTACGCTTTCAGTGAGCGCCTGCTGGGACAGGAAGTCCTGTACGCCCGTGTAGGAGCGAATCGTATCAAACAGGGTGGACGATCTGACCCTGTCGATCAGCTCCTGGAGGGACCCGAGGCTGTTCTGGTTGATCTTCTGCGCAATCACGTGAACTTCATTTACCAACATAAAAGCGAGATAGGAAAGGGGTCCTATTATTATAGTGATTATCAGAATTACCGTTATGAGTGAAGCTACGGATTTTATCCTGACATATCTGGAAATAAATGCATAGACGGGATAAAACACTATTGAAAAGACCGCCGACCAGCCTATCGCGTTGAAAAAGGGACGCATGATCTCATAGGTCAAATACCCCAGGACCGCAAGGAGAAAGAGGAGCGTGAGAAAATAGAACCTATTTGTGGTCACGGCAGGACCCAATAAAGCCTTCGAATAACTGCGTGTTCAGCGGAGACTGCACCCTCTCAGGGTGCCACTGCACTGCGAGGAGAAACCTGTATTCTTTAAGATAAAAGGCCTCTGCGATCCCGTCGCCGGCAGAGGCAAAGGGGATGATCCCTTTTCCGGGGTCCTTTACAGCCTGGTGATGAAAGCTGTTTACAACAAACTCGCCACTGTCGGCATTAGGATTATCTTTTATTATTATTGAGTGCATTTCCCCTTCGTGATTCAGGCTTCCGGGGACCTGAGTGAGGACATCCTGGTAGAGAGTACCCCCGAAGAAGATATTAATGAGCTGCATTCCATAGCATATGCCAAGCACCGGTTTTCTTAGCCTTATTATCTCACGCAGAAGCGCCAATTCAAAATTGGTTCGACCCGGTTCTTCGATCTCAAGCCTGTAAAGCCTTTTTTCGCCATATAAATCGGGGGCTGGATCACTTCCGCCGGGAATGATGAGGCCATCGCAGTGATCGGAAAGCTCCTTCACGTCCGGTCCCGGAGGTATGAAAAATGACGAGCCTCCAGCCCTGTTTACGGCTTCTGCGTAAAGCTCCGGATATCGCGGAAGATCCTCAAGGCCCCTGCAGGTTATTCCGATTAAAGGTGCTTTCTTCCTCATGTAGCCGTAAATGATCCGGTTTCCTTGTTCATGTCAACGAACAGAACACAGTATGAATGAGAAAGAATTCCTTGTCAAGAGGAATGGCACAAAATGTCTGCGGCAAAGAGAATGCCGTCTATGCCACGGTGGGAGACGTCTTTTCGGTCATCAGCACAATTTCGCCGGCGGTTCCCTCGGCCGACTCGCAGATGCGGCCCATGTGCTGCAGGAGATCGCTCTTTCTGATCCTCGTTTTCTCCTGCGCGACGACTGCAGTCAATCTCAATAATCCGATGTGTACATTTTCCCTTCCCCTCCTGAAGGAAAGGGTCGTTTTTTTTTGCAGGTCTTCAGCGGAATAGAAGGCCTTGATCTTCCTGTCGAAAAGCCTGACCGCCTCTTTTATATGCTTCACCATATTGCCGGTCTCGCAGGTCAGAACGAAGTCGTGCGTACTGAGGGCACCGACAAAACACTCGGGGCATTTATCACATGTCGTCTTCAGGATTGCCGCCGCCCACTGTATGATCTCGGCGTGTCTGTCGGGTCCGTATTTTATGAGGTAAGGATGAATGTTCGATATCCTTACGTATGCGATGGAATATTTGCCGAGCCCTGGAAATGAATGGTCAAGTTTCCGGATAATGGCGTTTCTTTCAGGAAGGCCTGTTAAAAAATCGGGCCATAAATAAGGATCATCCTGTTTCCTATGGAGTTCCTGAATATACTTTTTCGCCTCTGTCAGCCCCATCTCTCCTCCACTCTACAAGCCCTGACGGCCCTCAGCCTACAACTAAAATATATTTATAATTACAGCATTTACGCCGGCAATGTCAACTTTAAATTACAATTATCAGGTTAAGTAAAAACGGGAAAGGGCCGCATAGCGGCCCCTTCCCGTCAACAAACTTTCTGTCTGACTATTTCTTGCGGGGTTTCCCCTTGATTGCGGCCTGCGCGGCGGCGAATCGCGCGATAGGAACCCTGAAAGGCGAACAACTGACGTAATCGAGACCGATACTGTGGCAGAATTCCACGGATTTCGGCTCTCCCCCGTGCTCACCGCATATCCCCGTCTTGATCCCCTTCTTCACCTTTCTCGCTTTTTCAAGAGCCATCCGCATCAGTGAGCCGACTCCCTCCGTATCTATCGAAATAAAGGGGTCCTCCTTCAGTATGCCGGTTTCAACATAGACCGGCAGGAACCTGCCGGCGTCATCCCTCGACAGCCCGTATACAGTCTGTGTCAGGTCATTGGTACCGAAGGAATAAAAGTCGGCCACGGAAGCTATCTGGTCCGAGGTAACACAGGCGCGCGGCAACTCAATCATGGTCCCAACCATATAGGGGATCTTAGCCTTGTACTTTTTCAAGGTCTCCTCCGCCACTGAAACTGTTAGTTCCCTCAGCTTCCGGAGTTCATTCACATGACCAACCAGGGGTATCATTATTTCAGGGATGACCTTCACTTTCGCCTTTGTAAGCTCGCAGGCAGCCTCCATTATGGCCTGCACCTGCATCTCATAGATCTCCGGGTAGGTCACGCCCAGGCGGCAGCCGCGGTGGCCGAGCATCGGGTTGAACTCATGCAGAGACTTGTTTTTTGCATTGAGCTGTTCAAAAGGCACCTTCATGTCCTTCGCGAGATCCTCAAGTTCTGCGTCGGTGTGGGGAAGGAATTCATGGAGAGGCGGATCGAGCAGTCTGATTGTGACGGGAAGACCCTTCATGGCCTTGAAAATACCGATAAAGTCGCCCTTCTGCATCGGCAGGAGCTTAGAAAGCGCTTTCTTTCTCCCCTCCACCGTATCCGAGAGTATCATCTCTCTAACCGACTTTATCCTGTCGGCCTCGAAGAACATATGCTCCGTCCGGCAGAGGCCTATGCCTTCGGCTCCGTAAGTCCTGGCGACAGCGGCGTCGTTCGGGGTGTCGGCGTTCGTCCGGACGCCCAAAGTCCTCACCTGGTCCGCCCATTTCATCAGCTCCTTATACCAGCGGTTACGCTCCGGGTCGGCAGCGATCAGGTCCAGATCGCCCTCGTAAACCCTTCCCTTAGTACCGTTAAGTGTAATCCAGTCTCCTTCCCTGACGGTATGACCGTTGACGCGGATCACTTTAGTGCCGGGGTCTATGTCAAGTGCCGAACAGCCTACGATGCAGCACTTGCCCCAACCCCTCGCAACCAGAGCGGCATGGCTTGTCATTCCGCCTTTTGCGGTAAGAATAGCTTCGGCGGCATGCATTCCGTGAACGTCTTCGGGAGAGGTCTCGTTCCTGACAAGGATCACCTTTTCTCCTCTCCTCCGCCAGGCCTCGGCGTCATCGGCAGTAAAAACGACTCTCCCGGAGCCGCCCCCCGGTCCGGCAGGAAGACCCTTGGCAAGCTCTACAGCCTTCTTTTCTGCCTCGGGAGAAACACTGGGGTGCAGAAGCTCATCTATCTGCTCCGGTTTAACGCGGATCAGCGCCGTCTCTTTTGTAATGAGTTTCGCCTTTGCCATCTCGACCGCCATGCGGATGGCTGCCTGTCCGTTGCGTTTTCCCACCCTTGTCTGAAGCATCCAGAGTCTGCCGTCCTCGATGGTAAATTCGATGTCCTGCATGTCCGTGTAATGTTTTTCGAGCTTCCTCTGGATATTGAACAATTCCCTGTATACCCTGGGCATCGCCTCTTCAAGTGAAGAGAGGTGCATCGTATCTTCCGTCTTTCCCGCCTTGTTCACGGGGTTCGGGGTCCTGATGCCGGCCACAACGTCCTCGCCCTGCGCATTCGGCAGCCACTCCCCGAAAAACATGTTTTCGCCGGTAGCCGGGTTGCGGGTAAAGGCGACCCCGGTAGCCGAGGTATCTCCTGTATTACCGAACACCATACTCTGAACATTTACCGCGGTTCCCCAATCTTCGGGGATCTTTTCTATCTTCCGGTAAGATATGGCGCGCTTACCCATCCATGACTGGAAGACAGCGCTTATACCACCCCATAACTGCTCTTGCGCCGTGTCCGGGAAATCTTCTTTCAGTGTCCCGCGGATAATCATCTTGAATTCGTCGCAAAGCTTCTTCAGATCGTCTACGGACAGGTCGGTATCGCTCGTGTACCCTTTTGCCTTTTTTACTTTGTCCATCGCCTTTTCGAGCGCATGACGGATGCCGTGACCGTCCTGCGGCTCTATCCCGGCAGCCTTTTCCATTACGACATCGGAATACATCATTAGAAGACGACGGTATGCGTCATAGACAAACCGTTCGTTCTTCGTCCTTTTGACGAGGCCCGGTATTGTCTTGGTCGTAAGTCCCACGTTCAGCACCGTCTCCATCATGCCCGGCATGGAACTCCTGGCCCCGGAGCGGACGGAAACCAGAAGGGGATTCTCCGGGTCTCCGAATTTCCTGCCCATAATCTTTTCGACCCTGCCCAGTGCAGAATCAACCTGCTTTTTCAGCTCCGGAGGATACTTGCGCCTGTTTTTGTAATAAAGAGTACAGACCTCCGTCGTTATGCTAAAGCCGGGAGGAACGGGTATCCCCAGATTCGTCATTTCAGCCAGGTTAGCGCCCTTCCCTCCCAAAAGATTCTTCATCTCGGCCTTTCCGTCTGCCTTGCCGCTGCCGAAGAAATAAACATATTTTTTAGACTTCGCGGATGCTTTTGCCATCAAAAAGTCCTCCCCACCAAATAAGATTTTCAGGAGTTATAGACTACCCCAAATGCCCAAAAAATTCAATAGTTACTTGCATAATTTATAGCTTTATTAATAATTAAAATGAAGAATCGGCATATTTTCCCCAGCTCGAAATGAACCGGCTGTAAGTAATGCCAAGAGCGTCTTCGAATGCGGCATCTGGTCCTTCGCCTGTCCCGAATGCCTCAAGCAGGGCCTTCATCCTGTAAAGCCCGTATTTCTCTATCAAAGAGGAGACCGCTGAATAGCTTTCCCAATAAGCCAGGGTAACATTTCTCCCGCTGAGCCCCTCAAATGAGTTCTCAATATTCCGGAGCGGTATCGCCTGACCGGTCTTACCCCGATAGGTGGCGGAGAAATACTCGGCAAGGCCTTCATTTATCCAGAGTGGACAGGAATGCGCAAGGTAATGGACAAGTACGTGAGTATATTCGTGAAACAGGACTTTTCTTATGGCAGATACCCGCAACCCAAGCCCTTTTACAGGAATCCTGATCTTGCCGTCGTATATACCTCGCGACCACTGCGGGGCCTGCGTTGTATCGTAAAAATCGCGGTCCGTATACAATATGACTGTTACCGGTTCGGGTGGAAAATAATCGAGTTGCTGTCCGATCGTTCTGTATGCGTCCTCAAGGATGTCGAGGATTTTCCTGTCGACGCTTCCGTGTTCATATCCGTCAAAAAGGATCCTGAAATGTGACGAGCTTTCCTCCGTATATCCCCTCCTGGCGTCCCTTTCCCGGCCAAGCCTCTTATAGAGGGCCTGCAGTTCCGCGTCGCTGCGCACGGAGAGTCCTTTCCCGGCACTTGTCAAACTCTGCTCGATGTCATCGAGATTGTAATAGGCGAAGGCGATGATCTTCAGCGCAACAAAGTTGTTTTCGTCAAGTGCCAGGACCTCCCGGAGAAAGGATACTGAGTTCTGATAATCGCCTAGTTTGAAATAACAAACCCCTATACCCAAAAGCACTCCCATGTCGGGGTTCTCCACCTGTTTTAACAGCTTCAGGGCGCCGTTATAATCCTTCCCGTTAAACAGCCCGATCGCCTTTGCCCTCACCTCCTTCTGTCTGTCGGCTGGCTGAGGCGCGGCGGGTGGAAAAATCTGGGCCGGATCAGGGGTGTCAGACGCGGAAACTTCCTGTGACGCGTCTCGACGCTCCTCCAGGGGGACATTCGCGGGCACCCGTGCCTCCAGAGGAGCTGCAGGAACGGTGCGTGCTTCCGCTTCATGCGAAACCCGCTCGGCAATTTTTCTGTTATGGTATTGGTAGGCCGTCAGGAGGACCATGCAAAGGAGTGAAGTGTAAACAATAAAGCGTGTGATCATCCAGATTTTCCCCTCTCAGGGCACCTTGCACTTGAAGGGAAGGCACCAGCCTGTCTGCCGTCTGGGCGGATCATCCGTCCGCCCCGGGAAGGCGCGAGACGTTTTTTTCCATTCTGTAATCATCCATGACAAACCCGCCGCCTATATCCCTAATAAGCGATCCGAGATTTCTGAAACCCAGCTTCTTATATGCCTCGATAGAAGCTGTGTTGTTTTTGTTCACCGTGAGCGAGATCTTCCCCAGCCCTCTCTTCCTGGCCAGCTTTTCGATGAACTGAACGGCTTTCTTTCCGTAGCCGCTCGAACGATTCGCAGAACTTATATATATCTTGCTCAGAAACAATTCGGCTCTTTTCGGCTGGACGGCGACGTATCCAATCGACTCTCCGCCTGATTCGATCAGAAAATAGAGGACGCCTGCGCCTATCTCATCCGAAATTGCCTTCTTTGTCTGGAACCTGTCGAGCATGTAACAGACCTGCTCCCCGCCGATAATCGGTGTGTAATGTTCGGTCCAGATCTCTTTAGCCAGGGATTCGACCATTTCTATCTGCTTTCCGGTCGATACCTGAACGAACGTTGTACTCACATCCGACTCCTCCTCCCCGGCTTTCCCGGGCCGCAATAATGCGTCCTTTCCAGGACGATTCATCCAGGGTTCGCCTGCCAAGCCCCGGATTACGCCGGGATGGATAATAGATTCTATTGTTTCGGGAAACAAAACATCAAGCGGGCAACCCGGGGTCGCAACTCCTCCTTGAGCCGGAATGCATCAGGCTATCAGATTGTTCAGGCTGCATCGTTTTTAGTTTTGCGGGATCATCTTGACGTGATTACGAGGACAAATCCGGCCAGCATCAGGAAAGCTGCAGGCAGTCTTGTCCTGATATCTTCCTTGAAAAAAAAGTAACCGTAGCAGACGCCTATGAGAAGACTTATTCTTTTTACCGCAATCATGTAAGCCACATTTGTAAGACTCATGGCCGTCATGTGGGTCATGATCATGATCCCGTTCATGAGTCCGGCTACGATCAGTATTCTCATGCTTTTACGGTCGGCCGTAAACCATGTCAGCTCTCGCCTTCCCATCGTCAGCGCCAGAGGAGAGAAGAGCAGAGTCAGCGCCATGAAATAAGTCGTCCCAAAAAAAATGGCCGATGAGTGTTCAATTGCTCTCTTGCCAAGGGTCGAGGTTATACTGTAGAGGACGGCCACGGCTATCATCATCAAGGACCCTTTCTCCCTGGTGATGGCCCTGAACGGTTCCATAAGGCCCTTTCTTATCTCCCCGCTATTCAAGGCATAGCTTCCCGCGGCAATAAGGAAAATGCCTGCCCCTCCCCGCATGGATACTCTTTCACCCAGAATCACAAAGGAGACAACGATTAAAACTATGGGTGTGAGGGAAAGGAACGGCAAGGTCAAACTTAAGGCAGAATACTTCAGCGCCTTAATGTAGAGAACCAGCGCAATCAACTCAATAGGCAACGCTGTAAAGAAAGAGACATAGAATTTCCCGTCCAGTTCCGGGGTCGGGATAGAGAGCCAGACTATAAAGAGGAAGGGAAAGGTGAAAGCGAGCCTCAGCCACGCCACGAGATATTCGTTGCCGGTTTCGAGTGCCTTTTTTGCGAAGGCGTCGCTCGTTGCCAGGGAAAAGGCTGAAGCAAGCGCAAAGAAGACCCATATATGGATCATGGACCTGTGCCCGCCCCCCCTTTATTCAGCATTAGGCTGATGTCGATCTTAGAAACGCGTTATAGGTTGATTGATTATTACCAAAATATGCAACCCTGGCAAACACGAAGGATTACTGTTCCATCTTCTGAAAGGTAAGACTATCAAGGAACCCCTCCCCCTTGCGGGAGAGGGCCGGATGGGGTAGGACTTTGCGGCTTATGCAGATGGCTCGCTAGTGAGCATCGATGTCGGCATATGTGCCGGTGATATAGCCTTCGAGGTCACGTATTGTGACCTGCTGTTCGCTGATGACCCTGTTAACCACGTCGCCTATACTTACTACGCCTACAACTCTCTGGTTTTCCATGACCGGCAGATGGCGCACTCTCCTGTCCGTCATGAGAGCCATGCAATCTCCTATCGTCATGTCGGGCGTCACGTAATAGACAGGGTGCGTCATCAGCTCCCCGACTGTCGTGTTCTTCGAAGACTTGCCCTTGAGAATGACCTTCCTAGCATAATCACGCTCCGAAAAAACCCCTGCCAGCTGACCATCCTTTACCACGAGCAGGGCACCCACGTTTTTTTCCGACATCACCTCCAGTGCCTCATACGCCGTCACCCCCGGCTCGATAGTCCAGGTTTCCCGGGGCTTTGATTCCAGTAATTTTCTCACGGTAGTCATGTCTTAACTCCTTTCATCGGTCCCGGATTTATACGTCTTCAAAGGATCTTACGGCAGCCCGGCAGACTACTCTTTCAGAAAGAACACCGGCGCGCCGGGGCAAAGCCGTCATAATCCCGCCCTTTACTCCCCGTGTCGCCTCCTTTCTCCTGATTAAAAGGCCGAACTACCAAGGTCCATCACCTTCGGCAGCCCGGCCATCTTCTAAAAGATCCGAAGCTTTCAGCCCCCTCCTCACGGAGGGATTAGTCTTATCGGGTAATGCGTCTTCCTGATCCATTATTATCACACTGAAAAGTCCCCTGTCAACGTGAACTTCAGCTTATGAAGTTATCCCTTAATCACAAGTTTAATAATTCAGCGGTATTCACTGGTATATCTTTTCATGAGCATTCTTCAGCCGAAGGCGGCTTCTTTGCCCGGGTGATTCCCCTCCCGTCGACATCCTGCGACCCGAATGAGGAGTGCAGCGTTGTCTTGATCTCTGAAAGGGTTTTGAAGCATTATAACGCCTGCAACCGTTGTTTGTCGGTCTCTGCATCGCTTGTCTGCATCGTATTTTCGGCCGTGGCGCTGATAGTTCCGACTACCCTGATGGGTGGCACCCTGCCTCTCCTGACGAAAAAATATCCGTCTTATGCTCCCGCGGTTTTTCTCCGGCAGCAGTATGAAGAGGAAGCAATCGAGCAATTCAGGGTTGCGGTCCAACTGGCTCCCTCGGAACCGGCGTATCGACGAAATCTCGACAGGACCCTTATTATGAAGAAATCCCCGGGTTCAGCCAGGGGTGCGGCAGGCACCAGGAAGGGAAACTGACTCTATCGGCAATCCAGTAGTCTGCGCTTTTTCCCCTGCCCGGGCGCCACATATTGCCGGTCGGGGTTTTAAACGCCGGTCCTGGAGAAACGGTCCTTTTTCCGCTTCTTAGCGAAGCGGGATTTCCCGGCGCCGGACTTTGAAATAACATTCGAAGGTTTTGCTTTTTCGACCGCGACTTTCCTGCCCCTGATGACGGCTTTGTTCATCACAGTCAAAACCTTTTCGACTATATCGGAGGGCACCTCGAAGAAGGTAAAAGCTTCCATAATATCTATCTTGCCTATCTGACGTCCTGAAATGCCCGTCTCGCTCGCTATGGCCTTCAGTATCTCTGCGGTCTGGATCTTGTCTTTTCGTCCCAGCGTCATGAACAATCTCGTCATTCCCTTTTCTTTCTGCTCTGGACTGAACTGTTCGAGTTCACCGGCTTCCCTGTTGCCGAAAGCGATGAAAAGAGCGGCGGCAGCCACTTCGTCCACTGCCACAGAATCTGCAAGCTCGCGGACAACGCCCAGGTATGTTTTATGTTTGCCCTCGCCGATCATCTTCGACACATTCTCTTTTATGACCCTCTGGCGCGCCTTTTTGACGTCGGCAGGTGTCGGGATAATGCCGCGGCTCAGTTTTGTCTTTGCGATCCTTTCGATTAACTGAAGCTGACGGGACTCCCTCGGCGTAACAAACGTAACCGCTATGCCCGCCCGTCCTGCCCTGCCCGTTCTGCCTATCCGATGAATGTACCCCTCAGGGTTCTGGGGGATACTGTAGTTGATCACATGGCTTATGTTCTCTACGTCTATCCCCCTGCCTGCCACATCAGTCGCAACAAGAAGTTCGATCTTGCCACTCCGGAACTTCTTCATCATCTCTTCCCTGTGGGACTGGGTAAAATCGCCATGAAGGGCGCCGGCATTATATCCGAGATGCTGCAGTCTCGCCGCAATCTCATCCACTTCCCTTTTGGTATGGCAGAAGATGAGGCTGCGTTCCGGCGCTTCCACATCAAGCAGCCTGGTGAGGACCTCGGCCTTGTCTTTTTCGCGCACCTCATAAAACACCTGTTTGATCTGAGGAGTTATGATGTCTTTAACGTTTATAGCGATTTTCAGCGGGTCCTTCATATGCCGTTTTGAGATCTTCAGGATTTCCTGCGGCATGGTCGCCGAATAAAGCATCGTCTGTCTCGTTTCCGGCGTCATTTCGAGGATCCTCTCGACGTCGGCGATAAATCCCATGTCGAGCATTTCATCGGCCTCATCGAGCACTACAATGGACACGTTTTTTGTAGACAGAGTCCCGCGCGTGAGGTGGTCTATGATACGCCCCGGCGTCCCGACGACTATGTTCGTTCCCTTGCGAAGGGCTTGTATCTGCCTTTCCATCGATGCCCCGCCGTATACCGTTAGTACCGAACATTTCTTGTAGGTCGCGAGCGCGCCGAGTTCTTCGGTAACCTGCAGGGCCAGTTCACGCGTCGGCTCTATGACGAGCGCATAGGGTTTCTTGCCCGTGAAATCCTTCTCGACTATCGGTATCCCGAATGACGCCGTCTTGCCCGTACCGGTTTGCGCCTGGCCGATGATGTCACGGCCCTCCAGTGCTTCCGGTATGCTCATTTTCTGGATGGGCGTAGGTTCCTCAAAGCCCATAGCCCGGACCGCTTTGAGCAGTTCAGGGCTCACATTAAAATCTTCAAAACCCTGTATCGCCTTCTTCTCCAACAAACATCTCCTTTTGGGTTTTCGACAAAATAAAACCCCAGGGTTTTCATCCCTGAGGTTATGCTCCAGTGATGCCTTACTATGAATGAGTTAAGTATATTTTGTCAACGTTACAGGCAGGTCTTGCGTGAGAGCCGGGGAGTGCCCCGGGTGCAGCGAAGTGTCTACCTAAGCATCGACATCAAAGTGGCTGAAAGCTTAAAGGCAGGCGTTTCCTCCTCTTTTACGAGGAGGTAAACTTCGCACAGTTTGCAGCTCGAAAACTTGCTCGCAAAGGTTCCCTGAACCTCTCCGTCGCACATGGTCCCTGAAACCACCCAACAGGCCCTGCCGCTCTTTATGCCGCCGTGGACTCCATGAAGCCTCGAATCCGTTGACGCCGGACAAACTCCCATATCGTTTGTCTTCGCACCTCCGGGCTCTCTCCCGCAATTCTTTAATTCCCAGCAGTTCTTCTTAACAGGCATAAGTATCATAACTCCTCAAATTGAAATATGAGGAGTTATGATACTATACTGTTTGACGTCTGCGCAATAGTTGTGCTTCCCTGCTTTACCAAACACTCACTAGAGATTGAGGAGTCCCCTGCCGGGATGCAAAGCTTACTCTTGCACTCAGCACGGGACGTCTGAGTGACGGCTTCGGCTATACATGCCGGTTAGTCTTAAGAAATCCCACATAAGATACTACCTTCGAAATCAGCTTATTCGGCTACCCTGAGTACGATCTTTCCGATATGGGTACTGCTTTCCATAAGGCGATGTGCGCCGGCTGCGTCCCCGAGTGCAAAAACCCGGTGGATCACCGGACCGCAGCGTCCGCCGTCGAGGACCGGCCACACCCTCTCGTGCAGCGCGGCGGCGATCAATCCTTTTTCCCTGGTGGTGCGCGGCCTCATCGCCGATCCGGTTATGGTCAGCCGGCGCGATATAACCGGCAACAGGTCGAAGTCCGCGACCCTCGCCCCATGCATCACGGCGATCTGGATCAGCCGCCCGTCCGTCGCCAGACAGCCGAGGTTGCGCATGGTGTACGGCGCGCCGACCATGTCCAGCACCACGTTTACACCCTGGCCGCCGGTGAGCCCCGCTATGCGTTCAGCAAAATCTTCCGCCTTGTAATTGATAGCGGCGTCGGCACCGAGATTTACGCAGGCCTCGCACTTCTCCATGGTTCCGGCGGTCGCGTAGACCCGGCTGCCGAATTCGCGGACCAGCTGGATGGCGGTAACCCCTATTCCGCTGGTCCCTCCATGCACAAGCACGGTTTCTCCGGGAGCAAGCCGGCCGATCTGGAACAGGTTTGCCCATACCGTAAAATAGGTCTCCGGCAGGGCCGCCGCCCGGACCGCATCGTAGCCTTCCGGCCATGGCAGGCACTGCAACTCCGGAACGGCGCAGTATTCTGCGTAACCGCCGCCGTTGGTCAGTGCGCATACCAGGTCGCCCGGCTTTAAAGCAGTGACCTTTTGCCCGACTGCCGCCACTTCTCCGGCCACCTCAAGACCGATAATCGGACTGGCACCTCGCGGCGGGGGGTAAAGGCCCTGCCTCTGTAAGACGTCCGGGCGGTTAACTCCGGCGGCCAGAACACGGATCAGGACCTCGTCGGCTTCAGGCTCAGGCAACGGGCCGGTGGCAATGCGCAGCACATCAGGCGCGCCTCCTTTTACCGCCTCGATGTATTTCATGCTGTCCGGCCTCATGACCATGGCTTCTTCTCGTGTTCAGACCTCATCGGTGCTGCGAAGTAACTAACCCTCCTTTCATTCATTGCGTTCATCAAAGACCTCCTTTGCGGCAGACATGCCGTTTAATGCGGCAGGAAAGCCAGCATAGACCGCCATCTGGATGATGACCTCTACGATCTCCTGCCTGGTACAGCCGACATTCAGCGCCGCGTTGATATGAACTTTCAGCTGTGGACGGGCATTGGCAAGAGCGGTAAGCGCGGCTACCGTAGCGATTTCCCTGGATTTGAGATCGAGGCCCGGCCGCGAGTATATGTCTCCAAAAGGGAACTCGATTGTGTAGCGGCCCAGATCGGGGGCAATATCTTTCAGACTCTCGATTACACTCTCTCCTGCCATTCCGTCTATTTCCTTCAGTTTTCTCAATCCCCTGTGGTATCGGTCCTCATTCATAATATGTCCTCCAAGGATTGCCATTCACATTTTTGAAGTTGCGGCGTAATTACTCCGCCTGTCCGCCACTACATCTTATCGCGTAACGACATGGGTTCCTATACCCATCTGAAAAACCGGACCAATTCGGTTAGAATAGGTAACATGCTCAAGCTGATAAAAAAGAGGTCAAAGAAAAGCGGCCTTCCGCCGGGAAGCCTTATCCATATCGGCGAAGAGAGAGAAGGCAAGCCCAGGATCACTGTGATGGATTACGATCAAAAGGAGATCAGGGAAAGGGAGCTGGAAAGAATCGAAGAATGCTTCGTCTTCCGGGACAGTCCTGCAACCACATGGATCGATGTGCAGGGAGTCCACGATGCTGAAATTCTCCGTCATATCGGGGAGTGTTACGGCTTCCACCCTCTCGTGCTCGAGGACATCCTCAACACCGACCAGCGCCCCAAGATGGAAGACTATGGGGATTATCTCTACATCGTACTGAAGATGCTGTCTTCCACCGACGCTGAGGGGGAGATGGCCTCAGAGCAGATCAGTTTAATCCTTGGACCGAACTTCCTCTTCTCCTTCCAGGAGGGGATTGCCGGCGACGTCTTCGCTGCCGTGAAAGAACGCTGTCGCAAGAACGGCACGAAACTGCGGAACCTGGGCGCAGACTATCTCACGTATTCCCTTATGGATGCCGTAGTAGATAATTACTTTACCGTTCTTGAGAAGGCGGGAGAGCGCGTGGAGATTCTTGAAGAAAGGCTTGTAAGCGACGCTTCGAACGAGACTCTCCGCGATATCCATTACCTCAAGAAGGAGATGATCTTCCTGCGAAAGGCTTTATGGCCCCTTCGGGAGGTTGTCAACAGCATGATCAGGGGCGATATCCCCCTTATCACTGATACCACCAGAATATATCTCAGGGACGTTTACGACCATACTATCCACGTAATCGACACCATTGAGACCCTCCGGGACATGGTGTCGGGCATGCTCGATATCTACCTTTCGAGCATCAGCAACAGGATGAATGCCGTTATGAAAGTTCTCACCATCATCGCAACCCTCTTCATGCCCCTCACTTTTATTGCCGGCGTTTACGGTATGAATTTTACCAACATCCCGGAACTCCATTGGCGATATGGGTACCTCTTCTTCTGGGTGATAAACGTCCTGGTTGCAGTGGCGATGCTGATCTTTTTCAGAAAAAAGAAGTGGATCTGAAGTGAAGATCCGTTCTCTCCGAGCCGCCTGAACAGCCCTGCTAAAAACCGGCCCTGTAGAGCAGAAGCGCAACAACTGAAAAGCAGAGACAGTAGATTCCGAACAGATGCCAGCGGCCGCGCTCCAGCCAGCTCGAAAGCCAGCGAAGTGCCAGGAGTCCGGAGACAAAGCTCAGTGCCATGCCGAGCAGACTCGGATAGAAGAGACCTGTCATGTCCGCCGCGCTCGACAGTGAAGCGTGATGGGCCTTCAATAATCTCCAGATTTCACGCGCTATCACAGGCGGCGTAAGAACAACGGCAAGGGCAAAACTGAACTCCTCGACCCGTGCCTTAGCGATGCCGAAAAGAAGACCTGTCGAAATAGTCGCCCCCGAGCGTGAGAAACCCCGGAAAGGCAGGCAGACGCCCTGCACCGCCCCGATCCAGGAAGACTCTTTCATACCCAGGGGCACTTCTGCGCCGGCCTGACGACGGACTTTCCACCCGGAGAAAATAATAAACGCACCGACCGCAGCAAGCGACGCCGATATCAACCCGAGGTTCCCGAAAAGAAGTTCGATCTGGGCATGGGGGACGGCCCCCAAAACAAATTTCTCGATAAGAAATTTCAGCAGCAGACCTACAATCCCCGTGAAGAATGTGGCCACCACGATGAACTTAATGGAATCCCGAGAGACCTTTCCAGAAACGAAGAAGCTTTTCTTCCATGAACTCCAGAAATAAAAGATGACGGCAAACATCGTGCCTGTGTGAAGCATTACGAGGAGCAGCGTCATTTCCGGGCTGGTCGGGTCAAGTCCCATCAACTTCTCTGCGACGATGACGTGCGCAGAACTCGATACCGGCAACAGCTCGGCGGCCCCCTGTACGATAGCCAGGACGAGAATCTTCAGAAAAGTCATCGTGCGCCACCCCGCCCTGCCCCGATGAAATCAGGGGGAAAGAACGCTTCCGCCCCGCTCACCCGATGAAAACCGACAGCGGGATAACCCGCCAACCTCGTTAGCCTGCTCATAAGTCGTCTCCGCTCTGCATCCTGAGGATATAAAGGAATGCCGCTATTATGGCAGATCATCAGTTCAAAAGACCAGCTCAGCACGACGGCATCGCCCTTCCCTTTTACGTTCTATCATCTTGATCAAGGATCCGTTAAATGTCGATAAAAAAGGGCCGCCTGAAAACTAATGATTTAAGAGACGTTTTTACTCTCCTGATACCATTATTACTCTGGCAGTTATTAACAGACTCATAATAATATTCACAAATTTCATAGTCTTATTCGTCATGCCCGAGGACCTTAATCGGGCATCCATTCTCGGTTAAATTGGATTCCCGCCTTCGCGGGAATGACGACCAAAACGTACAACCTATTATGAAACTGTTAATAAA
>JBJKOV010000403.1:0-22543 GCA_046707105.1 Thermodesulfovibrionales bacterium
GTTGAACTGCCGGACCCCGTTCCGGCCCGTGGGGAAATCCTGGTAAAGGTTTCGGCCTGCGGCGTATGCCATACTGATATCGACGAGATAGAGGGCAGGACGCCTCCGCCGGTGCTGCCCGTTGTTCCGGGACACCAGGTTGTGGGGAGGGTCGAAAAAAACGGACAAGGGGCCGGAAGATTCAAGGTCGGCGACAGAGTGGGCATTGCATGGATACATTCCGCCTGCGGAAAATGCGAGTCATGTTTATCCGGCCGGGAGAACCTGTGCGACGAATTCCGTGCCACGGGGAGGGACGCAAATGGTGGCTATGCCGAATATACTACGGTTTCAGAGGACTTTGCCTACCCGATCCCGGAGCTTTTTTCCGATGCGGAGGCTGCACCGCTGCTCTGCGCGGGAGCCGTGGGATACCGCTCCCTGCGCCTCTGCGGCGTGAAGGACGGTGATAATATCGGCCTTGTCGGCTTTGGTGCCTCGGCCCACCTGGTAATAGCCGCGGTCAGGAAGAAATACCCTAATTCGCGGGTCTTCGTTTTTTCGAGGACCAGGAGCGAGCTGGATTTTGCCGAGGAGCTCGGGGCGGTGTGGACCGGGGACATCGGGGCTTCTTGTCCGGAGAAATTGCGCTGCGCAATCGATACTACACCGGCCTGGAAACCGGCAGTCTCGGTCCTGGAGGTCCTTGACAAGGGCGGACGGCTGGTAATCAACGCGATCCGCAAGGAGGAGACGGACAAGAGCGCGTTGCTGGAACTGGACTATGCGCGAGACCTCTGGCTGGAAAAGGAGGTCAAGAGCGTGGCCAATGTAACGAGAAGAGACGTTAAGGAATTTCTGGAACTTGCGGCCAAAATTCCGATCAAACCTGAAGTGCAGGAGTTCGGCCTTGAAGAGGCGAACAGGGTTTTACTCGAAATAAAAGAGAGAAAGATCCGCGGCGCAAAAGTTTTAAAGATCAGCTGAAGGAGAGGACGGGTGCTTACTTTTCTTTTTTTATTTTGTTTTCCGAATCTAGCAGGATAATTTTCGGCTTGTGATGGACTGCCGTCTCTTCTTCCAGGTAACCATAACAGAAAACAATCACCACATCGCCGACCACGCCTTTCCGCGCCGTCGGTCCGTTCAGGCATATTTCCCCCGAGTTTTCCGGAGCGGGGATGACGTAGGTCTCGAACCGTTCACCATTGTTGAGGTTGCTCACCATCACCTGTTCATAGGGGAGCATGCCGGCCCTTTTCATTATGGCGGCGTCAATTGTGATGCTTCCCTCGTAGGCGAGATTGGATTCAGTGACAGTCGCCATGTGTATCTTGGATCTGAGCATGCACCGCATCATAGTCATTCTATAATCTTCGGGACCCTGTAAAACCGGTCGGTGTGGTCCGGCGCGTTCATCAGCGCCTCTTCCCTGGTCAGGGAGGGCCGGTGCAAGTCTTCCCTGTCGACATTGCGGATAAGGATAACATGCGACGTCGGCTCAACACCCCTGGTATCCAGTTCGTTGAGTTTCGCCATATAAGTCAGGATGCTGCTCAGCTGATCTTTAAACAGCTTCGTTTCTTCATCGGAAAGCGACAGCCTGGCAAGCCCCGATAAATGTCCTATCGAAATCTCCATTGAAATAATCCTATATCTTTGTGAGGTTGGCGAGTTTCAGAGAGAGTCTTTTCATTCCGACATTCGGAAAATTTACCATGACCTTCTGATCGTCTCCGTCGCCGTAGCAATCTCTGATTACCCCGATGCCCCATACCGGGTGTCTGACTCTGCATCCCGACTGGAAGAGGGGGCGTATTTTCCTGGGCTCAACTTTCCTTTTCTCAAGGCGGTATTTAAGGGGCTTCGGCTCGGTCACCTTTTCGATCCACTGGCAGTAATCCTTCGGCAGGTCTTTCAGGAACCTGGACGGCTCCTGCTCCTGTACACGGGAATACAGTCTTCTCTTGCGGGCGCCTGTCAACAGGAGAAGATCCTTTGCGCGGGTCATCCCTACATAGACGAGCCGCCTTTCTTCGGAGATTTCCTCGTCGTTTCCGATCGCCTTGAAATAGGGAAGAATGCCCTCTTCCATGCCGGTTATGAACACGACGGGGAATTCAAGCCCTTTCGCGTAATGGAGGGGCATAAGCGAAATGTAGTTGTCCCCCGGATCTTCGTCCAGGTTCGTCAGGAGCGAAACCCCGTCGATAAACTCCCTGATGTCTTTCCCTTCGGCCGAAGCGATAAGCTCTTCGACGTTTGCTTTTTTCTCTTCATCCAGAAGCGTCATATATCCGGTTTTTCCCGCTATTGCCTTCAGCAGGTCCGCGGCTGAATTGTAAGAACCGGAAGAAAGTTTTTCGATAAGACAGATAAAATTATTCAGCTTTTCCTTTGTTGAGGCCACAATTCCGTTGCCGCGAATGCATGACTTCATAGTATCGAAAAGGCAAGCCGACTTTTTCTTCGCTTCGTTCTCTATCTTGGTAAGGGTCGCAGTCCCTATCCCGCGCGGCGGGCAGTTGATGACCCTCCGGAGGCTGACGTTATCGCTGTGGTTCAGGATCAGCTGGGCATAAGCGACCACGTCCCTGACTTCCCTTCTCTGGTAAAAACTAGTGCCGCCTATTATGTGATACGGCAGCCCCATTTCTCTCAGGGAGTCTTCTATCGTTCTTGCCTGGAGGTTTACCCTGTAAAAAATGCCTATATCCCTGTACGAGTAAGCGCCTTTCAAGAACAATTCCTTGATGATCTTGGCGATATGCCTGCCTTCTTCCTCGCCGCTGTCCAACCAGCAGAAATGGATCTTTTCGCCGCGGCCCCTGTCCGTCCAAAGCTTCTTTGTCTTTCTGTCGGCGTTCAGTGAAATCACGGCATGTGAGACATCCAATATGTTCTGTGTGGACCTGTAATTCCTCTCCAGCCTGACTACTTTTGTCCCCGGAAAGTCTTTTTCAAAGTTGTGCATGTTCCGGACATCGGCCCCCCGGAACTTATAAATACTCTGGTCGTCGTCGCCCATTGCGGAGATATTGCCGTGAAGCTTCGACAGCAGCCTCACGAGACTGTACTGGGCGAGATTAAGGTCCTGAAACTCATCGATGAGTATGAACTCAAACTGGGACTGGTATTTCTTAAGTATTTTCGGACTATCGCTGAAGAGTTTGAAGGTGAGCATGATCAGGTCGTCAAAATCAAGGGCATTGCTCCTCCTTATCTCGTCCTGGTATCTGACATATACCTTCGCCAATTTTTCGTCGAAGCCGAAACCGTCACCCGAAGCGAGAAAATCCTCGGGGCCGATAAGGGAGGCTTTCAATACATTGATCCGTGATGAAACGCCCCTGTACAGCGCCTCGTAAATCTTGAATTCTTTGAGTATGTGCCTTATAAGGTTGCAACGGTCTTCCTCGTCGTATATTGAAAAGTCCGGAGCGTACCCGAGTGTCCTTATCTCTTTGCGGAGTATCCTGCCGCACTGGGAGTGCAGAGTGCCTATCCACGGCTGTCTGAAATCCTTAGTGACCAGGGCTCCGATGCGCGTCTGCATCTCTCGGGCTGCCTTGTTCGTAAAAGTTACGGCAAGAATGGAATCAGGGGAGGTCTTGAGAGTCTTTAAGAGATAAGCGAATTTATGGGTGAGGACTTTTGTCTTGCCGCTGCCTGCGCCGGCCAATACAAGAAGAGGGCCTTCAACATGTTTCAGCGCTTCTCTCTGCTGCGAATTCAGCTCCTGCATCAAACCTTCTTTCGACATCGATTTACCCCAGGCATTATAGAATAACAAATATAGGGCTTTTAAATCTACCGCAGCGCTCTGAAACTGCCCGTTTATTCCACCGTTACACTCTTTGCGAGGTTCCTCGGCTGGTCGACATCACACCCTCTCAGGACACCTATGTAATAGGCGAGCAACTGGAGCGGAACTGCCAGGAGTATTGCGGACAGATAGGGGTTTGCGTCGGGAACAAGTATACAGTTTTGCGAGATTTCGCAAATGTCTCTCATGCTCTCTCCTGCTATCGTAACCGCCTTTCCGCCCCTGCTGTTCACTTCCTGAATGCTGGTTATCATCTTCTCATACAGGCCGTCCCTCGAGACCAGCACCACGACCGGAAGCTCCTCGTCGATCAGGGCGATGGGACCGTGCTTCATTTCACCCGCCGGATATCCCTCAGCGTGTATGTAAGAAATCTCCTTCAGTTTGAGAGCGCCTTCGAGTGCCACCGGATAGTTGACGCTCCTGCCGATATAGATAAAGCCCCTCGACTTGAAATAGTTCCTTGCGATGGACTTGATCGCATCGTCGGCGGAAAGGGCGCGCTCTATCTTGCCGGGCAGAAGCAGAAGTTCGTTCAGCAGTTCTGTGGATTTCTCTGCGTCGATGACCGCTCTTGTCCTGCCCAGGGCAATTGCAAGCAAATATGCCGCCGTCACCTGAGTCAGGAATGCCTTAGTGGAAGCGACGCCTATTTCAGGCCCTGAATGGGTGTAAAAAACGAAATCAGCTTCCCTGGCGGATGTGCTTCCGACTACGTTGCATATTGACAGGATCCTTGCACCAAGCTTCTTGGCTTCCCTCTGGGCGGCGAGGGTATCGGCGGTTTCACCTGACTGGGTGACAACTATCATCAGGTCCCCGGTCCGTATCAGCGGCTTGCGATAACGGAATTCAGATGCTATATCGACTTCGACAGGGACTTTTGCAAGGTCCTCGATCATATATTTCCCCATGAGAGCCGCATGCCAGGATGTTCCGCAGGCTACAATAAAAATCTTATTGATGCCTTCAATCATATTCGGGGACAGGCCGAACTCATCCAGGTTTACCGTTCCTGTCTCTGCGGAGAACCTGCCCCTGATGGTGTCGCCGACCGCCCGGGGCTGTTCGAATATTTCCTTGAGCATGAAGTGTCGGTAACCGCCTTTTTCGGCCATTGACGGACTCCATGTGATGGACTTCACTTCCTTCTCGACCCGCTTGCCTTCGAGTGTGGTCACGACCACACCGTCGGCGGTAAGGACCACCATTTCCTCTTCATCCAGGAACATGACATCCCTGGAATAGGGCAGGAATGCCGGCACGTCCGACGCAAGAAAGTATTCTCCGTCGCCGAGTCCGACAACGAGGGGACTGTCTTTCCGTACACCCACGATCTTGCCCGGTTCATTTTCATTGATGACTGCAAGCGCGTAAGCTCCCTTTACCTCCCGCAGAGCCATTCTTACCGCCTCTTCTATCGGACGGTCTCCGGCGCAGGAGGCGATGAGATGGCACAGAACTTCCGTATCGGTCTCGGAGAGGAACTTATATCCCTTTGCGATAAGTTTCTTCTTCAGCTCCAGGTAGTTTTCTATGATGCCGTTATGAACGATGATTATCCCCCCTGACCGGTGCGGATGCGCATTTTCTTCCGATGGTTTGCCGTGCGTGGCCCATCTGGTGTGGCCTATGGCGGTGTTGCTGGCGACCTCTGCCGTTTCGACAATGGATGCCAGGTCTCTGATCTTGCCTTTGCAGCGTATGACATCGATCCCTTTTTGAGAAAAAAAGGCGACGCCCGCCGAATCGTACCCCCTGTATTCGAGGCGTTTCAGACCTTCAAGCACGACGGCTACGGCGTTTCTTTTACCTGTGTATCCAATAATCCCGCACATTTCAAGTCAGCACCCAAGGACACGGAAATACCTTCAGCCGCAATTTCCGTTTTTCGAATTCAGTCCTCTTTATCCTTTCCTTTCTTTTTTGCAGCCATAATCCTGCTCTGTGACCGCTTTCGCACCCATCCCCGTACATTTTTCTGGCCGGTCCTGCTTATTGCCAGGGAGCCGGCGGGAACATCATGGGTAATGGTTGAGCCGGCCGCCACGTAGGCGCCCCTCCCGACGCTGACCGGTGCGACCAGCTGTGAATCACTGCCGACGAAGACGCCGTCTCCAATGCGTGTGGTATGTTTTCTTTTACCGTCATAGTTGCAGGTTATTGTCCCCGCTCCTATATTGACCCCGTTTCCGATCTTCGCGTCGCCGAGATAACTCAGGTGGGACGCCTTGCTTTTTGAGCCGAGCACAGTCTTCTTGAGTTCCACGAAGTTTCCCACTTTTGCTTCCCTGCCTATCCGGGAGCCCGGTCGGATGTGAGCGAAGGGGCCGACGGACGCCCGGTCTCCCACTCTCGCATTCTCGATCAGAGTCGAATCCTTTATCAAAACCTCTCTGCCTATATCACTGTCCAGTATCCATACGTTCGGGTAAACCGTGGAGTTTTTCCCTATTTTTGTGTGTCCCTCTATATGTACGTTGGGATAAATTACCGTATCCCTCCCGATAGACGCATCATAATGTATGAAAACCGAACCTGGGTCGAGGAATTCCACGCCCTTCTTTGTCCACCCGGCGATGATCTGTCTTTTCATTGCGTCCGACGCCATGCGCAGTTGCTCTTTAGTGTTTACACCCATGAACTCCTCCTCGGCTCCGATGAGGTACGCCGAAGTTTTCATGTTCCGGCGGAGGGCGGCTGAAACTATGTCCGTAAGATAATATTCACCCTTGACCCTGTTCAGCTTTATCTCACCCAGGAGGGGAAGAGCATCATGGCGTACGGCGTAGAGACCGCTGTTCACTTCCCTGATTTCTTTCTGTCGCCGGTCTGCGTCTTTCTCTTCCACGATCGCCTCGATCCGTCCCGAGGCGCTCCTGACAATCCTTCCGTATGCTGAGGGATCGTTGGCTTCAAAGGAGACGACTGAAATTGCATTGCCGTCTCTCCTGTGCAGTCTCAGAAACTTCTTTATCGTCCCAGTTCTTATCAGAGGCGTGTCGCCGTTAAGGATAAGGATATCGCCGTCGAAATCTCCGATTGCCGGAAGGGCGCACCGGACTGCGTCTCCCGTACCTCTCGCCCTCGGCTGGGTCGCAAACATGACTCCGGGAAATTCCACGTTCCCTTTTATCATCCCGATATGTTCCCCGGCGACTACAACTACTTTCTCCGGATTCAGCTTTCTTACCGAATTAAGGACGCTCTGCAGCATCGGAACCCCGCATATGCGGTGCAATACCTTTGGCAGGTCGGAATTCATTCTCTTGCCCAAACCGGCTGCAAGAACAATGCATGCCGTCTTCACTTTCTTGCCTCTCCAATCCTGTTGGGGGCGGCAATCCCTCCGGAAAGGATTATCTTTACTCCTTCGTCAATGGGGATGTCTGTGAAGAACACTTCGTTTTCGCTGACGAGAATGACCTCTCCGAGATAAAGATTGTTGGTTGGAATGTAGACGGCCCTCAGGCACTGCTCGGTGCCGTCGTCGGCGGACTTGAAGGTGCATTCCTTCGTGAGGAAACCGAAGGCAAACAAGCCTTTCCTTGGATATTCCACGATAACGAATTTCTTGAAAGAGACATTTTTGTTGTCGGGCGAGAACGCGTCGACAAGTTGTTTTACCGCGGTATAAAAGCCCTTGAAGACCGGTATCTTGAGGAAGATCCGTTCAAAGAATTCTATGATTTTCCTTCCGAAGACATTCGTCGAGATCAAGCCGACTATGAAGATAAGTGCAATAGCGGAAAGGAATCCCAGGCCGGGGGTGGGATGGCCTAGAAGCCTGTTGTAAAAAGGACCCAGAAGACCATCAACGAACCTGTAAAGCCACTCGATGGCAAGAAGGGTAAGAATCGCGGGAATGGAGACGAACAGACCCGCAATAAAACGTTTCTTGAAGGAAGCGCTGATGGACGTGCCCATGCTCCCTCTATGATAAATCGGTGTGTGCTATTATTTCAATGTCCGAAGGCTGGCAAACGGCGGTTTCGCGCCTACCTGCCGACCTTTTCAGCGATCTCATCGGGGATATCGAAATTCGCGTATACGTTCTGCACGTCATCATGATCCTCAAGTGCCTCCATCAGCCTTATCATCTGTTCCGCCGCCTTTTCATCCAGTACGACGTAGTTCTTCGGAAGCATGGTAACCTCCGCCGACTCCACAGGTATATTGGATTTCTCGACGGCATCTTTCACAGTTATCAAGTCTTCAGGCGACGTGACGATCTCGTAATTGTCCTCCCCCGGATCGTTCTTCATGTCCTCGGCCCCCGCCTCAAGGGCAACTGACATCACAGCGTCTTCAGACGACGCCGACTTGCTCACCAGAATGTACCCTTTCTTGTCGAATAGCCACGAAACACAGCCGGTTTCGCCGAGGCTGCCTCCGTTTTTTGCCATCAGGTGCCTGATTTCCGGGACGGTCCTGTTCTTGTTGTCAGTCATTACCTCCACCATAATGGCAACGCCGGCGGGTCCGTAACCCTCGTAGACGAGTTCTTCATAGGTTACACCCGGCAGTTCCCCCGTCCCCTTCATGATCGCTTTTTTAATATTATCGTGAGGCATGTTGACTTCTTTTGCCTTTTCTATCACGGTGCGCAGCCTCGGGTTCCCCCCCGGATCGCCGCCGCCGAGCCTCGCCGCAATAGAGATCTCTTTTACGATCTTCGTAAAGACTTTTCCTCTTTTTGCGTCAGTATTCGCCTTCTTGTGCTTTATCGATGCCCACTTTGAATGACCTGACACCCAAAACCTCCGGTAGATTTTATTTGCTTTCCCGGCCTGACTTGATCCGCCAATATGCGCTCAACACCGGCAAACTGGAAAAAGCAGGGAATTTAACGAACCACAACGAACGCTTTTTTATAATAATTATAAGTACTTGACGCTGTCAAGGAATCGAATAATGTTGGGCTCGGGGATCAGGCTTGGGTTTTCAGCACTGGACTGACTTTACCGGCCGCACCGCCTATCAGGTTTCTATTCCGTAGTCCTTTATCTTTGTAAGAAGAGTCTTGTAGCTGACGCGGAGCAGCTCCGCCGCCCTGCTCTTGTTGCCCCTGGTCTCTTTCAGTGCGCGCCTTATCCTTTCGGTTTCGGCGATGCGTGTCGCCTCTTTGGCCGCATCCTCGAGGGCGCCGTCCATGGGAAGGTTCTTCAGCGCACTTTCAAGGGAAAGCTGGCGGTTCAACGAAAGGTGCTCTTCTGTGATCGTATCACCGTCGCAGAGTATTATGGCCCGTTCTATGCAGTTTTCGAGTTCCCGGATGTTGCCTTTCCATGGATAATCCACGAGCAGTTCCATCGCCTTGTCTGCAATGCCTGTCACGCCTGCTCCCAGTTCGACACGGTACTTGGAGATGAAGTAGTCCGCCAGAAGAGGGATGTCGTCCTTTCGTTCCCTCAGGGGAGGGATCAGTATGGGGAAACCGTTCAGCCTGTAAAAAAGGTCCTCCCGGAAAAGTCTCTCTTCCACCGCCTTCTCGATGTCCCTGTTTGTGGCCGCTACGACACGCACGTCGATCCTGACGGTCCCAACGCCGCCGACACGTTCGATCTCGCCTTCCTGCAGGACCCGTAGAAGTTTTGCCTGAAGGGGCAGGTCCATCTCGGCTATTTCATCCAGAAAGACGGTGCCCTTATGGGCGAGTTCAAACTTGCCTATCTTTCTTGTTTCGGCCCCCGTAAATGCGCCTCTTTCGTGGCCGAAGAGATCGCTTTCCAGAAGTTCCCTCGGAATTGCGGCGCAATTAATGGGGACAAAGGGTTCGCAGCTTCTGGGGCTCAGATTGTGGATTGACCTTGCGAACAGCTCTTTGCCCGTGCCGCTCTCGCCAAGCAGAAGCACCGTTGTTTTTCCGGGAGCGACTTTTTGGATCTTCTGAGCCACATCAAGAATCCCGCTGCTTTTGCCGATGATCCTCGGAGAACCGTATTTTGATGCCAGTTCCTCCTTCAGGAGGGTGTTCTCCGCCCTGAGCTTCTGCGTTTCCAGCGCTCTTTTGATCAGGAAGAGAAGGTGGTCCGTATCGAAAGGCTTGGTGATGAAATCAAAGGCGCCTTCCTTCATTGCCGTAACAGCCGTTTCAACCGTGCCGAAGGCGGTCATCATGATGACGGGGGCAAGGGGGTTTTCAGCTTTTGAGGCCTTGAGGACTTCGATCCCGCCCTTCTTCGGAAGCTTCAGGTCGGAAAGGACAAGGTCCACATGATTCTCTTTCAGGAGCCTGATCCCTTCGATCCCGTCACGCGCGATAATGCACCTGTACCCCTCTGACTCCAGGGTCTCCTTCAGCATCCGGGCCATCGATTCCTTGTCTTCAACCAGGAGAACCGTCTGCATAGGATCTATTTTACCTTACAGTCGAAGTGGAAATCACAAATATAGGCTATGGGTGAGGGGCAAGAGGCCGTGGTTGTCAGAAAGGGGGCTTTCGGCCCCCGGCATTCAGCGATCGGAAGGCGGATAGTCGGGGGTGCCGATTCCTGGTCCGCCTCACAGTCATATTTTCGCATCGTCGAGCGCATGTCGGCATGCGCATGCCGGATGCATGAAAGTCAGGGCGAAAAAGGCCTTCAGCAGAAGTCTGAGCTTGCCCAGCGACGCCTGCATAGACTCGATGACCTCTGCCGCGGTGAGTTTCTTTTTTGGCTCGATGCCTGCGGCAAAGTTGGTTATCACCACTATCCCTGCGAAACAAATTTCCAATTCCCTCGCAAGGGCAGCTTCAGGCATGGCGGTCATGCCGACCATATCGGCGCCCCACAACGAAAAAGTCCTTATTTCGGCCGCAGTCTCAAGTCTGGGTCCGTTGACGCATACGTAAGTCCCGGATTTTTTTACCGGAACCCCGGACATATCAGAGGCCTTGAACACATAACTCCGCAGGTCGGGACAATAGGGCTCGGTCAAATCGACGTGCACGACATCTTCAGCCTCATAAAAAGTGGAGGCCCTGCCGCTTGACAGATCGATTATCTGATCCGGGACCGTTATCTCGCCGGGTCTCATCTCACGGCTTATCCCCCCGGAAGCACTTATGGAAATGATCTTCTCGACCCCAAGTTCCCTGAAACCCCACAGGTTTGCCCGGTAATTTATTCTGTGCGGCTGTATCCCGTGCCCCGGCCCGTGTCTTGACAGCAGGACTACGTCCTTTCCCGCCAATCTTCCCAGTCTGTAATCGTCCGAAGGATCGCCGAAGGGAGTAGACAGCCTGACCGGTTCCCTGATATCCATCCCGGGAATGCTGTCAAGTCCGCTGCCTGCCATGATTCCGAATACCGGCATCTGACCTCCTTTATTTAGCATCTAAGTATAAAATGCCTGATTCTCCGAAGCTGTCATTCCTGCAGGTGGGCCGGAAATCCTTCTGCACGGCCGACGAAGGGATTCCCCGTGAGGGTCGGGAAATGACAAGCAAGCGGCATAATTAATGATATAATATTTGCGACAGTAATTTACGGCCAAGCACCGGCGGGATGCTGAAAAAAGCCATTTTATTACCCTGAACCCAGTTTCATAGCACAATGACATGACCGGATGCTCAAAACAGGGGGCATCGTCGTCTGTTTTCCGGGTTTGATCAACAAGGGGCCGGGGGCAAAGGAAAGGAAACAGAATGCTTGATAAGGAACTTCAACTGAGATTGATCAGGAGAACGCTTTCGAACGGCGGAGAGTACGCTGATATTTTCACGGAGGTCCGGAAACAGACATCCCTTGTTCTGGATGACGGAAAACTGGAGAAGGTAACAATGGGCTCCGAAACGGGTGTTGGCATTCGCCTCATTTATAAGGGAAGGACGTCCTATGCCTACATCAACGATCTTTCGGAGGCTGCCTTGATGGAAGCAGCCTCGGAGACGAGCAGGGCTGCGGCCGGCGCTCCATCTCCGTCTACTCTCGATCTCAGGGGGAGAAGGCCTTCCGTGTCCTTTGATATTGGATTGATGCCGTATGATGTGCCTCTGGGCAGAAAGATATCAGTCGTCAGGGAGGCCGACAATGCCGCGAGGAGTTGTGATCCGCGCATAAAGCAGGTATCGGCGGTCTACAGGGATATCGTCCAGAAGGTTCAGATCGCCACGTCGGATGGTTTTCTTGCCGAGGATGAACGGCCGTATACGTCCATCATTGTCCATGTGGTTGCAGTCTCCGGGGATGTTATCCAGACCGGATATGAAAGTTCGGGCGGCTTTGTCGGTTTTGAGCTTTTTGACAGGGAAGACATAAACGGCATGAGCCTGAAGGCGGCAAAGAGGGCAGTTATGATGCTCTCGGCACGCAAGGCACCCGGCGGCAGGATTCCTGTTGTGATCCTGTCGAACGCGGGAGGCACTATGATACATGAGGCGATTGGACACGGACTGGAGGCGGACCTGGCGCAGCAGGGTCTCTCAGTATATTCGGGCAAGATCGGCACTCAGGTTGCATCACAGCTTGTAACCGTGATAGATGATTCCACTCTTCCGGGGAAAAGGGGTTCTTTCAGGTTCGATGACGAGGGGACGCCCTCCCAGGGCACCATCCTGGTGGAAAAGGGACTGCTGAAAAGTTATATGTACGACAGGCTGACAGCCATGACGGACGGGACGGTATCAACCGGAAACGGGAGGCGGGCGTCCTATATGCACCGGCCGATTCCCAGAATGACAAATACCCTTATAGCGCCTGGCGAAACGCCCCCGGGGAAGATAATAAGTTCTCTGGAAAAAGGATTCCTCGTTGAAAAGATGGGTGGAGGGCAGGTCAACACGGTTACGGGAGATTTTGTTTTTGATGTCCAGGAGGGATACGTTATCGAGAAGGGGCTGAGGGGCGAGCCCGTTAGAGGAGCGACCCTGACCGGCAACGGGCCCCAGATATTGCAGTCGATCGATATGGTGGGCAATGACCACGGCTTCTCGATAGGCACCTGCGGGAAAGACGGGCAGGGTGTGCCTGTCTCTGACGCGATGCCGACAATCAGGATCCCCGAGATTGTGGTCGGCGGCGCCTATGGATAGGGGGCGATCCACTATGGCTGCCCTTTTGAGGGCATGGACAGACTCAGGGGATTTTCGAGGCGGACTGTGTTAAACTGGAGACAGTTGAGGATATTTGTCTACACCAGCGGGGAAAGATTTGTTGATATATCAGCAAGTGGTGAATGGCATGATATTTGCTTTTAAATAGCCCGTTGCTATGCGCTCACAAAGAACAATAAGAGAAGAAGTATGTTTTGAAGGCATCGGACTTCATACCGGAAGACATGCGAAGGTAACGCTTAAACCCACCTCTCGTGATGCAGGGGTGACCTTCGTCCGAACTGACAAAAACGTCGTGATAAAGGCACATGTGGGTTCCGTAATAGATACGGCCTTTGCCACAACAATAGGGTTCAATGGGGTGAAGATAAGGACCGTCGAGCATATCCTTGCGGCGGTTGCCGGACTCGGGATTGACAATATCGTGATTGAGGTCGACGGACCTGAAATTCCGATCCTGGACGGAAGCTCCATGGAGCTTATAGAGATGATTTTGAGGGCCGGTATTGCAAAGCAGGGGAAAAAGAGGCCCTATTTAAGGATCAAGAGACCTGTGATATTCGACGACGGGCATTCTAAAATCGCTGCCCTGCCCTATGAAGGAAGAAGGATAACGTACAGCATATTTTTTAACCATTGGGGTTTCGGGGAGCAGAAGCTCTGTCTCGATATCAGCGGAGATTCCTTCGTCCGGGAGATTGCGCCCGCCCGGACCTTCGGATTTCTGAAAGACATCGAATACCTGCGCACGAACGGCCTGGCAAAGGGCGGTTCGCTCGAGAATGCGATTATTCTTGGTGAGAACGGCGTGTTGAACTCATCGGGGCTGAGATTTAGAGATGAATTCGTCAGACACAAGGTCCTTGATTTGATTGGAGATTTTTCCCTCCTGGGATTTCCGATCAATGGCCATATCATCGCGAGCAAGTCGGGACATTCGACGAATATAAAATTCCTCAAGAAATTGCTCTCGGTTCCCGATATATGGGACATAACTCTGGAAGAGCATACCTCCGACAGCCACGTTTTGCAGGTAAATACCTGATCCGTAAGTGATTGTTCCACAGTCTTAAAAACGCATTAGTAACACGGACGGACACAAATTCACAAGAATTTTGAAGCCTTAAATAACCGGGAAATCTGAGGGTAATGGTCGGATACCTGGTCTTTACTCCTTAGTAATCGGGGTCAATAAAGCAGTTCAGCCCGCACTGCTGTCGCCTTCCAATAGTTCGTGAATATTTGGGCAGATGCGCGCCCGAACTGTGCAAAAAACCGGCATGGTGTTGAATCGAGGTCGCTAAAAAAAAAATCTTCTAAAGTCCGGTCAGTTATGGTAAGATAATCAACGACAACCGGAAAAAGAGAGGCTGGAGAATAGCCGTTCTCCAGCCTTTAAAAAAACGGTCGCAAGCTTATTTTTTCTTCGCCGGAGCCTTTTTGGCTGCCGTTTTCTTCGCCGGAGCCGCTTTCTTGGCTGCGGGCTTCTTGGCTGCTGCCTTCTTTACGGCCGGCTTCTTGGCTGCCGGTTTTTTGGCTGCTGCTTTCTTCGGAGCTGCTTTTTTCACTGCCATCTTCTTCACCACCTTTCCAACCCCTGAGAAGGGGTAGATTGAATTAAAGCTTGCCCATCAGCATTATCTTATTCCCTGACAGGAGCTTTTCCAGGTCGGCGTCGCCGCCCTCCCTTTTCTGCTTAAACTCGCTTTCCTCTATTGAGATGATAGTTATCTTTTTGCCGAACTTCTCTTCTATGTCCTTGATCCCCTCTGCGACTGAAGATGCGGCCCCCACGATAAAGAGGTTAACGGTGCCTGATTCTTCATTTTCAGCATAGGGGCCATAAATGAACGCTATCTTTATCCCGGAGGGTTTGAGCAAGGTCTTCAAGGCACCCGGGGCGCCCAGCGATTTTGCGATGAGGCTTTTCAATTCCGAAAACAGTGGAGAAGATTTGTCCGCCTGAAAATATTTGAGGTTTGCGACTCTTGTACTTGTCAACACACCCATCTTTTCCAGGTTGTCGAGCTCCCTCTTGACTCCTGAAGGGTTCTTTCGCAAAAGGGTGGCGAGTTCCCGGACGTAGAATTTTTCGTCCGGATTGTTCAGCAGAAGCGCCAGCAGATCAGCCCTTACCGACGATGAGAACAGACTCTTAAGTGTATCCCGCCCTTGTGTTGACATCCTGTTTGTAACTATACAACGAGTCCTGCACTATTGTCAACAAGAAAATTATAAAACGGAACAGATTTATTTCTAATGCAAACGATCGTCGTTCAAGACTGAACGAAGCATCCCAGCTTAGAATACAATATTTGAAATCTGTGGAACAGAAAGATAGCAAACGAGTCCAGCTACTCATAGTTGAGATGAACGAGCGTTGCAAAGTATGAACGATCATATACGAAGTGAGAACAGCAGTAAGATTATTTTCTTCTTCAATAACGACAGACAGCAAGACAGCGTTCAGCGACTTATCAGTCTCCTGACCTTGCCCAGGTTGCTGTTGTCATCGTTGTCTTCTTTTTTCGGGGTCTCCAGGATTAGCGGGACATCGAGAAAGGCGGGATGGGTCAGGATATTCCGCAGCCCCCCGAGCCCGATATTCCCTCCGCCGATATGTTCATGCCTGTCAACGCCTGAGCCCAGGTTTCCCTTCGAGTCGTTGACGTGAAGAAGTTTTACCCTGCTATTGCCTATGTGCTTTTCGATTTCCCCGGCAATAAAATCTGCCGCCTGGGCTGTCCTCATATCATAACCCGCCGAAAAGGCGTGACATGTATCGATACAGACACCGGAGATAAGACCTGCGGGGACTGCTTTCAATATTTCCCCTATTTCTTCAATCTTTGAAGTTATGTCGCCCCTTTCCCCGGCGGTGTTTTCAAGAAGAATTCCAGATCTCCATTGCCCCTTCGCTGAAACCTCAAGCAGGCACGATATCGCTTTTTCCCTTGCCGCGGCCGGGCCTTCCCCCGAGGCGCTCCCGGTATGCAATACGACGTACTCCGCGCCCATTGCATCGGCGATGTCCATCTCGGCTGCGACCATGTTTACCGATTTTCTTCTCAGGTCTGCTCCTCTCGACGCAAGGTTAATCAAATAGGAGGAGTGAATGAATACAGGGGATATGTCACATTCCCGCCTTAGTTTCCTGAACGCCTCGTACTCACAAGGATTTCTGTCCCTTATCAGCCATCCGCGAGGATTGTGGGAAAATATCTGAATGGTATTGCATCCGAGTTCTCTTGCCCTCTCAAGACTCTGATGGAGCCCCCCTGCTATGGATGTATGCACTCCTATTCTTCTCATTGATCCTTTAAAAAGCAGTTTGGCCACGGATTGACACGGCTGGCCGCTGCTACCAGGAACTTTGCCTCGTAACGTGAAATGAAGCGGTCGAAGAAACTGCTTTTGTTACGTAAGAGACCTCAGCTTTTCGAGATCCTTGATAATGATCTTACCCGCCTTCGAGGAAAGAATGCCGGCCTTCGATAGTTTGCTCGTGGTCCTTATGGATGTCTCGACAGTCGTACCCACCATCTCGGCAATATCCTGCTTTGTAAGACTCATGTTTATCAGGATGCCCTCGGCGGTTTTTTCTCCTGCCTTGTCGGCGAGCTTGATCAGGAGCGACGCAATCCTGGACTCCACCTTTTCGAGTGCTATGCTTTTGAGCATCTCGTGGGACCCTTTTATCCTGTCTCCTATATTGACCGCCATGGAAAACATAAGGTTCGGGAACCTGTCCATAATGGTCATAAGGTTCCTCCGGGAGACTTTGAGTGTACGGGTGCTTTCCATGGCCACCGCGTTGGCAGGGTAGGGAAATCCTCTGACAACGGCCACCCCTCCGAAAAAATCGAGGGGCGAGATGATCTCAAGTATTATCTCCTTGCCTTCGTTGGAGAGCTTCGTGATCTTGACCTTGCCCCTGATTACAACGAACAGCCATTCCGAGGGGTCCCCCTCTGAAAAAATTAACTGCTTTTTTCTGAACTCTTCGTTGATGAAGTAGCGCGATATCTCCCTGGCTTCCTGCGGAGTCAGGGTTTCAAAAAAGGGGATCTCCCGGAGGTCGAACATAGGACTAGGATAATAAAAAATGGCAGAAATTACAATAAATCTTGTATTTTTGATGACTTACTAAGAAGTACATAAGTATGATAACGTTATTTGTCACTCCGGCTTGTCCGGAGTCTTTTTGGGGAAGGATTCCCGACGAGCGGGAATGACACCCTACTAATGCACTTATTAGAACCTATCTCAAAATCGTTTCTCGCTTCAAGACTGTCATTCCCGCAAGCCAAGCGCGTCGGGAATCCTTCTGAAAAGAAAGAAAGATTCCCCGTGAGGGTCGGGACAGGCCGGACAAGACATAATGACACAAAAAGCGGATATCATAATATTTCAATTTTGGGACAGGTTCTAGTAACACTACAGTTGCACTAAAAGGCGGGTCCTGCTGCCACAGGGGCTTTTCACTCATGCCCCAACATAAGGCCGACACTTCCAGACACCAGGCTAAAATTGAAATTTGCAGGTAAATTGCTTTTTTGCTTGACAAGTCTTATGAAGTTTGGTTTCATATAAGTATTAAGCGCCTCGTTACCTCCCCTAAGCTGCTGTCCACATCCCACGGACAGCAGCACTTTTTTCCCCGGTGCCCCGGGAAAAAACCGTCAGCATCATGCTGTCCCGCTTTTCTTCTAAACAATTACGGCTAAGTCCTTACCAGTTCGTATTTTCTGACACCAAGCCCAAGCCGTTCGGCCTCCTGCAACTGGATCAGGTATGGCCTTCCGTGGAGTTTCATCAGGACGTCGTCTCCGGCCTCTGCGCCTCTGTCCCCGGCAAGCGACTCCGGCAAAGGACTTGATTCTAAAAGCATATCGACACTCGCCTGCTCTACCGAAACCGGATCGTCGGATATCAGAATGCCTTTGTCCTGTATTACCGGCACGTCCGCTGACGGCATGCAGTCACATTCAGGCTGAATTTCGGTTAGAAAATTAACGAATAGCACCTTCTTCGGCTCGAAGGTACTGAGAACTGCCTTCGCGGCTTCTGCGAGAGAGACCATGAACCGCTCACTGTCCCCGGGCAGTGAAAGAGATTCGTTCTCGCAGACCCGTTCACACCTGCCGCACCTGAAGCAGACGTCCCCATCCCACACCAGCGCGTCATCCTTAAAGGTTATGGCATCCAGAGGGCATACGTCCCTGCACTGGGAGCACAGTTCGCATTTCCCCGCGTCCCAGACGAGTTCTCCTTCACCGAAGGTATGCATGGCCCCCCTTCCACATTTCCACCCCCCTGTGCGGTGATAGGCGCTGACTCCTCCCATCGCAAGGTTCTTGATCGCTCCGGCGTAGCCGGAAGCTATATGTCCCTTGACATGTGAACATACGACCATCGCGGGGACATCATGAATGAGAGAAGCCACCGCTATATTGCCGAGGACCTCCCCCGCCTTTATCATTACATTGTCATTGCCGTAAAGCCCATCGGCGATAACGACCGGCGCACCCACGGAAAGGTGGTTAATACCGTTTTGGTTGGCCACATCCAGGTAATCAAGACCTTTGATCCTTACAGTGTCGGTTACAAAAGGCTTGGCCCCTATTTTCCTCAGGGATTCCACTATCTTTCTGAGAAAAACCGGCCGCACTATCCTGTGGGCGCCTTCGGACCCGAAATGGGTTTTAACCGCGACCCATTCCTCGGGGCTGAAATAGTGCATCAGGCCGATCTCTCGCAGCAGCTTTTCCAGCTTTCCGGGCATACTGTCTTCATACTTCCATTTCAGGGACCGTGCGGAGGCAAAGTAGACCTTTGACATTTCTGCTCCTTAACAACATTTTCAACTATTTTAATCCATCAGGCAGACAAGAACAAAACTTCCTGGAAACCAGTTCCCGATTATAATCCTCAAACAGGCTTATTACTCAGGCAGCGGACATATGAAAACTGGTCGCCGTGGTTATTCCGGCCTGTCCGGCCTGTCCCGATCCTCAGGGGGAACATTACCCGTCTTCCATAAGGGTTTCCGGTGCTTTTCCGATAGAAGGGAGGAAAGTTTTATTGTAATCTTATATCATCAACGGGGCACCCCGCCAAAAGGAGAAACGAACGGCAGATGTTCGGACACATCGCTAATATTTGGCCTTATGCTGTAAGCACAGTTGCATTGCTGGTGACCTTTCTGGCTTCCGTGCACGTAATTTTGTACAAGCGCGACAATCACGCCGCTGTCGCCTGGGTGGGACTTATATGGCTTCTGCCGGTCTTCGGGGCTGTGCTGTACCTGTTGCTTGGGATAAACCGGATCAGACGGAGGGCAAGGTCTCTGCGCGGAGAACGGAAAGGGATTTCCCCGATGCGGGCCGCCCGGGCCGGCCTGACCGACGTCCCCGGGCATGTTGTCCCCCCGCGTGATTATTATCCCGACCTGGTTCGTCTCGTTGACGTGATTGTTCAGAAACCGGCGCTCGAAGGCAACCGTGTCTCTCCGCTGGTTAACGGAGACGAGGCTTACCCTGCGATGATCAAAGCGATAGAAGGCGCTGAAAAGTCCGTTTCTATGTCGACCTACATTTTTGACAGGGATGATGCCGGCAAGTCGTTCCTTCGCGCCCTTTCTGACGCCGTTTCCCGCGGGGTCGAGGTGAGGGTGCTCATAGACGCGGTCGGACTGCGTTATTCATGGCCGCCTGTAGACCGCTTGCTCAGACAGGCCGGCATCGAGGTCGCCCGGTTCATGCCGACTGTGCTGCCGTGGCGCATGCCCTTCATGAACCTGAGGAACCACCGTAAGATACTGGTTATTGACGGCATGAAAGGTTTTGCCGGCGGGATGAACATCCGCTCCGGACATGTAATCGGGTCATTGCCCCGACATCCTGTTCAGGACCTGCACTTCGAGGTCGAAGGACCTGTGGTGGTACATTTTCAGGATGTTTTTGCTGAGGACTGGCAATTCGCCACCGGTGAGTTACTGAAAGGTGAAAAATGGTTCCCTGTGATCGAACCCGGCGGCATGGTAACGGCCCGCGGCATACCTGACGGCCCTGACGAGGACTTTGAGAAGCTGCTCTGGACAATTCACGGGGCGCTTGCATGTGCGAAATCCGCCGTGCAGATCATGACTCCTTACTTCCTCCCTGATTCGGCCCTCGTCAGGGCGCTGGGACTCGCTGCAATGCGTGGCGTGGCTGTCGACATTATTGTGCCTTCCGTAAACAATATACCCTTTATTCATTGGGCTTCCAGGGCATCATTTGCCCAGCTGATCGAGGAGGGATGCCGTATCTGGCTTTCCCCGGCCCCATTCGACCATACAAAGCTGATGATCGTGGACGGCCTCTGGGTTTTGTTCGGATCCGGCAATTGGGACCCCCGAAGTCTTATGCTGAACTTTGAGTTCAATGTTGAGTGCTATAGCCGTGAGCTTGCTTCCGGTCTCAACAAACTTCTTATCGAGCCGAGAGTCGCCACGTCTGAACGGGTTACCATGGAGGTCATGAACAGGCGCACCGTTCCCGTCAAACTCCGCGACGGTGTTGCGCGTTTGTTCTCTCCTTATTTATGAGGAAGCGTATGATATTGTTCATCCCTACCTTCTGAAAAGAAGCCAAACACGTCCTTGAATTTAAATTCTCGTTGTTTCATAATCCTTAAGAAAGCTTCCTGACCACGGATCAATACGGATGGAGGCGGATCTCAGGAAGTTTTGGAGCTTTTTCACATCTCACCTGGAAGGTGAGTCTGCCCGGATGAATAACTTGTTTTTATGCATGTTTGGCTGTGTGAATCTAAGCTATCTGCGGTCTTATCGGGACAATTGAAGCCTGGGCCAGGAGGATCTCGTGATAAATGGAACACCTGATTTAAGAGGCATTTTACTGCTTATAGTGGATCATGATGTCGCATCAGCCGATTCGCTGAGATTGTCGCTCGAAAAGTTCGGGACTACAGTTTTTACAGCGCCGGATCAGGGCGGTGCGGCGGCCGTGCTTTCCAGCGGCAATGTCGGTGTCATTGCCGCCTCTCTTAACATGGCCGATGAACGGCTCATCGGCATGGTGAGGGACTATAAAACAGCTCATCCGGAGACCCTTTTCTATATTCTGACCGAAGAGGATTATGATCTCGTAGAGAGCTCCGAGGAGTCCGTCAGGTTTATCGTGGACGATTACCTCCAGAAGCCCGTCGATGCGGCCAGGTTAGCCGGGATGATCGGGACCGGACTTGGAAGGCCGCGCACGGGCGGAACGTCCCTTGCCGTGATAGAACCGCTGGTGGCACGGGTGAAGCCCTATTTTATCTTCCGTTCTCCGGCCATGCGCCGTGCTCTCGCCGATATTGCCGAAATAGCGGCTTCGAACCAGACGGTCTTGATCTCGGGGGAGACTGGAACGGGCAAAGAACTGGTGGCACGTGCGGTGCATGTTCTGAGCCCCCGCTCTCAGGGGCCGTTTGTGCCGATCAACTGCGGCGCCATACCCGAAAGTCTCATAGAAGGAGAGCTGTTCGGTCACGAGAAGGGCGCCTTTACCGGGGCCCATGCCTTGAGACGGGGGAAGTTCGAGACCGCCGACAAGGGCACTCTGTTCCTCGATGAGATTGGTGACATGCCGCTTGGCCTGCAGGTACGCCTGCTCCGTGTTCTTGAAGAGAAGAAGGTTTACCGCATCGGCTCGGAGCGCCCTGTACCGGTTGATGTCAGGGTCATCGCCGCCACGGCGGTGGCACTGGAGAACGCCGTCAGAGACGGGCTGTTCCGGGAAGATCTCTATTATCGCCTCAATGTCCTCAGGCTGAATCTTCCGCCGCTCCGTGAAAGGGTGGAGGATATTCCCTTGTTGGCTTTGCACTTCCTCGAAAGGGCGCTGGCAGAGATGGGCCGCAAACCGCCGTATCCCGGTCTATCGCCTGAGACGATTCACCTCCTGCAGCTGTTTCCCTGGAGAGGCAATGTCCGCGAGCTGAGAAATATCATGACCAGGATTGCGACATTGCTTCCCTCCGATACGAGGAAGATATTCCCATTTCATGTCCTGCCTCACCTGGAGGACACGGGAGAAATATTCCGGCCCTCCCTGCGGACGCAGACCGACTCTGATATCCTCGTCCCCGTGGGAACCAGTCTCGACAAGGTCGAAGCACTGGTCATCGGGGAGACGTTGAAAAGGGCGGACGGCAACAGGACGAGGGCGGCCAGGATGCTGGGCATCAGCGTCCGCACCCTCCGCAGAAAGCTCAATAAGACTTCTGCCTGAGCAATAAACCTATATTCGCTAGTTGAAAGAGCTGTCGTTCCAAACTCATTTCGCAGTCACGAAGGCCTTCGGGACGAGGGTATAACAGTATTCCCCCTTTCGAAAATTTCAGGTCTGCGACCGAGGGGGCGCGTCAAGAATTTTGGGCTGTCTGAGCGGAGCGAGTTCCCAAAATTTAGCGAACCCGACCGAGCAGACCGGCCCGAAGGGTGTAATTTTCGTCGGGGCGCATTCTTTTGTAATAAACTCTGGGGCGGCAAAAAAAATAACCGGGGGGCCGGGGCGGACCCCCCCCTTCCGGTAAAATACGCCGTCAACCCTCGGGGGATTGCCCGTACGATGCCGAAAATCGGGGTATTCATTTGATCACATGGGCGTGAAAGCAGGACATTCTGTCCTATCCCGGATAAAGTGACCGGG
>JBJKOV010000404.1:0-2276 GCA_046707105.1 Thermodesulfovibrionales bacterium
CTTTTTATCTCAGCCGCCGCCTCCCCGGGCTTTGTGACGGCGGCATAACATCTCTTTCCGGAGCAGAGGTACAGGCACTCCTCCATGGGATATCCCAGAAGCACGATGGCGGCCTTATCTTTCTTCAGCGAAAGCACCTTGACCACATTGAGCGGGACAAAGACACTGTTCACCGCTGCGAGGAACGGTTCAGGTTGCCCGGCGGTGACGAGAACTATTTCGAGGGGCGGCCGGAGCTGCCATTCGAAAGCCATGCCGCAAAACGCGGAGGCAAGTCCGACCGTTTCGCAGTCGACTTTTTCCCGGGCAATCACACTGGCGGCCAAATCTTTGAGTCCGGCGTCCTCCCGATACACGGAAATCCTGAGCAGAAATACAGCCGCACTGAGAGTTGAAGCGGCGGCGTTATACTCCATGAGCCCTCCCGGCTCAGAAGGCATGACAACGGCCGTCTCGATACTTGTCCTGAACAACCCCTGCCGACGGTCGAAGAACCTATCCGCAAGGAGGCGCGCTACATTCCGGGCGGTCTCGATGTACCTGACGTCCCCGGTAACATTGTAAAGATCGATAAGCGCATTTCCGAACAGGACGTTGTCCGCCAGCAACCCCGGCAGATGTTTGTCCCCGTCGCGATAATAACGATAGACCCCTTCTTTTTCGGAGTAGAGATGCCGGAGCATGAAGCCGGCAGTCTTCTCCGCCTGTTTAAGATACTCCTTCGATCCCGTGGCTCCAGAGGCCTCCACGAGGGCGGTGATCATCCTGGCGTTTGGCCCGGCGTAAATGTTGGTATCGACACGGGGCGGAGGTCCCGCCCGCTTCTTCGCGGTGTAATATTTCCCGTCGGCGTCCTGGCTGCCGTAGAATCCCTCCGTCTTCCGGTCGTAGAGATTATTCATGATATAGCCGACCGTCCCGACGAGGACCTTCCGGTATTTCTCTTTGCCGAAGGCCATATAGGCCGATGCGTAGTTGCGGGCAAGCCCGGCGTTCAGATCGAGCATCTTTTCGTAATGTGGAGCCGACCAGTCGGGCCGGGTTGCGTACCTGAAGAAACCCCCGGCGATGTCGTCGTGTATCGCCCCCGACTCCATCCCGTCGAGCGTCAGTGTGATCATCTTCTTTGTTTCGTCGTCCCCGCTCCTGGTGAACTCGGAGAGGAGGAAATCGATCCTCTCGGGGTTGGGAAATTTCTGCGGCATCCCGAATCCGCCGTGCTGCCTGTCGAAGTCCGACCGCAAAATATCAAGCATCATTTTCAGGTCGGCCTCCACCGTCGCCTTTTTCCCGGCCCGTTCATGCCCTTCTTCTACCGTTTCCCCGATGCCCTGCCTCTTATTTTTGAATTCCTCGACGCCCTTCTTCAGCCAGGAGACCATATCCTCAGGGAGTATATACGTACCTGCCCTGACGATCCTCCCCTCCGGCGTAAGCACGAGTGTGCTCGGCCATCCGCCCTGGTTGTAAAGGTCGTCGATATCCGGCCTCATGTCGGCGTCGACCCTTACGGGTATGAAGGTCTCATTGATGTAAGCTATGACGTCCGCCTCGGAGTATGTCGTCTCATCCATGACATGGCACCAGTGGCACCACACCGCGCTCAGAGCAAGCAGAACAGGCTTCCGCAGCTTCTTTGCATCTGAAAAGGGGGCTTGGCCCCATTGACGCCAGTGTATAAGATCGGCCTTGTTCGGGCGGGGAGAGAACCTGAAATCGGCCGCAGGCGCTATCTGTGCGCCGAAGACAAAGACGGCAAGAACGGCTGCTGCCAGTTTTCTCATACTTCATTTTACCGCCAAATGGAGCAGGGTGCACGGTTCCCGATTTCAGGCGTATTGACCACTCCAAACTTCTTCTGCCTATAAGGAAAATTCTTTTTCGATAGCGCCGGACCAGACTTCATAACCAAGGTCGCTAAGGTGCACTCCGTCTTCGGACAGGTATTCCGGGACAGGGTTGTCCCCTGCATCGACAAAGAGACTGTATACGTCAAGGTAGCGGACCTTCATCCTTCGGGCGATCTTCTCAAGATCTGAGTTGACCTTCTCTATCTCTGCGTTGTCCAGCCAGGACAGACGGACTGGCAGAACGCTCTGCGTAACGATCTCTGCACCGGCAAAATCGCAAACGAGAGTGTTCAGGACCTTCTCATATTTGGGAATTAAGTCGTAATCGCCCATCGCGATATTGTTGATCCCGGTCATTACGAATACGAGATCAGCCCGCACTGCAGCGGTGCGTATATTGGACATGCGGCCAAGGAGACCCTCCAC
>JBJKOV010000405.1:0-1552 GCA_046707105.1 Thermodesulfovibrionales bacterium
AGCCAATATTGCCGCTCTTCGTTCTGGGCTTTCATTAATTTCACTCCTTTTCTTGTTTATATTTTAGTGGCTCAACATTCTTTTTTATGTTTCTTCTATAGTTCGTTGCATTTTATTCTTGGTCCGTTCTCAAAGTCAACATTTGCTCCCGAATTGTCTTGATCAGGCCGAGTTTGTTCTATATAACATCGTCCACAGCACTATTTATATAGCAGCGGTATAATTGTGAGTTTTTATTATTCTTGGGGATCGTGCTCGGGGGATTTGAACAATATCTGGTTCAAAAGGCATTCATCGGGGCTAAGTACATCCCTTGCTATGTTAAATGGGCATCTTATTGTTATTCATTCCTTCGACCGCCCGACAACTGCCTCTTAACCCGGGAGTGACGCGTGAAACCTTTGCTACTTCTCCAACACCACGCAGGCGACGCCGTAGTCCTTTTCGTGGCTGAGACTGAGGTGGGCGCATTTTATCTCTTCCTCTTTAAAAAAGGCCGCAAGCGCGCCCTTCACCGTGATAAAGGGACGGCCGTTTCCTGAGCTCTCGACTTCTATATCTGTGAGCGAGACCGGTATCCGCGCTCCTATGGCCTTGATGAGCGCTTCCTTCGCGGCGAACCTCACTGAAAGCGAGAGAGAAGGATCGTTTCTTTCATGCGCGTAGGCGATCTCTTTGACGGTGAACACCCGGTGAAGAAACCTGTCGCCCCACCTTTCGACCGCTTTCTGCATCCGTTCAGTCCTCACGATGTCTCTTCCGATTCCGTAGATCATACAGGCAGGTTAAACTCCCATAATTGAATTATCCTTAATAAGGAAATCTCCCCTTACCCCTCCTTGCCAAAGAGGGGAATATTCCTCCGATGTGAACACGGGAGTGCATCAATATTAAGGCAAGTGTTAGTAAAGGCCACAGTGAGCAATACTCTGTCATTCCGGCTTGTCCGGAATCTTTCCGAAAAAGAAGGATTCCCGACGCGCTTTGCTTGCGGGAATGACAAACTGTGAGGCTTTCCTGATTACAATCTTAATGACGCCGGCTTTTCGCTGTCAGTTCCTTCATCTCCCTGACCGCTCTTTCCAGACCGACAAGGACGGCCCTGGATATGATGCTGTGGCCGATGTAGAGCCCGCGTATCTCCTCCAGTTCAGCGATTGCCGATACGTTGAAATAATTCAGGCCGTGCCCCGCGTTCGCCAGGAGCCCCGTCTCGACAGCCTTGCGCACCGACTTTATCACGCGGGCGAGTTCCTTCTCCTGCTTCGCGCCCTTCGCGTTGGCGTACCCTCCGGTATGTATCTCGACCATATCGGCGCCCGTCTCCGCCGATATCTCTATGTCCTCGGAATCGGGGTTGATGAACAGACTCACCTTCATCCCGTTGCCCTTCAGAATCTTTACCGCCCTGGTGATGGCCTTTTTACCCGCCTTGACGTCGAGTCCGCCTTCGGTAGTAAGCTCCTTCCTCTTCTCCGGAACAAGGGTCACAAGGTCCGGCTTCTTCTTCGAGGCGATCTTAACCATCTCGTCGGTGGCCGCCATCTCTAGG
>JBJKOV010000406.1:0-2171 GCA_046707105.1 Thermodesulfovibrionales bacterium
CCCCAGAGTCCTGTTTCTCGACGAACCGTCCGCCGGCCTGGATCCTGTCACCGCTGCTGAAATCGATATTCTCATCAAGAGCATAAATGAGGGCATGAAGACAACCATGGTGATCATTACTCAGGAACTGGAGTCTATTTTCAATATAGCCCGGAGGGTCATTATGCTCGACAGGAAAGAAAAAGGCATTATTGCTTCAGGGGATCCTCAGGAACTCAGAGAGAATTCGACCGATCCCAGGGTGCTGAACTTTTTCAGGAGGCGGCCCATGGCACCCGGGACGAAGGGGGCAGGGGCATAGAATGGCTGAACAGAGGTCGAAATTCCTGATAGGCCTGTTTGTAACGGTTGGATTTCTTATAGGTGTTATCGCAATAATATGGCTGGGTGCTACCCGCTATTTCAAGAAAGGCGCCACTTATGTCTCATATTTCGATGAATCCGTTCAGGGTCTTAAGGTGGATTCCAGCGTCAAGTACCGGGGTGTCGAGGCTGGAAGGGTGAAGAGCATAAGCGTTGCTCCCGATGACAGACTGATCGAAGTGGTAATGAAGATCTATCTTAAAGATGTGATACGCGGAAACACCGTTGCCCAGGTCGGCCTTTCCGGACTTTCAGGGGTGTCATTCGTCAGTCTCTCGCCCGGTACACCCGATGAATTGAAACAGTCTCCCAGAATAACGTTTCACGTCAAATATCCTGTGATACCCACGCGTCCTTCAGAATTGAAAATGATCCTTTCGTCGCTGGATGAGACCCTCGGCGGGATGAAACAGCTCGATCTCAGGGGAATATCCGAGCAGTTGAAGGCGACCGCCAAATCGGTGAGGGTTGTGCTGTCCGACAAGAGGATTGATAAGATAATGAGCCATCTCGAAGCCGCGGCAGAAAACCTCGACAGGGCAAGCCGGAAGATAGACGCAATAGCGGGGGAAGGGGACATCAAAAAGATTCTGGCAGGGACGCGGGAGACTGTCACCCTGGCGCGGGAGACAGTCGGTCAGGCCCGGGCACTGATATCAGAGGTCAGGGAGGACGTTCAGGCTATGAAGCTGCGTCAGACGGGTGAACGTGCAGGCCGGCTGGTCCAGGGACTGGACATTAGAACGCGCGTGATGACCGGCGAGCTCGGGAGCACCCTTGATAACATACGCAGGGTGACGGAGAAACTGGACGTACTGATTGAAAGGCTGAGCGAGAGTCCGTCGGACCTTATCTGGAGCAAGCCGCCGCCCAGGGGAAGAGAAAAGGAATAGGAGGGAAAGCTATGGATGACCTCGTCGCACCGCGATATAATGGGCCCTCGGCCTGGCTGTCCTCGCAGGCAGTAATGTGGCTGATGATTACTCTCTGTGCCCTGGTTGTGACGGGTTGCATCCCCGGCGGCAAAAGGACGAACATCGAATACCAGTACACGCTTGACTACAAGACCCCGGCCTTCCCGGAGCTTCCCCGGCTCGACGCGGTCCTGACCGTAAACCGGTTCTCGTCAGTAGAGGCTTATAGCGGTCTTTCGATGATTTACAGTCCGTCACCTTTCAAGCGGGACGTTTACAACTATGACCGCTGGATGATTGCTCCGGGAGCCATGGTCAGAGACGATCTCCTCAGGGATTTCAGGTCGGCAGGACTCTTCAGAGCGGTTTTGTCACCTTCCGAATATGAAGGTACGCGCTACCTCCTGCAGGGAGAAGTGGAGAAATTTATAGAGGTGGATGAAGATGGAACGTCAAAGGCCGAGCTTTCTGTCAGTGTCACGCTCCTCGACACTATGCAGGCTGACGTAACCAGGAGGATAATCTTCCAGAAATCCTATGCCTCTTCGGCCCCCGTCAAGGAGAGAACGCCTTCCGGAGTTGCCGCCGGTATGAGCAAGGCCATGGAAAAGTTATCCGCAGAAGTGATCAGGGACGTCTATCAGGCTGTCTCCGGTAAAAAATGAGATCTGTTTAAGCCGCCACGAAGACCGAAAGTTTCTCAGGGATCAAGTCTTCCTCGTTCTTGCCATGGCTTCGAGGACCTTGAGTTTCGATGTCTCGCCGAGCGCTATGAGGGTATTGCCGGCTTTTATCGTACTGCGGAAGGTAGGGTTGAATTTCATGTCGCCCGACAACTCCTTGATCGCCACGATGATCACCCCGAGTTCCCTTCCGATACCTGATTCGTCAAGC
>JBJKOV010000407.1:0-1527 GCA_046707105.1 Thermodesulfovibrionales bacterium
CTTCCGACAGTTCCTTCCTTAATTTTTCCTGAAAATCCTTTCTTACTTCTTCTTCAAGGAACCGCATCATTTCCTCCATCTCCCGCTGCATGATCTCCATCCTGTGTCTCATCCTGAGGATAATGTCCACACCCGCCTTGTTCACCCCGAGTTCCCTCGTGAGCTGCAAAATGAGGTCCAGTTTCTCAACGTCCTGCTCTGAATAGAGCCTCTGTTTCCTGGTGCGCCGGGGGCTGATCAACCCCTCTTTCTCATAGAGCCGCAACGTCTGCGGATGGACGCTCAGCATCCGGGACACAACGCTGATCATAAACAGGGGCTGTTCCTTGTCTCTCTTATTCACGGGTTTTCGTCATCCCCTTTCTGGGAGATTCTTTATAAAGTCCTTCGATTTCGGCTACGGCGGCCTTAGACTTCTGCGGTATGTTCCTCGGAACGACGATCTTGATGTCCACGAACTGGTTTCCCCGCCTGCCTGTCTTAGGATTCGGGAACCCCTTGCCCGTCAGCTTGAATTTCTGTCCCCCCTGCGTCCCCGGGGGGAGCGTCATGGCGGCCGCTCCGTCGATCGTCGGGACCTCTACCTTCGCGCCGAGGACAGTCTCGCCGAAGGTCACGGGAAGGTCCAGATATATATTGTCCCCTTTTCTGGTGAAGAGAGGATGAGGTTTTACCGTAATCTCAATCTGGAGGTCTCCGGCAGGACCGCCGGCCTGGCCTGCTGCACCCTTCCCCCTTACCCTGATTTTCGAACCGTTATCGACGCCGGCCGGAATTTTGACCTTTATGGATTCCGTATGCATGACCTTCCCTCTGCCGCCGCAGCTCCCGCAGTATTTGGTGATTTTTCTGCCGGTTCCCCCGCAGGCCGGACAGCCCTGGGCCATCCTGAAAAAGCCCTTGGATGCGGCGGTCCTCCCCGTACCCTTGCACTTGCTGCACTGCTGCCAAGTTTCCGCCCCGGACCCCGAGCAGGTCTTGCATGTGATCTCCCTGTTAAAGGTAATAGGTCTTGTAACCCCTGAGAATGCCTCTTCAAGAGAAAGTTCGAGGCCCATGACGAGGTCGGGCCCCCTCATATCAGGTGCTTCGGTCCCTGCGCCGGTACCGAAGAGGTCGGAAAAGACGTCACCGAAGCCGCCGAAATCAGCTCCTCCCCCCTGGGTATACGTCCGGTAATCGAACCCCGGGCCTCCGCCTTCAAAAGGTGAACGGCCGTACTGGTCGTATTCGGCCCTTTTTTTCTCGTCCCCGAGGACATTGTAGGCCTCATTGATTTCCTTGAACCTGGACTCGGAGTTCTTGTCCCCGGGGTTGAGATCGGGGTGATATTTTCGCGCAAGTTTCCTGAAGGCTTTCTTTATCTCATCCTGAGATGCCCCCTTGCTTACACCCAGTGTCTCGTAATAATCTTTCACAGACGGCGCCATTTCAGCTCCTTGAAGTCAATTTTATTCGTCACTGTTTATAATATTAGTTTAGTAAGGCCTTGTCAAGTATCATTCAATGATACTATCCAAGTTGAGC
>JBJKOV010000408.1:0-24738 GCA_046707105.1 Thermodesulfovibrionales bacterium
GCATGCAGTTCACCGGAATTATGGCGCGATATATGCCTGATGAACAGGAACAATCTGGTGGAAATGATCGCGATTTTCCAAAAGAACCTGGACACTCTCAGCCGGTATCTCAGGGCCTCTGATTCTGATTCCCTTGAAAGGGAGTTTAGAAGGGCCCGGACACTGAGGGAAGGTATTGGACAGAATTGAGATCAGCGGGACCAGGATATTCAGAGGTAAAGTATCTCCCCCCCCTGACAAGTCTATATCTCACAGGGCTGTAATCCTGTCTTCCCTGTCGAAGGGGAGGAGCATGGTGAAGAATTTTCTCAGGGCGCAGGATACCCTGAGCACCGTAAGAGCCTTCAGGTCCCTCGGCATTGATATCAGGGAGGAAGGCGATACCCTTTTTATCGAAGGCAAGGGGCTGCATGGTCTTTCTGAGCCGTCCGACGTCATAGACTGCGGCAATTCAGGCACAACGATAAGGCTTGTGGCCGGTGTCCTGTCTGGCAACCCCTTCTTTTCGGTCCTCACCGGAGATGATTCGCTCCGTTCACGTCCGATGGCGCGGGTGATACATCCTCTGGGCCTCATGGGGGCCAGGTTGCTGGCACGGTCGGACAACCGTTATCCTCCTCTTGCCATAAGGGGCGAAAACCTGAAGCCGCTCTCCTATCAAATACCCGTCGCCAGCGCACAGGTGAAATCGTCCCTCCTTCTCGCCGGCCTCTATGCAGACGGGGAGACGGCCGTCATCGAACCCGCGAAATCCCGCGACCATACAGAAAAGATGCTGCCGGCCCACGGCGCAGACTTGAAAGTTGAAGGGCTTAGGGTTATAGTTAAAGGAGGCAGGGAATTGTCACCGATAGATGTTGAGGTGCCCGGCGATTTCTCTTCCGCTGCATTCTTCATAATAGCTTCCCTTATCATTCCCGGCTCTGAGTTGCTGATAAGAAACGTCGGTATAAACCCGACCCGTACCGGGCTTCTGGAGGTGCTTGGAAAAATGGGAGCGGCTATCGAGATGACAAACGTTCATGAAGTTTCGGGCGAACCGGTCGCCGACATCTATTGAGGCGGGACCTCGCGTCTGCGTTCCGTCGACGTCACGGGAGAAATCATACCTTCCCTGATCGACGAGTTTCCGGTCCTGTGCGTGGCGGCGGCCGCTGCCGAGGGTACGACGACTATAAGGGGCGCTGAAGAACTGCGAGTAAAAGAATCCGACAGAATAAAATCGATGGCTTGCGAATTGCGGAAATTGGGAGTAGAGATAGAGGAATATCCCGACGGACTCTGTATAAAAGGCGCCGACGTTATGAGGGCCGCCGAGGTAAGCAGCCACGGAGATCACAGGATTGCCATGTCGCTTGCCGTGGCCGCACTTGCCGCGGAAGGGACGACGACTATAAGCGGGGCCGGGGCGGTGGATATATCCTTCCCTGGTTTCTTCGACATCATCCGGGGTCTGTGCTCGTGAAGAGAGTCATTGCGATAGACGGCCCCTCTGGTGCGGGCAAGAGCACACTGGCAAGACTCATCGCGAAGGGCATGGGATTCGAATACCTCGACACCGGTGCGCTCTATCGTGCAGTCGCCCTGGAACTCCTCAGACTCGGAGTCAAAGAAGATGCGCCTGACCGGGAAATCGGCGCGGCTCTCATGCAGGCGAACGTCGAGTTCAGGAACGGACGGGTGCTGTTAAACGGGGAAGATGTGACGGACGAAATACGAGCCAACCAGGTAAGCCATTACGCGTCCGTCTTCTCGGCAAGGAGGCCTGTTCGCGAATATCTGCTGGATATACAGAGAGACGCGGCGATGCACGCTGACCTCGTGGCGGAAGGACGGGACATGACGACTGTGGTCTTTCCCGACGCTTACAAAAAATTCTATCTTGACGCCAGCATCGCCGAGCGCGCCCGGCGACGGACGATTGAACTGAATTCCAGCGGCACGCCGTCCGACGAGGAACAGATCCGCATCGACATGGCTGAACGGGACCGCCGTGACTCCGGCCGCAATATCGCCCCGCTCAGAAAAGCCGAAGACGCGCATGTAATAGATTCCAGCGGGATCGCAGTAGAAGAGGTCTTCAGGCGGATGATGGGGGTCATAAGGTCTTGATCACATTATATAGAACGCTTGATCATTTTAAGTCATTCCCGCAAACGAAGCGCGTCGGGAATCCTTCTTTTTCGGAAAGATTCCGGACAAGCCGGAATGACAAGCTGCATAGGCCTCGTGTAGTCATGTATAATTTTTTCAGACGCGACTGTTGTTGTAGCCGGATGATTCCGGGAAGGTGCCTGACTTGGAAATAATAAAGGCAAAAAGGGCAGGTTTCTGTTTCGGCGTAAAACGGGCGATCGACATCACCTTCAATACGGCCAGAAAGGAAAAGGCCGGGATATTCACGCTGGGTCCCATCATACACAATCCCCAGGTGATCGGGAAGCTGAAGGAAGAAGGGATCATGCCCCTGGACATAACCGACATCGGGAAGAAAGACGTCAAGGTCCTGATTATACGTACACATGGAATACCCGTCCAGATATATGATAGTATATCGTCGCGCGGCTTTAAGGTAATCGATGCGACCTGTCCTTTTGTCAAAAAAGCGCAGCGTTACGCGAAGCATCTGGCAGAAAAAGGGTATCAGGTAGTGATCCTCGGCAACAGGGACCACCCGGAAGTAATGGGCCTTGTCAGCTTTGCAGGCGAAGACGTGCTGGTTGTAGATGAGGAGACTCCTCTTCGCGGATGCAAGTCGAAAGTGGGCATAGTCGTACAGACCACCCAGCCCATCGAAGCATTGAAAAAAGTCCTCTCCCGCATTGTCGAACAGGCCAGAGAGGTAAAAGTTTATAATACGATCTGCAACTCCACGGCACTGAGGCTGAAGGAAACAGGAGATATGGCGCGCAGGGCGGACGTGATGGTCGTGGTAGGCGGAAAAAACAGCGCCAACACTACACAGCTTGCGAACTTGTGCAGGTCTTTAAAGGTTAAGACCTTCCATATAGAGACTGCCGGCGAAATAGAAGACGGATGGTTCACCGGCCCGGAGACGGTCGGAATCACCGCCGGAGCCTCGACGCCGGACTGGCTTATCAGCGAAGTAGAAGAAAGAATTAGAGATATAGGAGGGAAACCCCGTAATGGACATTAAAAACAATGAGATGGAAAGACTCTACGCAGAGACTTTCCGCACCATCCAGGAAGGAACAATACTCACTGGAAAAGTTCTTGCGATCAAGCCTGACGGTGTCATAGTCGACATCGGCTATAAATCGGAGGGTTTCGTCCGGGCGGAGGAATTAACCCCGGAAGAGCTCCAGGCGCTGAAGCCCGGCGACCCGATCGAAGTCTACGTCGAAAATATAAGGGACGCCGAGGGTGTAGTGAAACTCTCCAAAGACCGCGCGGCGAAAATAAAGACATGGGAAGTGCTTGAGAAAGCTGTTCAGGATGAAAGTCCGGTGGAAGGAACCGTGACGGAAAAGACAAAGGGCGGCTTGACCGTGGATATTGCGGGCGTAAAGGCCTTTCTTCCCGGTTCGCAGGTCGACATCAAGATTACGAGAGACCTGGACAGCCTGATCGGTCAGAAAATGTCGTTCAGGATCCTGAAGATCAACAATAAGCGTTCGAACGTTATCGTCTCAAGGAGGGCGATCCTTGAAGAGGAGCGGAACAAGAAAAAAGGCGAAATCATCGGCACCATCAAAGAGGGCGCGCTGCTCGAAGGCACAGTCAAGAACATAACGGATTACGGCGTATTTGTCGACCTTGGGGGGATTGACGGTCTCCTGCATATCTCCGATATCTCCTGGGGAAGAATAAACCATCCCTCCGAGTTCTTCGCCGTCGGAGACGAGATAGAGGTGATTATCCTCAAATATGACGAAGCAAACGAGAGGGTAACCCTTGGCTACAAGCAGAAACGCCCGGACCCGTGGGCGGATGTCTATGAAAAATATCCCGTGGGCCAGAAGGTAAAGGGGAAAGTCGTCAGTATAACCGATTACGGCGCCTTCATAGAACTGGAAGAGGGGCTTGAGGGGCTCGTTCATATCTCCGAAATAGACTGGGCCCCGAGGCTGAAGCATCCTTCCAAGTACCTGGCGATAGGCGAAACCGTTGAGGCCGTGGTCCTCAAGGCGGACAAGGAAGAAAGGAAGCTGTCGCTGAGCATAAAGCAGACGAAGCCGAGTCCGTGGGAGATCATCAGCCAGCGGTACCAGGTTGGACAGAGAATCGCAGGCAAAGTGAAAAGTCTTACGGACTTCGGAGCCTTCATCGGACTCCCCGAGGGGGTAGACGGCCTGATCCACATATCCGACCTTTCCTGGACAAAACATATACGCCACCCGTCCGAATTGCTGAAGAAAGGACAGAAAGTTGAGGCAGTCATATTGAGCATCGACACGGAACACGAGAAGATGGCCCTCGGCCTCAAACAACTGGAGGATGATCCCTGGAACGAAAAGATACCGTCTACGTTCAAGCTCGGAGACGAGGTCACAGGAAAGATCCTCAGGATTACGGAGTTCGGCATCTTCATCGAACTGGAAGGCGGGGTGGAAGGGCTCATCTATTCCTCCGAAGTCGTCCGTTCTCCCGACGAAGAAGAGCCGTTCAAGGAAGGGGACACGATACCTGCGCGGATCATAAAGATAGACCTTGAGGAAAGAAAAATCGGGTTGAGCATGAAAAACCTGAAAAGGGGATAGATGATGAAAAAGTCGTGCGTGGTGGCGACACTGGTTCTCTTCGCCCTTATCATAGTCAGCCTCGTTCTCACTATTTTCCAGAAGAGCATGCCGCTGGGCAGCAAGGTCGCACTTGTCAGGCTTGAGGGACCGATAACGGGGTCGAAGAATATAATCGATGAGATCAAGAAATATGCCCAAGACAGGTCTGTCAAGGCGATCGTGCTGAGAATAGACAGTCCCGGCGGGGCCGTGGCTCCTTCCCAGGAAATTTACGAGGAAGTAAGGAAGACGGCTGCGAAGAAGAAGGTCGTCGTTTCGATGGGGTCGATTGCAGCATCCGGCGGGTATTACATAGCCTCTGCCGCTACGCGCATTATAGCCGATCCCGGGACCCTCACCGGCTCCATAGGCGTCATAATGGAGCTGCCTAACGTCGAGGGCCTTATGAACAAGATCGGCCTCAAGACCGAGATAATCAAAAGCGGAAAGAACAAGGACATGGGAACGCCCTTCCGCACCATGAAACCGGAAGAGAGAAAGATACTGCAGGATGTGATGGACAATGTCCACGAACAGTTTATAAGGGCGGTCGCCAAAGGACGTAAGATGAAGATCGAGGATGTCAGGAAGATCGCCGACGGACGCATATTCACGGGAGAGCAGGCGTTGGAAAACGGCCTTGTCGACCAACTGGGCACACTTGATGACTCGATCAGAACAGCGGCCAGACTTGCCGGTATCTCCGGCGAGCCCCAGGTGGTCGAGGAGAAGACCAAGTTTTCTGTTTTCGATATCCTCAGCGGAAAATTCCCCAAGGAACTCACTGATGTGTTTCCAACCGCCCAGATGAAATATCTCTATTCACCTTAAGGAGGACTTATGACAAAATCGGTTCTTATCGAAAAAGTCTCGAAAAGGGTAGAAGGTCTCACAAGGAATCAGACTGAGATCGTGGTCGATACTGTTTTCGACAGTATCAAGAAAGCTCTGCTGAAAGGGGAAAAGATAGAGATAAGGGGTTTCGGCAATTTCCGGCTCAAGACCAGAAACCCCAGAAAAGCCAGGAACCCAAAAACCGGCGAGAGCGTCGATGTCCCCGGCAAGAAGGTCCTGTATTTCAAGGTCGGCAAAGCGCTGAAGGAATCTCTGAATCCCGAGTGAGGGTTGTCACGTTCGCACCGGATGCCGGTCCTTTGGTCAGTCGGAACAAACTTCCTTTCAGACGTCGCATTTTTGGGCAATGCTGAAAGATATTAAGAACTCTCAGGAATCCGTGCCCATTCGTGTTGATTTACGGCTGAAATGCCTTCTCGGGGACAAATGCTGATAAACGCCTGTTATGTGTCAAGCGCCGGCAAGGTGAGAAGAAACAATGAGGACAGCCTCCTGCTGAACGGAACGCTGGTAGTCATGGGCAGCATGAGGGGAGTGGAGTCCTTAAGGTCCCGGGGGGACAGGCTGGTTTATATGGTAGCCGACGGCATGGGCGGTCATGCAAAAGGTGAGGCGGCCAGCAGTACGGTCCTCGCTGTTTTCAGAGAAGGATACGGGGGTGTGGACAAGGCGGAACATATCGGGAACCTTATTCGGCTGGCCAAAGAAGGACTAAACCGTCTGGCGGAAAAAGACCAGGGCAGTTTCGGACTGGGCACAACCGTCGCCGGGATTTTTTTCTCCTGCGGAAAAGCGTTCCTCCTGAACTGCGGGGACAGCAGGGTATATGAAGCGGACGACTTGCCAAAAAGGATCACGAAGGACCACTCTCTCGTCCAGGAACTCGTAGACAGCGGGACAATTACTGAAGAGGAGATGAGGACTCATCCGCAGAAAAATATCATCACCTCGGCGATCATGGGAGATTTAAAGACCGATCTGCCGCGCTACTCCCTCGAAGAGATAAAAATAAAGAAAGGTCAAAGGTTTCTCTTGTGCAGCGATGGTCTGTGGGAAAGTCTGAGCAAAAGCAGCATGGCGGAATGTTTCGGAAATAGGGGGATCAGAGAAAGCGCGGAGTGCCTCTTCCGGAGAACCCTCGATGCCGGGGCCACAGACAATGTAAGCATCATCCTGCTTGAGGTGGCAGAACTTTAACCTCCGATCGCCTGGGATGCTCTTGTTTGAAAACCTGATGTCCTTTTGCACACATTTGATATTTCACGTCCAGCTATGACAGAGCAGACCGCAGATTATCTGATTTCGATCATGAACGCCGACGTTTCCAGAGAAGGCGGGAAGGTCCTTCGCGGCATTTCCTGGCAGCTGCGGCCGGGTGAAAACTGGGCGGTCATCGGAGCGAACGGTTCCGGCAAGTCTACCCTTCTGAAACTGATACGCGGCGACCTCTGGCCCGAACCGGCAAAAGCAGCGAATAGAATATATTGCCTTGAAGACGAATGCCAGGAAACCCCGCTCGGCATCAAGAAGCTTATCGGCCTTGTCGACCCCGAACTTCAGGACAGATACATCAGAAACGGCATCGATATTCCCGGGGAGGAGGTGGTTCTCACGGGCTTCTTCGACAGCGTCTGGCTTCAGGAAAAACCGGCCCCTTTCATGGTTAGGGCGGCAGGACATCTCATCTCCATCCTGGACCTCGAAGGGTTGAGAAAAAGGAGTATTCTCACGATGTCGCGCGGTGAGGCACGGAAACTCCTCATTGCCAGGGCGCTGGCTTCTCGTCCCAGGGTCCTCTTGATGGACGAGGTCTTCAGCGGGCTTGACCACCATGCGCGGAAACAGCTATTTGGCCTGCTGGAAAAAGCGATGTATGTCAACACCCAGCTTGTCATGGCAACCCATCGGATGTCCGATCTCCGCCCCCTTATAACCCATGCCGTGCTTCTGAAAGAAGGCAGGATTTTCAGGCAGGGCCGGAGAGACCGTATCCTTACGGCGGATAATCTGAGGGAGGTCCTGGGGCCCCCGATGACCGCCTCGACGCTCAGGCGGGGCGTGGCAGTTCCTTCAGGGGCAAAAAAAGAACCGTCGGGGGAAAAGCGCTCCATAATAAAGATGAGAAAGGTGAGCGTTTACATGGACGATAAGAATATTCTGCGGGGCATCGACTGGGAGATGAAGGCCGGAGAGAACTGGGCGCTTCTGGGAAAAAACGGGGCCGGAAAATCGACATTCCTGAGGCTTATTTCCGGTGACCGACGTCCTGCTTCCGGCGGGGAAATCCGGAGGTTCGGCGAAAGAGGCCGCCAGAGCATATGGGACCTGAGAAAGAAGATCGGATACATCTCGCCTGAGCTGCAGGCGGAATACGACGAAAATATGACCGGCGAAGAGGTGGTTGTTTCAGGTTTTTTTTCGAGCATAGGACTGTATAGGCGGGTGACTGAAAGGCAGAGAAGACTTTCGCGGGAATTGATGCAATTCCTCGGCATCGAGAAACTGGGGCCCAGGCCGGTAGACAGTATGTCTTACGGGGAATTCAGAAAGGTCCTTATAACAAGGGCGCTGGTAAAGGACCCGGTCTTGCTCCTGCTGGACGAACCGTTCAGCGGCCTCGACTCGTCGTCGAAAAAAGACTTTGAGCAGTTCCTCGATAAAATATCACAGGACAAGGTCAGAGTGATACTCGTCACCCATCGCAGGGACGAGATTATCTCCTCTATCAGTCACGTCATGGTCCTCGACCACGGCGAGATCGCGGCCCAGGGGCGCAAAGAAGAGATCCTGAGAGACGATGTTTTGTCCGCCTTCCAGTGGCAATAGAAATCACAAACAGATTCTGCTATGAATTGCCTAGTTCGCTGAACGGACTGTCATTCCCGCAATTGGAGCGCGTCGGGAATCCTTCTTTCTGTAAAGCCATGGGAAGGATTCCGGACAAGCCGGAATGACAGAAAACGACAGACGATAAGAACTTTTTACCAGACTGCGAATATCCTCTAGAGCAACATCTCCTGGCTTTGACCTATCTTTTTCCGGACTTTCCGAAGATCTTTATCTTCCCGTATTCACCGTCAAAACCGGGCGAAACATTTATCTCACCGGCCCTCATCTTCGCAACCGCATCTGCGATGTCAGGGAATCCGGCCACTGCTATCTCTGCCGCCGGAAGGTCCATAAGTATTCCGAATTCGTTTCCGAGTGCTTCAAGCAGGCTCATATATTCTTTATTCACCGTCTTGCTGTTGACCCCCCTCTTACGCACCTCGGCAATAATCTCCCGAAGCGGGACCATTAACCGGTAGAATTCCAAGTCCGCGGGATTGGCCTCTTCCACCCGGTCCGCAAGCTTCTCCACCCTGTGCATCACTCCCACCGTCAGTTTCCTTCCGCAGACTGGACAGAGATAATTGCGGCTCACGGTCTCCTGCGGCGACAGGCAGACACCGCATGCCCTGTGACCGTCGTGATGGTACTTGCCCTCTGCGGGGAAAAATTCAATCGTACCACTGAGACCTTCCCCTGTCGCAATACCCCTCATGATTGCGTCATAGGAAATGTCCGTATCGAAGATATTGGCCTCCCTCCCCAGCTTGGCAGGAGAATGGGCATCCGAATTGGATATCAGGTTTATCCCGTCCAGGGCCGATAGGCGCCGGTTCATCGCCGGATCCGACGACAGACCGGTCTCTATGGCATGGATATGAGGGGTCAATTCATCGAAACACTCTTCGAGAGAATCAAAACCGGAGGCAGAGCCAAAGACAGAGAAATGGGGAGTCCAGGCATGCGCCGGCACGAGCACTGCGCGGGGAGAAGAATCGAGGACTATCTTCAGAAGATCCTTTGAGTCCAGTCCGAGTATGGGCCGTCCGTCGGAATTAAGATTTCCCACTTGAGCAAGGCTTTTATTTATCCGTGCCGCAGTTGAAAGGTCCGGGGCGAAGACAAGGTTATGTACCTTCCGGGTCCTCCCGCCTTTCTTGTAGATACAGCTTATTTCTACAGAAGGGAGAAAGAAGACATCGGCCGTGCAAGAACCGGGGACATCACCGGCTTCATACTCTTTTTTCAGTACAAGCAGGCCGTTGTCCGCCGGCTCCAGTCTTTCCTCAAGTTCCTTTATCCAGGCAGGGTGTGTAAAGTCGCCCGTGCCCACCACGGCAATGCCCTTTAACTGAGACCACCGCCAGATACTCCCGGTGGACATGTCCCTGCTGGTCGCGCGTGAATATCTTGAATGGACGTGGAGGTCGGCTATGAAACGCATGCCGGATTATACCATGGGGCAGGGGGACGGACCAAAGGCAGCCTGTTCTTTAATTATTGGTTCTACGCAGGCGCGCGAACATGACTCACGGGGCAGCCGCCAGCGCGGTCAATCTCCTCTCCGGGGGCGGCGCGACCGTACCAGAAGCCAGAGCTGGCCCAGGATTCCCCCAACCGTATCGATCCCGACATCGACAACCGAGGGAGTCCTGTCGTAGACAAACGTCTGGTGAAACTCGTCGCTTGCCGCATATAAGGCGATGATTATAACCGAGTATAGCACCACCCTTCCCGCCGGCAACGCAGTCTTTCCCTTCCCAAGCGCCCGAAAAAGCAGGAGTCCCAAAACAAAGTACTCGCTGAGGTGGCCGCATTTTCGGATCAGGCCATGGATCATATCTACCTTGCTGTCCGGTATCTGCGGCAACAGGAACCGAATCACCGGCTCAACGATCTTCGATGTTTCCTCGGAAGCGAATGTACCCGTGGACATCCAGAAGATGACACACATCCACAGTAACGCTGGAATCCAGTATCTGAACTTACCGGAAAAGTTCATAACCCTGAGTATATCACAGTTCTTTTACCCGGATTGCCGGGCGAGTGCGGGCATTACAGGATGCTTTTGGGAACACCACTGATTGGAAAGGCTCGGTCCTTCAGCGATCCGCATACCCAGGTCAAGCCGGCGGCCCCTTTTTCCTGCGGCGCTTCTGAAACTTCTCGTCGTATGTCTCGGGACTCACCTTTTTCAGACATTCCGGACATATGCCGTGTGTAAATGTGGCATCTGAATGCTCTTTCACATAGTCTTCGACTTTCTTCCAGTAGCCCTGGTCGTCACGAATTTTCTTGCACCAGGCGCACATGGGCAGCAAACCCCTAAGTGTCTTGATCTTCTCCAGCGCCTTCCGAAGTTCGGCAATAAGGTTTTCCTTCTCCTGCTCGGCAAGCTTTCTCTTCGTAATGTCTCTGTCAAAAGCGAGCACGTATTTATGATTCCCGAGCTCCAGCAGGCCCGCATTGATCTCAACCGGAAAGATAGTACCATCCTTCTTACGGTGGTTAATCTCCTCCTTTATCCATTCACCTTTCAACATCCGGCGAATCCTGGACCGGACCTTTTGGGCCGCGTCGGGGTCGTCGAGATCGCCGATCCTGCGGGACAGCAGTTCCTCAACAGAATATCCGTGCATTTCAGCGGCGGCCGGGTTGGCGTCCACAATTCTGCCGGCTTTCCTGCCCTCCGCCTCAAGGACGAAGATGGCGTCTCCTGCGCTCTCAAAAAGCAAACGGTAGCGCTTCTCGCTCTCAATTATCGCCTTCTCAGCTTTTTTGCGCTCGGCAATATACTTCTGGAGCTTCTCATTTATCTCCTTCAATGCCGCCGTGCGCTCCTCGATCAACTCTTCCAGGTGCGATCGGTAATTCTTTATTTCTTCCTCCGCTCTCTTGCGTTCGGTGATATCCTGCCAGATAGCCTGAAACACCTTCCGCCCCCATAGCTCCGTCGCCTTGGTGATCACCTGAACATTCCGGATGTCGCCTGTCTTGGTAATGTGCCGCACCTCAAATTCAGCCATGCCTTCCTTTAACACTTTCCTGATACTGACCTTGATTTGTCCGGGACTCTGGAACGGGTCGATGTCCGTCAAACGAAGCCCCGCAAACTCCTTCCTTGAGTAGCCGAGGTCGAGGTGGGCCGTTCTATTGAACTCAATAATGGTGCCGTCAGTGTCTATAAGCAAGATCCCGTAGGGGGAATGCTCGAAGATGGCGTGATACAGGAGGGCAGCCTCGTCGGGCGTTTTCCTCCTTTCGGTTCGTACGCTCTTCACATCACTTTTCCCAGATTTCTTTTTAATGGCCATTACGGTCACCAGGACTGCTTAATAATGTAATCCCCGCCAGCGAGACAATAAGAGTTCTTAAAGACATCTTATCAAAACACTTAAGGAATTCATAACACTCCCTCCGGCACTATGGGAACCATAGGGTCTGCGTCAATTTTGCAAAAGGAGGACGGGGTCAGGACGGGACGCCGGAATGCAATCGAGGGCGCTTCTTTCACCGCATCATATTTCGCGAAGAGCTTTATACAACCCCGTCACCAGTTCGGCCATTTTTTCGTAATCCAGCGTTTCGGCCGTATCTCCGGGATCATGATAGTTCGGATTGCGGTAAAAAGCGGTATCGGTCACCATAAAGGCCGGATAATTAAACTTCCAGAAGCTCCGGTGGTCTGAAAAGTCGACGCCCGGGATCAGTGAAATGCCGCTCAGGGACTCCACGCGCAGCGAAGATACCGCCTTGAAAGCATCTTTCACCGAATGAGTAAACCTGCGTGAGGATATGTTCCCGACAAATGCAATGAAGTCGCCCTTCTTCGGATAAAAGAGCTTGAATACCGAAGAGGGGTAATACTGGCAACCTTCGTCTTCACAGTAATATCCCAGCATTTCAAGGGATATCATGCCGTAAACCACTGCACCTTCCGGAAACAGACTTTGAGCATAAAAATGGCTTCCCATCCTGCTCGTCATAAAGGCGGGCGGTTCCTCCAGACAGAAGGCGACAAAGCGGGCAGTCCTCCGGAGAGGTGCCAGTGAAGCGAGCCTCGCCAGCTCCAGGAGCCCGGCAACACCGCTGGCGTTGTCATCGGCGCCGGGTGTGTCGGAGACCGTGTCGTAATGTGCACCGATAACGAGGATACCTTCGTCCCTGTCCCCGGTTCCGGGCACAGTAATGCTCAGGTTGTAATATGTGTTGCCCCCGAATGTAAAGGGCTGTCTCGCTACCGGACAGCCGCATGAGACAAATTTTCCCTCGATATAATCGGCAGCTTCGTTGAGCTTCCCGGTGTCAAGATAGCTTCTCTGGCCTATTTTCTCCGAGAGATGGGACACCGTTTCAATTAGGTTGGCCTTTATGTTCGTCATGGATCGCCTCTTTCGAACGCCATTTGATTTTTCATAAAGTATAATCCTAAAAAGGCATTTTGGCCATGTAATGGGTCCCAAGCTCAGGAAAGCAAACAAATACGCCAACCAATATTGCTGTTTCAATTCCGGAAGATACCTTACAGAGGGGTTCTGGTATAATAAGGACCGTGTTTTCAGCCGTCATTTTAACAACCACCCTGCGAGGCGGCGCGGCCTGCCGCCAAACCGGATTCATAGGCAGAAGACTGATTTCTGAACTTTACAGACAAGGTATTAAAATAAGACTCATTGCGCGCAATCGGACGCTGGGCCTGAAGATGGCGGCAGAGGCATGACATGCCGGAAAAGATAAAATTAGGTATCAGCTCCTGCCTTTTGGGGCAAAGGGTCCGCTACGACGGCGGCCATAAACTCAACCATTTCCTTCTGGATACGCTCGGGAAGTTCGTGGAATGGGTGGCAGTATGCCCGGAAGTCGAAAGCGGACTGCCGGTCCCCAGGGAGGCCATGCGGCTCGTAGGAAGCCCTGGCGCACCGCGCCTCGTGACGATTCGCACGGGCGCGGACCACACCAGCCGCTTAACCAGATGGTCAGAGAGAAAACTTTCGGAGTTGGAGGAAGCCGGCCTCTGCGGATTCGTCTTTAAAAGCCGGTCCCCCAGTTCCGGTATCCGGGATGTGAAGATATATACGCCCGCCGGAGTTCCCTCACACAAAGGAGCGGGCATTTTTGGAAAGGCCTTTATCGAAAGGTTTCCTATCCTGCCGGCCGAAGACGATGAGAGGCTTAATGATCCTGTCCTGAGGGAATATTTTATTGAGAGGGTCTTCGTTTTCAGGCGGTGGCGCGAAGTTATCGAAAAAGGCCTGACTGCCGGCAGCCTCGTGACCTTCCATTCGGACCACAAACTGCTCATCCTTTCGCACAGTCCGGTGCATTACCGGTCGCTGGGGCTGCTTGTGGCCCATGTCAAGGAACGGTCCCTAAAGGACCTGCGGTCAACCTATATTGCCGCGCTGATGGAAGGGCTTCGTCTTATTTCTACGCCTGCAAAAAACACGAATGTCCTTCATCACATAATGGGATATTTCAAGAAGAGTATCTCGGCCCGCGAAAAAGATGAGCTTCTTGAAATCATAGGCAATTACCGGAAAGGGCTTATTCCTCTGATCGTCCCTGTAACGCTTCTCAGCCATTATGTGCGGATATTCGATGTGCCATATCTCGGGCGACAGTATTATCTGAACCCTCATCCGCTCGAACTGATGCTGAGAAACCACGCATAAGCCTGGTATGATACGGTAATCGACGATACGGTCAGGCAGGCAATGCAACTGATAATATTCCGGAGGGGGGAAATTGAATGGACCGAAACAGCATAGAATTTGGCGAGAGATTGATTGATGCCGCTAAGGGCATAGTTGACCGTGGTGAGAATTCGGAAGATGCCGGTCGCTCCATTCTTTATTTGGGCCTTCTTTCCTGCGAAATTATATTGAAGGCCTTGCTTGAAAAAGCGGGCAGGCCGGCTGACGAAATAGAGAAGGTTTCACATGATCTGAGCAAATTACTTGCGGAATTGGAACACTGCGAAATCGAAGAAGAAACCTCCCGTCAATTAATTCAATGGGTTCCGGCAACTCAGCTTCGTGGAGAGACAATCATACCTGATACGACGTTTAATGTCGGCGTACTGCTTGAAGGGCAAGCGCAGGGGGCTTCGAAGAATCCTAATGGAATTCGCTACGGCGAGCGCATATATCTTTTCCCGCCGGTTGCAGTCTTAATGGGCGCCGGAGTTTTGCTCGACTGGGCTCATCAAAATTGGGACAGAATTCGTTGCGGTGAAAACAGAACCCGCGCCTAGATGACGACCAAAGGCCTCGATATGGCCATGAAACGTTCGCGTGCCCGGTAGTAGATGAGATGCGGTTCAAGAGTCGGCAGGCATTGTTCTTGATAGCATATTACGCCGGTAATCAGCCCTTTCTGCGTACAGTATAATATGGGAAAACCTCAGAACAAATATTTAGGAATTGCAGAGTTCCAACCTTCGTCTCGTCCCGCAAACCCGCGTCTGATGTTTGCAAATAATGTTATGGCGAGCCCGAAAGCCTTTACTCCTGAGATATGTAAAAAACGACCGCGTATCAGGAATTTATGCGCCTGCACGGTAGAATCTAAATAGAATTTGTGATAACATTTTCATGTCGGAGGGCCGGGCGCAGTTGACGCCCGGCAGCCCAATAAAAAAAGGTGGAATACATGCCTGAAGAAACTATTGAATCATGTAACATCACGCGTCTCTCCATTCTGAACGAAAGAGGTGAGGCGGACGAAGCGCTGATGCCCACGCTCTCGGAAGAGCAGACAAAGAAAATCCATGCCCTGCTGGTCCTCTGCAGGATCTTTGACCACACTGCACTGAACCTTCAGAGGGAGGGCAGGATAGGCACCTATGCTTCGATGCTGGGACAGGAAGCTTCTCAGGTCGGCAGCGCGTTCGCCCTCGAAAAGTCCGACTGGGCCTTCCCCTCCTTCAGGGAAATGGGCGTCTACATTACCCGGGGATATCCGCCGTACATGCTTTTTCAGTATTGGTCCGGCGATGAAAGAGGGCTGAAGACTCCCGACGATCTGAACATTTTTCCCGTCAGTATCCCCGTGGGAACGCATATTCCTCATGCGTCAGGACTCGCCATGGCCGCGAAGTACAGGAAAGACAAAGTCGCCGCACTGGCGTATTTCGGAGACGGGGGTACATCCGAAGGCGATTTCCACGAGGCGCTGAATTTCGCCGGCGTTTTCCAGGCACCCGCGGTCTTCATTTGTCAGAACAACCAGTGGGCCATATCGGTCCCCCGTGACAGGCAGACTGCAGCCAGGACCATTGCACAGAAGGCGGTCGCCTATGGTTTTGAGGGTATCCAGGTGGACGGCAACGACGTGTTCGCCGTATATAAAGCGACAAAGGATGCCGTCGATAAGGCAAAAAACGGCGGAGGACCTACGCTGATAGAATGTTATACCTACCGGATGTCCGACCATACCACGGCAGATGACGCGTCGAGATATCGCAAGAAAGAGGAAATAGAGAACTGGAAGGCGAAAGACCCGATTCTCAGGCTGGAGTTGTATATGGAGAAGAAGGGAATGTTGACCGATGAGTACAGAAAACAGGTTGAGGATGAGGCGAAGAAGACAGTGGACGAGGCCGTAAAGACAGCAGAAGCGGTGGAACCACCGCACCCCGCGGACATGATTACATTCACCTATGAAAAAACGACGCCGAGACAGAAAAAAGAGATGAGGGATTTCTGAGATGCCGAAACTGAATATGGTGCAGGCGATAAACCTCGCCTTAAAAGAGGAGATGCAGAGGGACGACAGAGTAATTTTGATGGGCGAAGATGTCGGCAGGGATGGAGGTGTCTTCCGCGTGTCCGAGGGTCTTCTGGATCAGTTCGGTCCAGAAAGAGTTATGGACACGCCTCTTTCCGAGTCGGGCATCGTGGGTACCGCCATAGGCATGGCCGCCTATGGATTAAGACCCGTGGCTGAAATACAGTTTATGGGCTTCATCTACCCCGCCCTCGACCAGATATTTTCTCACGCGGCCAGGCTTCGGTCCCGTTCTAGGGGACGGTACACCTGCCCGCTGGTTGTGAGGACACCTTACGGCGCCGGGATCAAGGCTCCCGAGATCCACTCCGAAAGCACCGAGGCACTCTTCTGTCACATGCCGGGGATCAAGGTTGTAGTTCCGTCCACTCCATCTACGGCTAAGGGGCTGTTGATATCCGCCATAAGGGACCCCGACCCTGTCATTTTTCTCGAATCGACGAGGGTCTACAGGCAGATAAAAGAGGATGTTCCTGACGAAGAGTACACTATACCTCTCGGAAAGGCCAGGATCGCGAAGGAGGGAAAAGAGGTTACACTCGTCGCATGGGGAAGCATGCTCCACCGTTGCCTTAAGGCCGCAGAAGGCACGGATGTCGAGGTGATCGACCTTATGACGCTGAGCCCCTTCGACGAAGAAACCCTTTACAAATCCGCGAAAAAGACCGGCAGGGTCGTCATCGTTCATGAGGCACCAAAGACGTGCGGAGTGGGCGCGGAGATTTCGGCATCTCTCGCCGAAGAGGCGATACTCTACCTCAAGGCTCCGATAATGAGGGTCACCGGCTATGACGCCGTCATTCCACTTCCCAAGCTTGAGGACTATTACATGCCCACCGTGGACAGGATTAAGAGGTCCATAGACGAAATAATGAAGTATTAGGAACGGCGACAGGTCGAGCCTGTCTCCACGGAGGCAATTAAGGTTTCCCATCACTTATGAAAACATCCGGTGGACTTTTTCGTGCAATCACGTACAATATGAAAAAGGGATATCATAATCCGACAAAAAAGGCGGAAAAGCAAATGGCAATAAGAAGGCAAGTGCTATTTTGTCTGATTCTTACAGTCTTGATTTTTGTTCCTGTGCGTTCTCAGGCAGGCGGGCAATCCGCTGACGACGCGAAAGGGAATGCTGCAGCCGAGAGAGTGGTCGTTGCAAGCGAGGTTGTGACGCCTGTACCTGTAGATAAGATTGGAGAGGGAGAAGTAGCGGAAGAGAAGGAGATAGCTGATCCCCTTCAACCATGGAACCGTGCCATGTATACCTTCAACGACAGGTTCTACTTCTGGCTTCTGAAGCCCGTGTCACAGGGATATGGCAAGGTCGTTCCCGAATGGGGGCGCGTGAGGGTCAGGAATTTTTTCCACAATATCACAACGCCGATCCGCTTTGCCAACTGCATCCTTCAGTTGAAATTTCACAGTGCGGCCAAAGAGGTCGGAAGGTTTGTGGTAAACAGCACAGGGGGGATAGGAGGCCTGTTTGACGTTCTCAAGGACAACCCCAACGCACAGGGCAGTAATGAGGACCTCGGGCAGACCTTTGGATCATATGGAATAGGCAGCGGGTTTTACATTGTGTGGCCCATACTCGGCCCCTCTTCTCTGCGGGACACGGTCGGCCTGGTGGGAGACGGTTTTCTCAATCCTGAAAACTATGTTACCCCCTTTTGGTGGGACGCCGTCGGTATCCATGCATACGAGACGGTCAACTACACGTCCCTTCATATCGGCGATTACGAGGACCTGAAGGAATCCGCTCTTGATCCCTACGTCTCTCTACGGAATGCCTATTACCAGCACAGAGAGAGTGAGATCAAGAAATGATCTCCGCTATTTCTTTGCGTTAACCCATCATTCCTGACATTCCGGAGCGTCCGACTGTTGAGGCGCGAAGTTGCAAGGCGTGGCAAGGCACCAGACTGCAGTTGCAAACAAGTTTGGCATCCTCGTTTTTTCTTGCATCTTGCGCCGTCCCCTTTTTTGTTACACCGACGCGTTCTCAAAACAAGCTTGCTGACAAGATAACAATTCCCGTTCGAAACAAACGCATGCCGTGACTACGTTGGTTTTGCTCAGTCCATCCGTTGCACACCTCGCCCCGAGATCTATCGTCTACTCGATAGTTTTCTCCCGAATTAAACGTGCGACGAAATGATGACATCGTTTCTTACAACCGGCATCAATGCTCGGAGTCATCAAGTCTCGTTTGCCTTTACCTACTATGGATGGTAGTAGGCCCTCTCCTCCCAAGTCTCGATGAGGGAATCGATCATGAGCCTGATGTCCGAGGTGTCGGTGCTTGTGATGAATTGCAGGGAATCAACAGCGTCCAGAAGGTCCGATATGTTCATCTCTATATCATTGGCCGTCCCCACTGTTCTTGTTTGAACATTCACTATATCCCTGATCGCCTTGTTCGCTTTGGCCTTGTCCTGTCCCGACACGGAAAGGGCATTCAGCGCCCCCAAAATATCTCCTGTCACCGTTGCGACATCTTTGTCGACCACGATGTCGGTGCTGAGGCTCTTGTAGGAGGTATAAGAGCCGCTGTCCATATACCCCACTTCCGTCTGAGTGGTGAAAGTGCCCGTCTCATCAGGCGTCAGAGCATAGTAGAGGACTGTCTCCGTCTCATCAGGTCCGATGTGGGCGTCTGTCTCCCAGGGGTTATCCGTTATCCACTGTTCTGCCAGTGGATCGTAGAGTCTAAGCTCCTGCGGATATTGCTCCGTTATCCTGAGGTCAAAGGCGCCCCCGAGGCTCTTGACGTTTATCTCGACAGGGACGAACTGGCCGGGCAGAAATGTCTGGTCTACTGGCCTATGGACATAGATCAGTGAGTTCATGAGGAGGTCTGCAAAAGAAGTATAGTTTCCGGTGCTCAGGCCGAGGTCGAAGGCGTAGTAAAGGACCTTCCCTTCTCCGTATTGCCGCTCTATTATCCCCGGATACTTGTCTATCCCCTTCTTCGTAGCATCCACGGTCCAGCCTAAGACGGAGGCCGGATCAAGCGCATCAACTTTGAGTGCCCTTCCTGATGACTGGAAGGATCCCGCCGTAGCAATGTTACTTTCCGATAGTTCGACAGGATAATCCCTGCCGGAAAGATCTCCCGAGAAGCTCATGCCAAAGACATCCCCATCGAGGTTCTCTCTTTCAAAGAGAGCCGATATCAGTCCCTTGCCGGAGTAGACTTGCTCCCTGAGCTCCTCCGAGGAATGGTCCTCTATGGGATTCTGGGTCCCGAGGATGAGAAAGTCGGTGTAATAGGGGTTCCTCAACTCTGTCTGAAAGTCGGCTTTGTCCAGCACGATATGATAGGAGACCCCAGCTTCATTCAGCGCCTGTTCGATGAGCGCCCTGTCGGGGCAGTTCTGCCCTGACTGCCACTGGTAGTCTAGCCAGACAAGGACTCTCGATATGTCGTAGCTCGGTTTTGTGACTTCCAGACCGGCCTTTACGACGAAGGGGGCGCTTGCCAGTGTCTTTGGCGCCTGCATCTCAGGGGTCTTTGCCTGCATGATTGCAAGGTATGTCTTGGCGGAAAGCCCTGCTGTAGACTCTGTATGTACTCCCGAGATTGTTACCCCCATGGACGCAGGCTGCTGCATGTCGATGGTCTTCTTTACCTCCTGTGTGTCGGGATCGACTATGAGGATCGTCTCATCGAGGGAGGGCAGGTCTTCATTGCCGCTGTTGGTGACACTGTAGCTGAAGGTCTCATTATTGCCCTGATAGACGGGGTTGGGTGAAGCGGTAAGCGTGCCGACAAGGCCCGAACCTGTCTGGGCAGTATCGAGGATCTGGAAGGTTGCAGTGGAAGTACTCAAAACGGTTGAGCTGTCAAGTACCCTCAGCGTAACGGTATACGGGCCGGCCGGATTCGATGAGGTGTTCCAGTAGGTCGACAATTGGGTTGTTTCTCCAGGAGTAAGCATGGGAATATTCCGTGTGTCAGAATTGACTTCGCTGCCGCGGCTGTCATTGATGATAACCTGAGCAGTGAGATTACTGAAGGTGAAATTGAGGCTTTCGCTATGGACGGTACCTGTGATTTCAACTTGTTCGTTTGCTTTGTAGGAAGTTTTATTCGCATTTACCTCGGTATTGATTCTCTTGTCGGGGATTATATTGAAAGTGACCTCACGGTCGGCTATAGTCTTTTTGCTCCCAGTAAGAACAGCATGAACCCTATAGCCTGCAGGCGCTGTCGTCCCAGTATTCCAAGTAGCGTTAAGGCTTTTAGTTTCACCTGGCTCCAGTATCGTTGATGTGCCGGGCAGTTCTCCTACTGTCGTTCCGTCTGCATCCTCAATCTGCCACGCCACTGAATAACTCCTGACTCCCCGGCTGATATTGGTTAGCGTTGCTGTGATGTTTACGTCTGAATCAGCAGGATATTCAGTCTTATCGATCGACAGGTCCATCGTAGCTGTTATGATGGGAATATTGTATCGCGCGAACCTTCCGCCAGGACCGCCCAAGAAAACAGCTGTATCTAAACTATCGAATGCCAATGTCGATATTCCTTGAGTCCCCCAAAAAGAGGATATCCTGTCTGTAAGATCCTCTGCTCCTTGGGCAGCTATGTCATACCTGACAAACTGTCCTGAAGAATCTCCGATATACACGTCACCGTTAGCGACCAACAATGCAGATATTGAAGAACTCCCCACGATCTCGCTGATCATCGGCGTGAGGTCCGATAGTGTAAAGCCGCCATGGCCATCCGGCTGCCACCGTGCAAACTTTCCACTTGCTCCGCCAATATATATAGCTTGGCTATCGGGATCATAGGAAAGTGAATAAATGGAGCTGGTTCCCCACGAGATCGACGAGAGATTTATGAGGTAGCCCGTGTCGGGCGCAGGATAGGCTGGATGTGTTCCCGCAATATACTGAGGTGTATTATACCGCGCAAACTTTCCTGTGTTGCCTCCTATATAAACAACGTGGTTGACAGGGTCATAGAGCGCTTGGTAAAGGTCATTTCCGCCAGAGACTCTTGGAACTTTGCCGGTAAGATTATTTGATGTTCCATTAGAAGTATTATATCTGAAGAAATCTCCTCCTGCGGAGTCCCACGTAGCCCCCCCCCAATATACGGAGTGGGCTACCGGATCGTATACCATCGACCACGGCATATTGCCCGATAGACTCCCTCCAGTTATTGCGCGTTTGAATACGCCGGTGTCGATAGAATAAGAATGAAGCCCTCCCCACCAAGTACCTCTTCCACCGATATAAAGGGTGTCACTATCATTGTCATATGCGAGTGAGAATGACCCACAATTACCATACCAACAAGGGTTGAAACAATTGTTTAGATTCCCAATACCGGTGTCGGTGTCGATATCATAACGCATTAGCAGAAACCACCCGCAACCGAATGTTTCTGCTGTTGTAACATACATATCATTGTTCTTATAGTCATAAACAATATTGTGGATGTTGAAGTTTGCGGGATTCAGACCGAATTTTCCTCTCAAATCGTATGCCGTATCAGGGATGGTATGGATTTCGCTTTTGGACATGAGCACGCTACCCAGATCCAAGGCCTCGCCAGAGTTTATACTCACAGGAATTGTCACCATCGGATATCCAGGTAAAGAAAAGTATAAACGATACTGTCCCACTGGTATGTTCCAAAGCGTGAAATCTCCGGCGATATCTGTAGTGGTACTCATGCCATCCTGATCCTGCAGCGTCACGCTCACACCAGCCATGGCCAGGTTCGTTGCTGCGTCTACTACTGTCCCCTCTATTGCTGCAGGCTTGATGGGATCCAGCGCAATGTTCAATTCATAGCTGCCGAAGGTCGAAGTGGTCATAGACGTGGTTGACGTTACATAGCCGGCGTTTGAAACATTGAGGGTGAAGTTGTGAAGAGTGATGCCCCCAATGGTATAAGACCCTGTCGCATCGGTCTTTGCGGACAGTCCCGTCCCGGCTATGGCCGCATCGGCGTTCCCTATAGCCTGGCCAGTGGCTGAGTCCGTGACCTTACCGCTTACGGTGGTGGCCTGGGGCGTGGGAACAAGGTAGACAGCCCCCTCGTCAACGGTCACCCCGGCCATTATCATTACCGAACCGCTTTGGCTTGCATAACCCGATGCTGTTATACTCACATTATATGTACCGGGCGTGACTCCCTCAATGAGGAATGAGCCCTGAGTGTTGGCATTCGTCGATCCGCTTCCTGCAAGCGTAATGATCGCGCCCTGGATGGGTTTCTTTGTGACGCTGTCAAAGACATGTCCGGTCAGTATGCCAGTGGTAACTGTCGCAGGGGTTGTACTGAGTTTGGGGCTAAACATCAAGACCCCGCCGGCGGAAACCGCTCCCGTGCCTGAAACGCTATAGTAGCCCGAAAGGGAGGCTGTTATGGTAATCGTCCCAGGCGTGACGTTTGAGATCGTGAAGCCACCGTCAGTACCGGTTACCATGCTTCCACTATAAGAGCCTGTCACTGTTACGGATGCGCCTGAAAGCGGCTGGCCTGTTACCCCGTCTGTTACCGTGCCTTTGATTATCCCTGCTGTGGGATTGGAAGAAAGCGGTATGGCGCTCACGTTTGTTATCGAGCCTGCGGTTACGTTTATCGTAGACGTGGATGTGACATATCCGCCAAGACCAACGCTCATTACCTGGCTTCCGGAATCGACGTTAGAGATTGTGAACTCACCTGCATCTGATGTCTCCGCCGACGTCTGACCGACGACTACCGTTGCTCCGGAGAGCGGCTGGTTTGTCGATGCGTCGATTACCGTGCCGGTGACCGTTCCTGCTGTTGGGGAAGGCGGCGGGGTAGGTTTGTTCTCCGAGTAGTAAAGAGCCCGCAGGGCCAGTGCCGTCGAGTATGGGTCTTCATCCCATGAGCCGTCCGAAAGTTGGGTGGAGGCAAGGTAGTTGATCGCGTTGCCGAGGACTGTGTTGTCGGTTATCACGCTGACCAGGGCAGCGTATGCCGTAGATGTCTCATAAACCGTCGAAGGGCTGCTTCCGAATCCGCCGTCCGTGTTCTGATGGGCGATGAGATAGGAGGTTGCCTTGTTGATCGCAGTTGCGATTGAGGTCGTCTGGGCAAACTGCTGGAGGGTCGAGGAAACGAGTGCGGTCATATAGACGTTGCTGTCACCTTCTCCATCGGCACAGCCTGGATCAGTAGAGTTGCAGTAGCCCCAGCCGCCGTCAGTGTTTTGGGCGGAGAGGAGATAGCCGACTACATTATTCAAAACGGTCTGATCTGAATAATTGACTGCCTTCAAGGCCCGTATGGCTACAACAGTATCAAGATTATCGCTCTCAAAATCCGGGTATATCCCCCAGCCGCCATCCTGGTTCTCGCCCGTTACCAAAGATTGTATATACGATGAATTTGACGTTATTGCGGCTACCCTTGCAATATCGTCATTATTTGTTACGTCATAATTGTTCAAATAGTCTATTGCACTGCCAACTTGCGAAGTCGCTTTCGAAAGTATCCGCAGGGTGACAACAGTTTCAACGGTGTTTAGTGGAATGGTAGAGGAATCTGTACCAAATGAGCCGTCGGAATTCTGTTGGGACAAAAGCCACTGAGTGCCTGAAGAAATCGCCTGATTGGTATCTGCAAAGGCAGTGAAACATAAAAGTGCATTCAGAAAAAAGGTAACTATCAGCACCCTTAACATAAGTTTCATATGACCCCCTCACGTCAGTTGTTTCAAACGGATCTCGATTTATATTTTTTCACAGGTCTGCATTCACCTACTAATGACATACCCATCTGCTTTCTTCCCGGACTGATTATGGGTATTAAACAACCCCATTTCCTTTTTTCTTCTTTCTATACAACTTAGTATGTTCCTTAAAATCGGTTCATTAGTTAGCTCAAAATAAATACTTCTTCTAATAAGTCTTTTTGTAGACACGCCAAAGAGAAACTTATATGAACCGTGAATAGTATCCATTATCAACAAATTCACTTTTTTAAGTTGCCCCACCATCTTGCCCTTGACAAGTTTTATATCCTTTATTTCGGAATAAGGAATGAAATCTATCTCTGTCCATCCCTCCAAGCCGTAATGGCAGATTATCCTCTTATCGGTTACAACAAGCCAACAGCTTGGCATCTCTCGCTCATTCTTTTCCATGGCGACAAAATAAAATAAATTGGGACTTCTCATTGCCATAAGGATATGCTCATCCTGAGAAAGCTTCAAACCAATAAGGACGTCCTCGGGCACCTCAGTCAATAAGCCTGCCGCTTTGTATTCATTGACTTCCTCTCTAAGATCTGCTGGAACATCGCTCCCTCTTACGTGGTCCTGCGCGGGCATGCCCCCTTTATATCCGCAATGAGAGCATTGATCTACTACCTGAATATGACTGTAGCCACAGTTGGGGCACACAGTAAATACGTCATTACCACTTAGTTTCTGGATAAAGCGCCCTCCTTTGATATGTAACAAGAAGGCAATGAAATAGCCACAAGCAGCTATAATGACGCTTCCCCACGCAGGCAGGTCGGGGTACT
>JBJKOV010000409.1:0-1634 GCA_046707105.1 Thermodesulfovibrionales bacterium
CACAGTCCGTCAGATCCGCATCGGCATGATCACGCACCTGTAATCCTTGTCCTTCTCTTCCCTGATCAAAACGGGACTAAGCGGTGCCTGCATCTCCATTACCACTTTCTCCGATCCCATCGCATCGAGAATATCTATGAGATACTTCGCGTTAAACCCTACGGAGAGCGACTCGCCTTTATATTCGGCGGCTATTTCGTCCTGGGCCTCCCCGAGGTCCGGATTCGAAGATGAGACCGTGATGCGGTTGTCCTCAACATCCACCTTCACTGCATTGGAGCGCTCCCTCGACATGATCGATACCCTGCGGGCCGTCTTTGCGAAGGCCTCGCGCCCTACGGTCACGATCTTTTCATTGTTTACGGGGATTACCTGCTCGTAGTTGGGATAGGTCCCCTCTATCAGCCTGGTAAGAAACTGCATGTCTCCGACGGTGAACAGCACGTGGTTCTTGCAGAGGACTGCCTTCACCTTGCCCTCGGCCTTGTCGATAAGTTTTCTAAGCTCAACCGCGGCCTTCCTCGGGACTATAAGCTTCTTTTCTTCCTTCACATTTCCTTCGGTACCCCTGTGCACTATGGCCAGCCTGTGGCCGTCCGTTCCTACTACGGTCATCCCGGCCCCGGGGTTTAAGTGAAAAAGGAGCCCGTTCAGTGTATACCGTGTGTCGCTCTCACCGGCGGCATAAACCGTCTTTTCTATCACTTCCGCCAGCACCTTCGATTCGAGTTCCACTTCCTCCATGTCCTCCATGCCCGGCCAGGCCGGGAATTCCTTCGCCTGGAGACAGGCGAGCCTGAAACTGACGGCGCCGGCCTTCACCTTGAGCCACTGGTCGTCCACGGATTCACAGGTCAGGTCGCCTTCGACCTCCCGTACTATCTCGAACATTTTCCTGGCAGGAATGCAGATGCTGCCTTCTTTTTCCACTTTCAGCTGGAGAGGCTCTTTCAGCGCGGTATCAAGGTCAGTTGCGGTGATCGATGAACCCTGCCCATGCGCATTCAAGAGAAAATGGCTCAGAATGGGCATCGTATTCCTTTTCTCAACGATATTTTGAATATTCGACAGTTTCGCCAGTATTTCATCCTTCGAGACGATTATCTTCATTGCCCCTCCTTAAGTTGTTATCTTCTGCAAAAGGTTATCAATCACCCTGCTGAAGGTTTCGTCCTTCGTCCTTCTCTCCTCGATCTGCTTGCACGCATAAATAACCGTCGCGTGGTCCTTGCCGCCGAAATTCTTCCCTATGTCGTTCAGTGAAGCGCCGGTCGTCTGTTTGCACAGATACATCGCAACCTGTCTGGGCAGAGAAATATCCTTCGTCCTTCTCTTTGCCTTTATATCGCCCAGCGATATATGATAAAAATCGCATACGATCTTCTGCACCATTTCGACAGTAACCGGCCTGTCGATGTCGGTTACTATGTCCTTCAGAATTTTTCTCGTCGTTTCGATATTTATTTCCTCGCCCGAGAGCGTCGCCTGCGCCGCTATCCTTATAAGACAGCCTTCAAGCTCCCTGACGTTCGATTTTATCCTCGTAGCCAGGAACTCGACGACATCTCCCGGAATCCTTCTTATGTCCATCATCTCCGCCTTTTTCTGGATGATGGCGATCTTCGTCTCCACGT
>JBJKOV010000410.1:0-1815 GCA_046707105.1 Thermodesulfovibrionales bacterium
CTCTTATTGGAGTCAAACATAATGGTTCTTCGGGCATCCATGTGAACATCCCTGACGATTCCCCTCTTTACGGGAAGATCCTATCCGGCAAATCCGGTCGCTTTCTTTTTTAGACGCTAACGGGCATTCCCGGGACCGGCTTTGACAAACGCACTCCTTTCCACTATATTGAATACAGGGCAGGTGCCGCATAAGCAAGCAGGCCGGATTTTTTTGTTTGTGAAAGCCGGGAACCCCGCCCGAAGGCTGACAATGAAAATCGTTCCGTCGATACTCGCTGAAAAACATGATGATTTTATCTCAAAGATCAGGCAGGCGGAAACCTTCACGCGGTATGTCCAGATAGATTGCATGGACGGAATCTTTGTACCCACAAAAAGTGTTCCGCCGGAAACAATCGGAACGCTTAATACGTCTCTCTCTTTCGAGCTTCACCTGATGGTCAGAGATCCTGCTTCCTTTATGGATAAGGCGGGCAACGAAGGACTGAAAAGGGTCCTTTTTCATTTTGAAGCAGACGTGGATCATCTAGGTTTCATGGAAGCGTTGAAAGGCAGGGGTCTCAGCCCGGGGCTTGCGGTCAAACCTGAAACTCCGTCTGAGGATTTCACCGAATTTGCCCGCCATGCCGATACCCTTCTCTTTCTCACCGTCAGCCCGGGACGATACGGAAGCACCTTCAGACCAGAGGTACTGCCAAAAGTGGCCGATGCCAGGCGCCGGTTCCCTGACAAACTTATCGCCGTAGACGGCGGAGTTTCAATCGATAACCTCAAATCTTTTGTCGATATCGGCGTGGATTACGTCTGTGTGGGCAGCAGGATCTTCCTTGGCGGAGAACCGGCCGAGAATTATCGACGTTTCACGGACAAGCTGAACGGACTCGGGAAATAGCATGACGGTCCTTAGTCCCTCAGGGGATAAATGCTCTGCACAATGAGATGAAAAATTGTAACATTTCACCTCAGAGGCGCAGAGAGCGCGGAAGCTTTAATTATATATTTCCGCTGAGAGGGCGGAGATATGTAAACTGCAATGAGGCGGGCTTTTTTTATTTTCCGGCCTCTCACCGGAAAACAGGAATCACTGAATCTTTGCGAACTCTGCGTCTCTGCGGTAAAATGCATTTTCGCTTCCGGCTTTGCCGGACTATGGATTTCGCAGTTCAACGTTGTTCCCGATTTTGAGGAGGCTGAGGATGAAGATAGCCGTCGGTGCGGACCACGGGGGATTCTTGCTGAAAGGCGTCATAGCGGTTTACCTGCAGAAGCTGGGACACGAGGTGACAGATGTCGGGGCCTTCAATATGGAGCCACTGGATGACTATCCCGAATACTCCCGGGCGATTTCCGTGGAACTGATTGCAGGCAGGGCCGAGCGGGGATTATTGATATGCGGCAGCGGGGTGGGCGCATCAATAGCCGCAAATAAATTCCCGGGCATCAGGGCTGCCGTATGCCACGACACATTCTCGGCTCATCAGGGGGTTGAGGACGACGATATGAATGTGCTCTGCCTTGGAGGACGGATTGTGGGAAGCGAACTCGCCAAAGAGATCGTGGACCGCTTTGTGTCGGCGAAATTCTCGGGGGCCGAACGTCACAAGCGCAGGCTGGGCAAGGTAAAATTGATAGAGAAGGAGTACATGAAGATATAATGCGGAGGTTTTCGTGATCAAAGGAAGAGAAATAATAGACAGCAGGTTCCTGCAGACATGCGATATCCCCGTAGAGGAATTTAAGATTGAGCCTTTTACTATGGTTATTTTCGGTGGCGCCGGAGACCTCGCGAGGAGAAAACTCCTGCCGTCTGTCA
>JBJKOV010000411.1:0-3923 GCA_046707105.1 Thermodesulfovibrionales bacterium
CATAGAAGTCGACCAGCACATCGCCCTCGACTATCGCCACCCTCTTTTCTTCAGAATAAATCGCGTTAATCAGTATTTTCTTTTTCATTCAAACTTTCTTCACCCTCGTTTTCTTCTCCAAAAATCCGTGATATCTGCTCATCCAGTTCCTTATGCAGCAGGAACAGTGCCTCGCTCAACTCCAGGTCGGGATATTTCATGATCGCCTCGATAACTTCTTCAAGCGGGAAATCGGCGAAGTTTCCGTCAGGATATGCAATCCTGATCAACTTCCTCTTCAGGAGAAAACACCGCCTGTTCCGTCCGTCTTTCCCCGGCAGGGGAATGATAACGTGTTCGAGGTCCTCATCGAGACCGTAGCGCTCGATCAACTCTTTTATCGCTTCCATGCCGATTGTCTGCCGGCCCTGCAGAGACCAATCATGGAATCATGCCGGTATGTTACGACGGTTCATCATCACCGGGAGATATCATCATTGCCGCCCATACCGCCACAGGACCCGTATCGAGTGATTCTATCCCTTCAGGAAAGGTTTTCATGAAAACATCCCTGTTTTTGAAGTAGCGGAGTACCAGTGCGTCCAGCAAATCCCGCGGCACTCCATTAAGTGCGCCGCTCGTGGCGTCCGCGTAGGCTATCTTTCTGACGAGTTCATTTATCCTTTCGCGCTCCTTCTCAAGCAGGGCAACGTTTTCTTCGGACGTATGTTCCTTGATGCGCCCTATCACCGACCTCATCACCCCCGGGGTCAGCAATTCCTTCATAACCCTGACGCTGGTTTCAAAAATCTCTTCCGCTTTCATGAACCCTCTCCGTTTACTGCATAAAACCGCTTTTCATTTCAGCAACATGAATTCTATTATACCCTCTTCCCCTCCATTATACATTAAACCTGAAGTTGATAATATCCCCGTCCCTGACTTCATAAGTTTTACCTTCCAGCCTGAACAGCCCCTTCTCCCTGGCCGCCTGCATCGTTCCCTGATCGATGAAATCGTCATATGAAACGACCTCGGCCCGGATAAAACCTCTCTCGATGTCGGAATGTATTTTCCCCGCGGCCCTCTGCGCATTCGTTCCTCTGCGGATTGTCCAGGCCCGGACCTCGTCTTCTCCTGCCGTCAGAAACGAAATCAATCCAAGAAGGTCATACGACACGCTGACAAGTCTGTTCAGGGCAGGGGCAGATACGCCGAGGTCCTCCAGAAAGGCGGCGGCTTCTTCGCCTGGAAGCTGCGCAATCTCCATCTCTATCTTTCCGCAAAGTGCAAGGACCCTCACCTGACCGCCTGTAAAAATTGCCTCCAGGCCGGACAGTGCGGCGCGCGTATTTTCAGTGTCCTTTTCTCTCTCATCGGCGTTAAGGAGAACGACAACCGGCTTGATCGACATAAACTGGAGGTGCCGCATCGCCTTCTGTTCCTCTTCCGGGAATGTCTCATTTCTGAGCGGCTTCTCATTTTCCAGAAAATCCTTGCACTTCAAAAGAAGCCTTTTTTCCTCTTCGTCGGGTTTCTTGCCCTTTTTCATCCCTTCTTCCATGCGTTGGAGTCTCTTTTCGACAAGTTCAAGGTCTCCGAAAATCATTTCCAGTTCCACCGTCTCCGCATCCCTTGCCGGATCGACGCCTCCCAGAGGGTGTACAACCGTCTCGTCAACAAACCCCCGCACCACGTGCACAACGGCATCGGCATCTTTTATGAGGTCAAAGACCTTCCTGTTCTGTTCCATGTCGCCCTTTGTAAGACCGACATAGTCTATATATTCCACCGTCGCATAGGTCTTCTTCTTCGGACTGTATATCTCGCTGAGCCTCTCCACGCGCGGGTCCGGGACCTTCACAACCCCCAGATGGGGCTCCGAAACAAGCGTCGGATAGGGTGCTGTTTCAAGGTTCATCCCGGTCAGGGCGTTGTAGATGGTCGTTTTTCCTGAATTGGCAAGGCCGATAATGGCTATTTTCAAGTCCCTCTCCTTTCTCTGAATCCAGAATATTATAACCGATACACGGTTGAAGAACACATTGAGATGCCGCAAAGAGCAGAGCAGAAGGTTGCCGCCGTTGCTCCATGCTCTTTGCGATCTGCAGGGTTTACAAGCCCGGGGCAGAGAATTATGATATGCTGTGAGGCAAAACATTGAAAACCGAAGATGAAGAGATGCTGGAAGTCGTTGACCGCAGCGGCAAAGTCCTGCGGCTTGCAAGGAGATCCGAGGTCCACCGCAATCCCTCACTGATCCACAGAGTGGTCCATGTGCTGGTCTTTGATGAGGCAGGCAGACTGTTGCTGCAGAAGCGGTCGCAGACCAAGGATGTCGCACCTGGCAAGTGGGACACCTCTGTCGGAGGTCATGTGTCGCCCGGCGAAGACATCGGGGAGGCGGCACGCAGGGAGACGCTGGAAGAACTCGGGATATCGGATTGCGGGTTGACCTTTCTGTACCGCTATCTCTTTTCCGGGGCCGCGGAAACCGAGCTCGTGGATACGTTTTCGTGCGTTAATCCCGGACCGTTTAACTACAACAGAGATGAAATAGAGGCGGTCGAATTCCGGGAATTAGATGAGATAAAGAACAGTCTTGGCAAGGGCCTCTTCAGCGGGCATTTTGAACGCGAGATCAGCAAATATCTCGCGACGGTCACACACCCCTTTCGTGCGGACCGAAAATATACTTCTGGATCTGAACGTTGAGCCTCACATCCACGCCGTCTTCCAGGACCCACCCGGCAAGCTGCCTGGGGGTCAGTTTGCCGAGCGCTGCGGAAAAGAGAAGCACGCATTTCCCCTTCAGTTTGTGGTCGGATATTATCTGCCTTGACCAGTCGTAATCACCCCTGTCACATATCACAAACTTTATTTCGTCGGAGGGCTTGATGTGTTCGAAGTTCGAAAAATCCATTTCACCGCTCATTCCGCTCCCCGGGGTCTTCACGTCAAGGATTATCACGGCCCGCCTGTCCATATCCCTGATACTCAGCGACCCGTTCGTCTCGACAAGCACTTTATAACCCTCCTCAAGGAGGCTGAAGATGAGCGACGTGGTTTCCCCTCCCTGAAGCAGCGGCTCGCCCCCGGTCACTTCCACCAGGCCGACCCCGGACTCCTTCACCCGGCCGATAATTTCGGCCGCAGTCATCTCGACGCCGCCTTCGTAAGAGTACCGGGTGTCACAGTACGAGCATCTCAGGTTGCAGCCCGTCAGCCGTACGAATACACAGGGAAGGCCCGCATATGTAGACTCGCCCTGGATGCTCGTAAACAATTCTGAAACTCTCATATCACTTCCCGTCTTTTATCATCCTCCCGGCCCTCGTGGGACGGGAGACCCGTTACGCAAAAACCATGCATTATTTTAACCTATTTTGCAGGTCAAACCGGGGGAATGCGTTTCGACCCGTGTGTAATGGAAATATTCCTGCGATCTGCTAAACTGGAATAAGCACCAACTTCGAAGGGGAAAAGGATGAAGTCCATATATCTTTTCTTGGGCGTACTGTTTGTTTCGGCATCATTTTCTTCAGTTTCCATGGGCAAGGAGGTAAGAAAAATGGGTGACTTCAAAATCAGCAGTCCTGCTTTCGAACAAAACGGACAAATTCCGGCAAAGTACACCTGCGACGGCGACGACGTCAACCCGCCACTGAGGATTGAAAATGTCCCTCCATCGGCAAAATCGCTGACTCTTATCGTCGATGATCCCGATGCGCCCGGCAGGACATGGGTCCACTGGGTGACCTGGAACATTTCACCCTCGACAGGGAAGATAGAGGAAGATTCCGTCCCGAAGGGTGCGGCACAGGGAATAAACGATTTCAGAAAGAATTCTTACGGCGGCCCCTGCCCTCCGTCCGGGACACACAGGTACTTTTTTAAGCTCTACGCCGTCGACACTGTTCTCCAACCCGGTGCAAAGGCCACAA
>JBJKOV010000412.1:0-1721 GCA_046707105.1 Thermodesulfovibrionales bacterium
GAAAGAGCTGCAGGGATATTCGGTCAAAGAGTGTCCTTGCAGTTCCCGCCTGATTTAGCGGCTAGAACCTCATTCTCACCCTGTATGACAGAGTTACCGCTTTATCCCTTGGGACGAGCATATCAAATTCGGCGGCGAAGGCATCCGTTTTCCTGTACGGATGAGAGGAACTCAGCATCGTCCAGTCCCCCGGGACGGGCTCTATTACCTTAACAGTAACGTCTTCCTTCTTGTGGTTCCTGAGCGAGATCTCAAATGCGGCTTCGTATGTGTCATATGCAATTTTTTTCCAGTCGACCTGTCTTCTGCTTCCCACAACATCGAAGGCTTCACCGACCCTTATCCTGACCTTCTCGTCCCGGGGAGTGTGGTCTACGGTGTCCTCTCCAATGAATTGCAGGCTTCCCTCACTGTCGCGCTTGTACAACCTCACAATGCCTTTTGGCAGGGGGATCCCGAGGTTGTCTTCCTTGCTGTTCCTCATCTCCACGAATACCCCGATTTTCTGGTTTGAGACGCCCTCTCCGTATCTGCTCCGGTAGTAGTAAGCCGACCCGTAATAGACAAGCTCCTTCTTCACAGGTATGTTTTCCGCGGCGATAAGGCGTATCTGTTTCGTCTGATTGTCCTTTATTGTGGAGGGCCGCTGAAGGGTGTATATATGATATTCGAAGAACTCTTCTTCTTTAAACTGAGGTGCCTGTTTGGCCGCAGCCTCGGCAAAGCGCAGCATTTTGCCGCCGTATTGGTATTCCGGCGTGACCCTGTGTACCTGGCCCGCGACGAGTTTTATCGAGGCATTTCGGTAAGCTGCTCCGCTTTTGTTATCAATGGTTACCCATCCCGAGAGGTCCGCCTTCTCATCCGCGCTGTCGAGAGTCGCGACGTAGTCGGCGTGCCAGTTTATACCGTTTGTCAGATATGAGGCCTCAACACTTTGAGGTGAAGAAAGTCTGTTTTCGACGAGCCATACGAGGGTCGGTTTGGAAATAAGGTCCTCCGGCACGCCCGGAAATACTATCCTGCCGGGATGCCCGAAGGTTATTTCGTCGCCGATTTTGAAGATCGGTCCCCCGTTGTTCGACAGCAGGGTGGCGCGGACTATCTCCTCCCTCTCCGTGTAGGGGTTCTTGTAGTAGAGTTTCACTTCTTTGCCCACGTATTTGTCGAGGAGCTTCTGGGGGTTCAGGAGGTCATATTCGTAATTCTGTTCGAGGATCCTCAGCCCGCCGGGATCCCCTGCTGACTTTACATAAACGCTGGACGGTATTATTTGGGACGCGATATCCATGAACCTCAGTTCGTCTGTTCCGGGCGGGAGACTTACCGTCCTGCGGTCTTTCACGAGACCAAGATTTACGTTGTAAATGGTCAATGCAACGCTCGTCTGGTCCCTGAGCCCGGACACATGACCTGATGACTCCCGCATTCCTGCTTCCGCGAGGGTGCACAATAACAGAAACGAAATTGCAAGACCCGCAAGGGCACAAAAACTTCGTCTTTTCATGTTTGACCTCCTTTGTTCGGCTGTCGGTCCTCTGACGGTTAAGGAGCGCATTGCCGCCCCGGGAAGATACCATCGGGATGTTATATATATTAACAGTCTCATAATAATATTCACAGATTTCATAGTCTTATTCGTCATGCCCGAGGACCTTAATCGGGCATCCATTCTCGGTTAAATTGGATTCCCGCCTTCGCGGGAATGACGACCAAAACGT
>JBJKOV010000413.1:0-6740 GCA_046707105.1 Thermodesulfovibrionales bacterium
TATTCCAAGGCCGGCGGAAAAGCCGGCCTTGAGCGGTCGGTGGCCGACGTGCGCAGAAATGTCGGAAAGTACGGCTCGCAATACGTCGCGCGTTTCGACGGGATGCTTAAGATTTTCGGCACGTGACAAATATATTTAAAACCTGTCTCAAAATTGAAATATTATGATATCCGCTTTTTGTGTCATTCCGGCTTGTCCGGCCTGTCCCGACCCTCACGGGGAATCTTTCTTTGTTTTCAGAAGGATTCCCGACGCGCTTGGCTTGCGGGAATGACAGTCTTGAACCGGGAACCGATTTGAGACAGGTTTTAGTCAGGTCTGTATACAATCTTCTCCAGAAATAATCCGCGGGCCGGAGCGGTCGGACCGGCCTTTGTCCTGTCGCGGGATTCCAGTACCTTCGAAAAATCTTCCGGCGACATCCTGCCCTTGCCGACTTCTACAAGGCTGCCCACGATGTTTCTGACCATATGCCTGAGAAAGGCGTTTGCCTCGAGCCGGAACCGGATGAACTCCCCTCTGAGCGGGGCGGTCATGAAGCTCATCTGGTCGAGCCGCGAGATCTCGCAGGCATGGACGGTCCTCACCGGGTGTTTGGCTCCGCAACCGGCTCCCCTGAATGAGGAGAAATCGTGACTGCCGATAAGCGATTGTGATGCCAGCGTCATGGCGCCGATATCTACGGGGGTCTTGAGATACCATACATATTTATTAAGGAAGGCCGAAGGATTCCTGTCCGGAGAGACGGTGTAAAAATAGCTTTTCCTGTCCGCATCATACCTCGGATGAAACCGCTCGTCCTTCTCTTCGGCCGTGAGTATCCTGATGCCAGCCGGGAGTCTGGCGTTAAGTGCTCTTGCGATCACATCGGTGGAAAGCCGGGACTCTGTCCCGAAGACCGCCACCTGTGACAGCGCGTGAACACCCGCGTCCGTTCTGCTTGCACCCGTAAGCCTGACCTTTTCCCCGGTAATACCGAGGACTGAATCCGTCAGTATGTCCTGTATCGTGCCGCCGGATTTCTGCGACTGCCATCCGTGGTAGTCCGTCCCGTCGTACTCGATCAGCAACATTATATGGCGCATAGACTGATTTTCAGGGGAACGGAGGGATTTAGTCAAGTCTTGGAGGATTGGTATGCAACCCTTCTGTTATGGGCGGAACGTGAAGAAAGATTCCCCGGGAGGGTCGGGACACCGTATCATCCGGCACTGCCGAACATCCGGTGATCAAGGTCCGGGAAAAGGTTGTTCGCCCGTTCGAGTGCAAGGAGTTTTTTCCTGCTTATTTTGCCCGAAGCAATTTCGGCGTGCAGGCTGAGAAAGTTATTCATATGTGTGGTGAATTTCTTTCTGGCAAACTCCGATGCATTACCGGTTTTCATCATGAACGCCCAGTCGCTCGACTGGGCCAGCAGCAGTTCCCTCGCGGCCTGATCGGCTGCCCTTTTCAGCACGCCTTGCGAACAATTTCTCCCGGCGATTTCTCTCATAAGCCGCGCACCTCGTGTAAGGTGGCGGTAAATCCAGCTGTTAGAGTCATTCACCCATGTGGAACTGTATCCCCCCTCTCCCCAGCTCGATGCTGCAGGCATTGCAGTGTCAAGTTTTGCTGCTGACGAGAGATATTCCGGGGGGGTGATGAACCTGAAAGCCTTCTGTTCCCGCGCGCCTTTTCTCAACAGGAAATTGAGCCAGTCCGGCCCCTCGAACCACCAGTGGCCGAAGAGTTCGGCGTCATATGCTGCTGTAATAACAGGACTTGTTTTCGATTTTTCTCTCAGAAGAAGTATCTGGTCTCTTTTCGCCGCCATAAAGTGCTCGGCGTGCAGTTCGGCTTTCTTGCGCGCCCTCCGGTATACATACGGTTTCTTCGCGGCATTAGTGCCGGTGATCCGGTAGTATTTCAGGCCGGTGAATGTACTGACCCCATCCGGCAGATACGGTCCGATGTAATCGGAAGACAGGTCAAACCCGATGTCCCTGTAAAAATCCCTGTAATCCGGGTCGCCGGGATACCCGCCTGCTGAACTCCATACCTGTCCCGAAGATTCAGCGTCCCTCGAAAAGGCCGCCACCCCGGACGGTGTCCTGACAGGCGAACAGAATGAGTGCCTGCCCCCCTGGCCGTTCCGAAGGAGTCCGTGACTTTCAAGAAAAAAAAATTCGATGCCGGCCTTTTTCAGAAAGACGTCGATATCGGGGACAAATCCGCATTCAGGCAGCCACATGCCGCCCGGCTTTTTCCCGAAGACCGTCCTGAAATATTCGGCGCCAAGGGCTATTTGCACCCAGGCGGCCTCGGGGACCGTCACCAGCGCAGGCAGGAATGGATGGGTAGCAGGGCACGTAATGACCTCGATCTTGCCGGAACCTGAGAACTGTCCCAAAACAGAAAGAAGGTCTTTCCTGAAGACCTCCTCGAAGAGACGCCGTATCTTCAGGAATCTTTTATGGTACATCCGTGCGACCGGACCGATGCCGCGGTCCCGGCGGTTTCTCACGACCTCTTTCTCCGCCAGCTCGATACGGCTGTCAATATACCGTTTATATCTGGCCATCAACAGACCGTCATTGAACATCCCGATAAGCGTGGGCGAGACCGACAGCGTGATTCTGAAATCCACGCCGTCACTCAGGAGGTTCCCGAACATATCGAGAAGTGGGATGTAAGTCTCTGTTATCGCCTCGTAGAGCCAGTTTTCCTCAAGGTGCTCTTCGTGCTCCGGATACCTGATGAAAGGGAGGTGGGCGTGGAGCACGAGAGAAAGATAACCCCCGCGTTTCGATGGAGATATTATTTCCACAATGCAATAATACAAGATAAGGAGAAGCTTGACAAGAAAGAGGGTAATCGGACTTCTTGGTGGGGGTGATTTATGTTTGTCTTTCTGAACGGTAAAGTGGTTAAGGAGGCCGACGCATGCATCTCCGTCTATGACCACGGCTTTCTTTACGGCGACGGCATCTATGAAACAATGCGCTCCTACGAGGGGATCGTATTCATGCTCGAAAGGCATATTGCCAGGCTGTGCCGTTCTGCATCTCTTATAAAACTAGCGCTGCCGGGGCGGGAGTTCCTGCGCGATGCGGTGTATGAAACCATGCAATCCAACGGGCTTTCCAGCGCCTATATCAGAATAACCGTTTCGCGGGGCAGGGGACCGATCGGCCTTGACCCCGGGCTTTGCAGGGAACCGACAGTCGTGGTTATCGCGGAAACATTCAGGGAATATCCGGCGGCGTACTATCAGAAAGGAACGGAATTGATACTGGCGAAGACCAGGAGAAACCTTGTGGAAGCCCTTAACCCGGAGATCAAGTCGCTGAATTTCCTGAATAATATCCTGGCAAAGACCGAGGCCGTGGAGAGGGGCGCCTATGAGGCGGTCATGCTGAACAAGGACGGCTACGTGGCTGAAGGCACGGTAAGCAATGTTTTCTTTGTCCGCCATGGCCGGCTCTGCACACCCTCCCCTGAGGTCGGCATTCTGGAAGGAATTACCCGGGAGGTGGTCATCAGTGCGGCGAAAGCTGACGGAATCGAAGTAATAGAGGGGGTATTCCGTCCCGATGACATTTTCCTCGCGGAAGAAGTCTTCCTTACCAACACTACCGGGGAAATCGTGCCTGTTTCACGGCTTGAACATGCGTCTTACCGGGTAGGGGCAATGACCCGCAATCTGCATGAGCTCTACAGGGCCGAAGTCGCGCGCCATATCGAAGAGGCAAAGAGGCCCGGCAGGTAAGCTGACCGGACTGTCTGGATTCTGCGGAGCGTCATTCAGGTATCTGGAGAAAGAGATAAACCGACAGCAGGCTGAAAAAAAAGGGTATGATCCATGCCGACAGCAATGGATGGACGATGCCGGCATATCCGAGGGAGAGTGAGAAGGTGTAACTGAACCAGTAGAGGAGGCTGATCAGCAGACCAAGCCCCGCGCTGAAAAGGCCGCTTCCGAGCCCCATCCGCAGGGACAACGAAATGCCGAGAAGCATCATGAACATGTTTATCAGGGGAAATGAGATCTTTGAATTGATGTCGACGGACATCTTTATATTGTTGAAACCGGCGGTCCGCAATCTGTGAATGTACCTGTACAGCTCGAAAAAGCCCATTTCATCTGTCGTCTTGATTTCTTCCGTGAACAGGTCGGGAGATTCGAGATCCGGATATTTCAGTGATGACAGTCTTTCGATTTTGCCGGTACCGATATCGAATTTGAGTACGTTCCTGAGAATCCATGTGTTTCCGTCCCAGACCGCCTCACCGGCGCGGATCTCCTCCTTGAGAGAATTATTTCCGACAACAAAAATGCTGACACCCTTGGCCGTCTTCTTATCGGGAATGTAGAGATCTATCTTAACGGGGGACCCGTCCCTGCTTTTTAGCCACAGCGCCCCTTCCGTGAAACTCAGCCGCCTGGACTTGCCTTCAATACGGTTCTTGAGTTCAATGGCCTTTCCCGAGAAGTTGGGCACCACGACCTCGCCGGTAAGAAAGGCCAGAACGCTCAACAGGGCCGCCGCGACAAGAAAAGGATAAAACAGCGTCCTCAGCCTTCCACCCGCAGCTTTTATGGCCGTGATTTCCCCCCTCTTGTGCGCCTGGCTGAACGTAAACAGACTGCCGATCAGCACCGACATCGGCAGAAGGTAAAGGAAGTACCTTGGTACGTTCAATGCCGCGTAAGAAAGGAGGTCGGTGACAGAAGGCTTGCCCCGCATGAAGTTGTCAATGTTCCCCGTAAGATCAAGAAGACTGAAAATTACGGACAGACCTATCGCAAGGATACCAAGCAGTATCAGGAAATCCTTTAAGTAGAGACGCTGGACCGTTTTCATCGCAAGTTCTCTTTTCTGAACATGATGACCGCAAATGCCCCCAGCAGGACTGTCGGGATCCATGAGCCTATGAAATAGGGTATCCGCGACGCCAGTACCAGATTTTCGCAATAGGCCAGGAGTACGTAATAGACAGTGAAAACGAGAAGCCCTATGGCCAGTCCGCCGAGCCTGCCCGATTTCCCCGACAGCAACGAAAGGGGCGGGCCCAAAAGGATAAGGAGCAGGCATACCGCCGGCAGCGACAGGCGGCGGCTGAATTCAAGGTACAGGGACTTTTTTTCCCTGCCGTCGCTGGTCGTTCGTATTTTCTGCAGCAGCTGCACGGGTGTGAACTCCATATTTTTAGGTGAGCTTGAATCGTAATCGAGATTCAGGGTAAATTTGTACCTATTAAAGAAAAGTTCTGTCGTGGCGGCATTTTTTGTTATATTCATATACCCGTCCTTAAGGTCGATGCCGATGGACATCCCGTTCTGCATGAAAAGTCTTCCCTCGCGCGCCATGAGGACTCTCGGCTCATCACTGCGGCGGCTGTCATATATGAAAATGTCCTCAAGCGTGTCTGGCGGCTTCTTGCCCTTCACCAGGATGACAATGTCCTTGAAGGACGAGTTGAATGTGCCTTCTTCTATGGCGTGGGTTGATCCGACGGCGATTATCGTCTTTACCTCCTCCCGCAGACGGGCGCTGCCTTTTGGGGCGAGGTAAAAACTTACCGCGATACTAAGCAAAAAACAGAGGATCCCGAGGATGGCGACAGGTATCGAGATTTTTATGAAATCCATGCCGCTGGCCCTGAGGATGATCGTTTCACTGTCATGGTTCATCCGCCCGTACACGAGAAGTGTCGAGAGAAGGAGAGACATCGGAATTGTGAGAAGCATCAGCTGCGGCTGGAGTAACAGGATGATCTTAAGAATATCGGACAATGACGCTCCGACGCCTGAAAGCAGTCTGCTCAGGCGGAGCATTTTTTCCATCATCAGTACGGAATTGAGAAAGGCGAGGGTCAGGAAAAAAGTGAAAAAGAGTTCCTTTAGGATCGACCTATAAATGACCTTGAACATAAATTTTGATCAATTTCGACAAGAAGTTGAAAAAATGCCCCTAAATTTAAGATTTAAAAACGATATCCGGTTTTACCTCCAATCTTATTACAAAAAGCAGGCAGTTATGAATGTCAGCCCCACGACTTGATCGGACGCGACGGCTTTGCCGACGAGACGGGCTCCGGAGTCTTTTTCAACATTAACCCGAAAGACGCATTATTTTAGCACAAATTTAGTATATATACGCGCTTTGCCGACGGGAATGGCGGCGAATCGGGCAATTGTCTCATATTTGCAAAGAGACTGTTGAAAAATAGATACAGGCAGGAACCTGGCAATGAGACGCCCCAAAAGGCCCTGATTACTAAGTTGGTGTAAATAAAGGAATATATCAGGAAACAACAAGACTTTCAATTTATTCCATGAATTGGCCTTCATTTTGCATACATTCTATCCGAATTTGAATGCTCCCCAACAGGAGCCGAGAAAATTCTTGACAAAGTACGAACAGGGATGATATAAATTTGCAACAATTCAGGCTTGGGTATATTTTTTATCTGCATAATCAGTTATGCGGCCTCCCTCGGAGGCGGAACCTTTCAAGGGGAGGTGATGAAAGTAGAGCTTATCTTTTATTGGTTACAGTAAAAAGAGGCAACTAAGGTAAAATCCGCCTTGGGCGGAGAAAATATCTTTAAGTCAGCAGTCGGCCCTGGAAATACCGGCATACGGCTCTGACTTTTAACTTCTGAGAAGGAGGGTCAGCAAATTGAAAAAATATTTAGCGATCATTTTAGGCGCACTTTTTGTATTGAGTTTTGCAGCCAGCGCCTTTGCAATCCAC
>JBJKOV010000414.1:0-4556 GCA_046707105.1 Thermodesulfovibrionales bacterium
AGACCGAGGCGCCTGTCCTTTACCGGATCGTGAGGAGACTCACCCAGAAGGCCGGTATGCCGATGCCGAAGGTGTACATTATTCCCGATATGTCTCCGAACGCATTTGCCACCGGCAGGAACCCGAACCACGCGGCGGTGGCGGCGACCGAGGGCATCATGCAACTTCTCTCCGAGGACGAACTGGGTGGAGTCATGGCCCACGAACTTTCGCATGTCATGCACAGGGACATCCTCATAGGGACGGTGGCTGCCACGATAGCCGGTGCGATAAGTTACCTTGCACAGATGGCCCAGTGGGCGATGATTTTCGGTGGCGGAAGGCGCAGCGACGACGACGGCAGTCCGGTCGCAGCGATTGTGATGATGATAGTTGCCCCTATCGCGGCAATGCTGATACAGATGGCTATTTCGAGGTCAAGGGAATATTCTGCCGATGAAGCCGGTGCCCGTCTCTACGGTAATCCGTCGGCGTTGGCGAATGCCCTGAGAAAGCTCGACAGGGGTTCTTCTGCAATTCCGATGCACGCGACGCCTTCGACCTCACACATGATGATCGTCAACCCGCTGCGCGGCAACTCACTTATGAAACTCTTCAGCACCCACCCACCCGTCGAAGACAGGATCGCAAGACTCGAGTCGATGAACCTGCGGGGATAGAAATCGCTCTCTTAAGGTAATCAGGCGCGGGCGCCAAACCTGCGCCTCTTATAATTGGCTTCCCATTTTTCCGATTGCCTCCGTTGTTGTTTCCTTTCATGCCGCCATTTCAGTTCCTGATTGTTCATAATGGAAACAGCAATTCATTTACCACGGAGACGCAAAGAAACCAACAGGAAAAAAGAGAGTCTGGCATCTCCGTTGCTCTGAGGAGATCAGTCCCGTCTTTTTCCTTGCTTTTCAACTCTGTGTCTCAGTGTCTCTGCGGTGGACAGCCTTTTCAGATTCATCATATCGGCGAAGGATGATAAGGTATTAGTATGGACTGGTACCGGAAAAACATCGAGGATGTCCTGACTGGCCTGAACACTTCGGAAGAGGGGCTTCCGACGGAAGAGGCCGCCAGAAGACTCGGCGTGCATGGCCCCAACGTCCTTAAGGAGATGGAGAAACGGGGCCTCTTCAGGATTTTTATCGATCAGTTTACGGATTTCATGATTCTCGTCCTCATTGCCGCCGCAATAATATCCGGTGTAATCGGCGATGCCACCGACACCATAGCCATCATGGTGATCGTTATTCTGAATGCGGTCATAGGCTTTGTGCAGGAATACAGGGCGGAAAAGGCGATGGCGGCCCTGAAGAAGATGGCGTCTCCATCGGCCGCGGTGCTGAGGGACGGCAGGGAAGCGGAGATCGCGTCGTCTTCGCTGGTTCCCGGCGACGTCGTGCTGCTGGAAGCAGGCAAAGTCGTTCCGGCCGATTTGAGGATCAGCGAGGCGTTTCAGCTCAGGGCGGAAGAGTCGGCTCTTACCGGGGAATCCGTCCCGGTAGAAAAGCATAGCAGAACCTTGATGGGCGAGGAGCATACGCTGGGAGACAGAAAGAACATGCTTTACAAGGGGACGACTGTCTCTTACGGGCGGGCCAGAGGCATCACTGTTGCTACAGGAATGCGGACCGAACTGGGCAGGATAGCCTCCATGCTCCAGGAGCAGGAGGAGGTCAAAACCCCCCTCCAGAAAAGGCTGGCCTCTTTCGGGCGGAAACTGGCAATCGCCGTTATCCTGATCTGCATCATCGTGTTTTTTTTCGGACTGGCGCGGGGGGAGCCTGTCCTGCTCATGCTGCTTACCGCCATTTCCCTTGCAGTCGCTGCAATTCCTGAGGCTCTTCCCGCAGTCGTGACCATATCCCTCGCCATAGGGGCCAGGAAGATGGTGAGGCGGAATGTCTTAATCAGGAAGCTGCCGGCAGTCGAGACCCTCGGGTCAGTCACTTTTATATGCTCCGACAAGACGGGGACCCTTACACTGAACAAAATGAGCGTCGAGGAGATCTATGTCGACGGTGAGACGATGGACGGTCTGAGCGGGAGGTCCAGGATTACCGGCAATGCCGGGGACGACTTGCCGCCCTCCCTCGCCCTTCTTATGACAGCCTTTTCCGTGAGCAATGATGCGCGCCGAAATGGAGAGGGAAATATTATCGGCGATCCTACCGAAATCGCTCTCTATACAATTGCCGGTGAAAACGGCTTCAGGAAGGAAGAGCTGGAAAAGAAATTACCGAGGATTGCGGAGGTCCCCTTCGACTCCGAACGGAAATGCATGACGACTTTTCACCGCAGGAACGACGGGACTTTCATATCGTTTACGAAAGGGGCCTGTGAGGTGATCCTCGAAAGGTCCGAAGGTGCACTCATCTCCGGGAAGGTAAAGCCTCTCAACCGGGAAGAGATCATGAAGATTAATGAGCGTTTGGCAGCCGACGGCCTCAGAGTACTCTGTGTGGCAATGAAGGAATGGGATGAAATACCGGAGGGGGTATTGCCTGAAAACGCGGAGACAGGGCTCATCATCCTTGGTCTTGCCGGAATGATGGACCCCCCGCGCGAGGAGGCGATTGAGGCCGTCTCTCTCTGCAGAAAGGCGGGCATTGAGCCGGTCATGATAACAGGTGATCACCCTCTGACGGCAAGGACAATTGCGGTGAGGCTCGGTATCCTCGGAAATGACACGAAATCGGTTATTACCGGGAAGGAACTTGCCGCCCTGTCGCAGGAGGAGTTTGAGGACCGGGTCAAAGAGATAAAGGTTTATGCAAGGGTCAGCCCTGAACAGAAGCTCAAGATCATCCGCGGGCTTCAGGACAAGGGCCAGTTCGTGGCCATGACCGGTGACGGGGTGAACGACGCTCCGGCACTCAGGCGCGCCGATATAGGTGTTGCGATGGGAATCACCGGCACGGATGTGGCAAAGGAATCAGCCCATATGATCCTGCTCGACGACAATTTTGCCACCATCGTCGGGGCTGTTAAAGAGGGCAGGAGAATATTCGACAACATCCGGAAGTTTATCAAATATACGATGGCAAGCAACTCGGGTGAGATATGGACGATATTCCTCGCGCCTTTTCTCGGGCTTCCGGTGCCGCTTCTCCCCATCCACATACTCTGGATCAACCTTGTGACGGACGGGCTTCCCGGACTTGCACTGGCGGCTGAACCCGCCGACAGGGACATTATGAACAGGCCGCCGAGACATCCCAAAGAGAGCATGTTTTCACAGCGGCTCGGTCTTGACATAATCTGGGTCGGCCTCCTCATGGGAGGCGTCTGTATTTTTACTCAGGCATGGGCTTTGAAGTCCGGCAGCCCTCATTGGCAGACAATGGTCTTTACTGTACTATGTCTCAGTCAGATGGGCAACGTCCTGGCCGTAAGGTCCGAGAGTGAATCCTTTTTCAGCCAGGGATTCCTGACCAACCTCCCTCTTGCGGGCGCTTTTTTACTCACATTTGTGCTCCAGCTTGCTACGGTATACGTTCCTTTTCTTAATCCCATATTTAAAACAAGTCCGCTTTCCACGGGAGAACTGGCTTTCACGCTTACCCTTTCGTCGGTGGTATTTTTCGCCGTGGAGGGAGAGAAATTTGTCCGCCGCCGCAGAAGCCAAAGCAGAGGCTAGAGGCTTTTAAGGGCATTTCTGTTTTTTATCGCAATTGAAAAGATGTGATAGAATACATATCTTCGCATACGGGAACAAAGAGTTTTGAATACGACTTTCTCAGGAGGATGAAATGACTGATATAGTTATGGAAACCGATCTGCCCGGACTGAAGCTTCTGAGGCGGGGCAAGGTGAGGGATGTTTATGAAGTCGGGGAGCATCTTCTTATCATCGCCACCGACAGGGTGTCGGCCTTCGATGTAGTGCTGCCCAACGGCATTGCCGGAAAAGGGAAGATACTGACAGGAATTTCCCTCTATTGGTTCGATCAGATGAAGGACGTTATAGAAAATCATATTGTGGCCACTGAGGTGAAGGATTATCCAGGCGTTCTCCGGAAGCATGGGGATATCCTCGAAGGAAGGAGTATGCTGGTCAAGAAAGCGGACCCAATGCCTGTCGAGTGCATCGTCAGGGGGTACCTTTCCGGTTCGGGGTGGAAGGAGTACAAGGCCGGCGGCAAGGTATGCGGGATAGTCCTGCCCGTGGGTCTCGTGGAGTCTGCACGGCTCGATGAACCGATTTTCACTCCCAGTACCAAGGCTGAAGAAGGGCACGATATAAACATAGGGATCGACGAAATGAAGAGGATTGTGGGCGTTGCGGCCGCGGAAAGACTGAGGGATGTGACCCTTAGCGTCTATAAGAAGGCCAGGGCCATGGCCGAAAAGAAAGGGATCATCATTGCAGATACAAAAATGGAGTTCGGGATGCATGAGGGCAGATTGATTCTGATCGACGAACTTCTTACACCGGACTCCTCACGCTTCTGGTCTTTGAAAACATACCAGCCCGGGAAAGGGCAGGACAGCTATGACAAACAGATTATCAGGGATTATCTCCTTTCCCTGGACTGGGACCAGACATACCCCGGCCCGGTGCTGCCG
>JBJKOV010000415.1:0-5334 GCA_046707105.1 Thermodesulfovibrionales bacterium
TGTCCACTACAGGCCCCATAAAGCTTGCCGGATCTTCGGGACGGCCCATTCTAATGCTTTCAATCGCCTCTTTGAGCCTCGGGACGAACTGATCATAAATAGCGCCGACTACGATAACCCGCGAACAGGCTGAGCACTTCTGACCCTGATAGACAAGCGCCGATTCCAGGACCCCCTTCACCGCCTCATCGAGGTCGGCGGTTTCATCGATTATTATTGCGTTCTTTCCGCCCATCTCGGCGACGACCTTCTTCACGTTCCTCTGGCCCGGACTGGTTTCACCGGCGAGACGGATGATTCTCAAACCTACCTCCCTTGATCCCGTAAAGGCGATGAAATCAACGTCCGGATGAGTCACAAGATGTTCTCCCGCCTCGCCGCCCCGGCCGGGAAGAAACTGAAGGACGCCATCGGGCAGCCCCGTCTTCTTAAAGATCTCAAAAAGCTTCCAACCTGTTATGGGAGAGAGTCCGGAAGGTTTAAAAACGACGCAGTTGCCGGCAACGACAGCGGCGGAGACCATGCCGGCGGGGATGGCCAGCGGGAAGTTCCACGGGGATATGACAACACCGACTCCGCGTGGAACATATGAATACTCATTTTCTTCGCCCGGATAGTCCCCGAGCCGGCTTTTCCGCCCAAGTCTGATCATTTCCCTGCCGTAGTATTCGAGGTAGTCTATCGCCTCGGTGATGTCCGCATCAGCGTCCTTCCAGGTCTTGCCGACCTCGTATATTTCGAGTGCTGCAAGTTCGAAACGCTGTTTTCTCATTTCTGAAGCCGCTGCAAACAGATATCCGGCCCTCTCATCCGGAGCCACTTTTCCCCAGGCAGTGAAAGCGTTGCGGGCGGCATAGACTGCTGCGTCAGCCTCTTCTCTTCCCCCCAAGGACACAATGCCTATTATTTCTTCCGGATCGGCCGGATTATGGGAAACGATATCTTTCTTTGTAGACAGCTCCCCGCCTGCGACCGCAAGAGGAAGTCTTGCCCCCAGCCGACTCTTCACGGTCTGCAGTGCGAATCTCATTCTTTCCCGGTTTGAAGCCAACGAAAAGTCGGCCGGAGGTTCATTTGTGAACCCCCCGGAGGCAATCCCGTTATCTTCTCTGTCCGCAGGCAGCGGTGGCTGCATCAACTCTTCAAACGGACGGTTTTCAAAAAAGGACTTCCGCAGGAACGACTCATCCGAACTGTTCTCAAGAAGCCTCCTGATCAGGTATGCCATTCCGGGAATGAAGTCGCCAACGGGAGTGTAAACAGTTACTCTGCAGCCCATTTTCACCAGCGCGCGCCTTACGGGTTCGGCCATACCGTAAAGCATCTGGAACTCGAACGCCTCCCTGGGTACATTCAGCATATCGGACGCGGCAATGGCGTGGCCTATGGACCGAATATTGTGGGTTCCAAAGGCCGGATACACATAACGGGTGTTCTCAAGTATAAGCCTGGTCAGCTCTTCATAATTCCGGTCGGTCTCCCCTTTGTTCAGGAATGTCGGTGTGGGCCAGCCATTCTGCCGGCTTACCGCGACCTCGTAATCCCAGTACGCCCCTTTTACCAGACGGACCAATATGCGAGCCCGCTTCTTTTCGGCCCAGTCGATAAGCCCCATGAGATCATCCCTTGTGTCTCTCAGATAGGCCTGGAGAGCTATCCCCGCCAGTGGAAAGTCCGGATATTCATCGAAAACCCTTTTGAACAGGGCGACAGTCAGGTCCTTCAAATGGTAGTGCTCCATATCAAAAGTTACAGGGAGACCCGCCTGCCTGGCACTGTCCAGAACAGGCTTCAGTCCGCGCAGCGTGTTTTCGATAGCTCGATCCCAATCCATGGGATTGAGCTGGGAGTAAAATGAAGATATCTTGAGGGAGATCCCGAAAGGATGGGGCCCTGCCTCAGACGGAGCAGGTGTCATACCGGCTTTGCCTCCGTTAAGATACTCCAGCAGTTGAACATACCGCTCCCTGTAATCCCCGGCCTCCCTGTCGCTAACCACCGCTTCCCCCAGAAGATCGATGCTCACGTTCACGCCTTCCTTCCTCAGCGATTCCGTCGCTTTCCAGGAGTTTGCGGGGTCACTGCCGGCTATGAACTGACGGGCAAGGGCCTCAACCCCGGCCCTGGCAACCCTGGCTGCAATAAATGAGGAGACGCGGCCCCCTGAAAGGCGTTCCATGCCCCTTTTAATTATCAGGGGCGCATCAAGGTCACCGGCATCAAAATATTCCTTCAGGACACGGACCACGAGGTCGTCGGACTTCAGTGCAGGCAGCACATCAACGAACCTGAACAGCCGGACCTTGAATTCTTCGTCTTCCATCACCCGTTGCATGATCCTGCCGATCCACCTCTTCTTTTCGAACAGCGAAGGGACCTCTTTTTTAATATGGCCCTGAATCTCGGAACCAGCCTGCCTGATTTTCTCTTCCAAGGTCTGATAAGTTTCTGGAGACATCCGGAATCCTTTCAAAAATGCTTTATTCAGCATATGGTGACAGAAAAGAACTCACCTCTGCACATTTCTTCATATAAAATCCTATCATACCTCCGCTTATTTGCATATAAATCCGGCTTTTCGCCTCCAGCCTGCAAGAGACATATTGTATTCAAAACATCCTTCAGATAAAATCTTAAGCAATTGTTGAACAATATCGCTAAAGGAGGAGCAATGGTACTTCCGGAATACATTACCGTTGATGAGGTGAAGAGAATCTGCCGGGAACTGAAAATCAGCGACTGGACCTCGAAGAGAGAGTCCGGGGTCAGCCCCGAGGAGGCACTTATCGTTCTTTCGGCCGTTAATACGGAGGGGATGAACATTCCCCTCAATGAGTTCCAGCGGGGCCTTGAGGTTGAACTTGAACACGGCCTGCTGTATAAAGACGCGAATGTTACCAATAACCACCCTGTTCTGACAGGCAAAATCGTACTGGCCCACCTGAAAGAAACCATGGATTATTACAAGCGGCTCGACATCGCGGAACTGGAGGCCGATCTGTTCAAGGCAACCCTCGCCGGAGACCCGGCCAAAGCGAAGAAATACCTTAAGCGACTTACGGAGGCCAGGCTTCTTCTGAGCCGGGGTGAATCGGAACAGCTGGAATAGAGTGCTCCCTGCATTCAGAAAGAAATGGAGCTAGCCCCGTTTTGAGGCGAAAAAGGAAAATCCATATTCCAAAAAAAAGATATGTTATGCCTGCCCCAGAGTGAAGTAGAATGTCGCCCCTTTTTCAACGGCACCCTCAGCCCAGACACGCCCTCCGTGCCGGTGTATGATTCGCTGAACGGTTGCCAATCCTATTCCGGTGCCAGGAAATTCCTTGTCACTGTGAAGGCGCTGAAATGGCGCAAAAAGACGGTCGGCGTACGACATATCAAAACCCGCACCATTATCACGAACATAATATGCCCGCAATCCGCTCTTTTCCGTTACTCCAAATTCGATCTTCGCACCGTTTCGCCCTGAACTGAACTTGAAGGCATTGCCGATCAGGTTCTCCAGCGCTATGCGGAGAAGTTGGATGTCCCCATTCTCACATACTCCCGGCGCGACGGAAAATTCGGCAGCATAATCCGAATATGTGTTCTTGAACCCGTGTCCGATGTCTTCGGCAAGTGCGCTGAGATCAACCGTCCCCCTCCTCATCTCATCTCGCGCCATTTTGGAGAGACCGAGGAGAGCTTCTATCAGCCTGTTCATTTGACTGCTTGCAGAACACATGCGATCCAGGTAATCCCTGCCCTGATCATCGAGTATGCCCGCATAGTCTTCTCTCACGATATCCAGGAAACTGCTGATTCTCCTCAGGGGGGCTTTCAGGTCGTGAGAGACGGAATAGCTAAAGGCCTCAAGTTCTCTGTTCGCGGCCTCCAGCTGGATCGACCTCCGTCTCAATTCTTCCTCGTATTTCTTGAATTCCGTTACGTCTTCCATAACGAGAAGAGCCAATTTTTCTCCTCTGTAAGTGAGCGGATTGGCGCTTATCATGTAATAGGCCTCGACGACAGCGCCGCCGTCCTTCAACCTCATCCTGGCTGTCTCACGGTATATTCCTTCCCCGCTGAAAGCCTTGCCGACGGAATTCCTGATGACGCAGTCCCGGCAGGAGGCGGAATGGCCGCACCCCTCTGGGACCGCATAGGAATTCATGCAGTGCAGGACTTCTCCGCCCCGCTTCATCGATACGGTTTCCTGCCCGCCTAAAACACTTGCTGCCGCCCAATTTAGATAAACTATTCGGACGTCAGAATCAACAACCAAGAGAAGTGACGGTATCGCATCCAACAGGTTCCGCAGAAAGTCGCCCTCCTGAAACCATTGTCTTCCGGCAATCATGTTTTTATCATCCCGCTGGTCCACTCTCCAAGTACTCCGTGTATCATTAGCCGTCTGAAGATATATGTTATTATAGAAAAAATTAAAAAAAAGGGATGCCATTTTTGAAGGAAGAGCTGTTAAAAGAAGAAGAAAAGAGAATGAGGCGTCTAAGATTGATCGTCAACCTCACCGAGGCTGTGCTGCTTCAATCCAATCTTTCCCTGCCGGAGTCCCTGCAACTGATGGAAAATACCAAGAAAGCCGCTCTCGGCCTCTTTCCCGGCAAAGAGTTCGTCTACGATCTCGTATATACGCCGAGATTCAGGAGGATTCTGGCCGAACGCTTCACAATACCCGGCAGCCTTTCGGGAAGGAACTGACCCCCGGGCTTCCGGTGACCTGCATAAACCTGACGTTGCATGGAAAGAAAAACAGGTGTATCGAACGTCGGGTCTGCTATAAGAGCTTACCCATGGAGAAAGCCTTTCCGAGATGCCTTCCCACGCCGTAGTAACTGCGGCTTTCGGGAGTAAATATCGCCGGCTTCAGTTTTTCTATATCGGGCACGCCACCCGCGTCGATCACCGACTCATCGGCCTTTACGTCCATGATTTCTCCGATAAACTGCGTGTGGATACCGATTTCCACCGTTTTGACTAACTTGCATTCAAGCACAACTGGAAATTCTTTTACATACGGGGCATCAACAAATTCACCCTTCAGCGGCGTGAGGCCGGACACGGCGAATTTGTCCACATTCTTCCCCGATACAGTTCCGAAATAATCGGCTTTACTGAGATACTCCTCCGAAGGGATACTCAGGGTAAATGCCTGCCTCTCCATGATGTTTCCGTAAGAAAAAGTGACTTTACGCAGAGACACGGCAACACAAGGGGGGCTTGAGCAGCATATCCCTCCCCACGACGCGGTCATCACGTTGGCCCTTCCCTCTTTGTCGTAGCTTCCCACGACTAAAACCGGCGTCGGATAGAGCAGCGTCCTGGCACCCAAAG
>JBJKOV010000416.1:0-8405 GCA_046707105.1 Thermodesulfovibrionales bacterium
ACAAGGTGATCCCCCAGGTGATGCAGCGCGAAAGGCTCAACGCCGATCAGTTGCGGCACTATTACATCACCAACGCATCCGGCGCATCGATACCGCTATCGACTATTGCGAGTCTCAAGACGACTGTCGTGCCGGAGTCTCTCAACCACTTTCAGCAGTTGAATTCCGCGACCATCTCGGCTGTGACCATACCGGGTGTTACGCTCGGCCAGGCATTGGCCACACTGAACAACATTGCCAAAGAGGTGCTCCCGCAGGGGTACAGCGTCGATTACGGTGGCCAGTCGCGGCAGTACATGCAGGAGTCGAGTGCATTGCTGGTCACCTTCTTTTTTGCGATGATAATCATCTTTCTCGCACTGGCGGCTCTTTTCGAAAGTTTCCGAGATCCGTTCATAGTGCTTGTGAGCGTGCCGATGTCGATCTGCGGGGCCATGATCTTCATCAGCCTGGGTGTCGGGGGTGCGAGCCTTAATATATATACCGAGGTCGGGCTTGTGACACTGATCGGCCTCATCAGCAAGCACGGAATCCTGATTGTGCAGTTCGCCAACGACCTGCAGAGGGGGGGCAAGAGCAAGCGGGAGGCGGTGGAAACGGCCGCCTCTATCCGGCTGCGGCCGATATTGATGACAACAGCGGCAATGGTCCTGGGCGTACTGCCTCTTGTGACAGCGACCGGAGCCGGTGCGGCCGGACGATTCAATATGGGACTGGTGATCATGACCGGCATTTCTATCGGCACATTGTTTACTCTGTTTGTGGTGCCGGCGATGTATATGTTCCTTGCGGCCGAACACGCCAAAAGGGAACAGGCAGAAGGCGCGGCGGACGAGATTGCGGCCCCCGGTGGAGAATAAGAGATGCGAAGTAGCCAGGGGATAATGCCGGCGAAGTCTTCCGGGGGCAGACGGTAGACACGTCTTCTTCCTGCCTGAATAAATTTATAGTAAGAGCGTCATAGGACCCTGGAGAGAACTCTCCAAATCAGGAATCCGCGATTCAGGTGATAAAATCAGTCAACTATTGACCCGACAACAGAATACCTCAATCTGTCATCCTGCGGGGGATCTTTTTTTGTTTTAGTCCGGATTATTCATGAACGTACGGCGGGACAGAGGCCCCTCCCTCATTCTCGCTTCGCTCCGAGGCTTTTGCCTCCATATTTCCTCCATACACACTGCAGGACTACCGGCAAAAGGAACCGCCCGGGACCTCCATCCCGCCTTGTGCCGGATCCGGTGCGTCGGAATTTATGAATAAAGTGGGTCAGGATAGATTCCCCGTGAGGGTCGGTACGAGCCGGTGACAAAGTTGAACCACTTGATTGGCGGTTTAATAAGTCCCCAAATTAAACCCTGATCCTGTTGAATATTGTTTGCTCAGAAAATCATATTTTGACTTTATGCGCAAGGGGGGTACAATTTAATCAGTTATATGATACGAATAGGGACCCTTTTGCAGCCGGGAATGAGGGCTTCTGGACTATTTCATGATACTCCGGCTTTTGGAGGTGGTAAACAGTTATAAAATGGGCGGTTTAATCCGTATTTCACCCGGCACAGAAGTGATTGTGCCGGTGTCAGACCTCTTGATCATAACATCATTCAACCGCTTGTCAGAGAAGGCAAAGCAGGCTCTAAGGGGGTGTTAACAAAAGAAATGTCTTAAGAAGCATGTTGGGCTGTGAAAACAAACAATTCATGAGGAGGCGTAAAGATGCAAGCAATAACAGCAAAGAAAGTGCTTATAGTCGTCATTGCCTTATTTTCCTTCAGTTTAATGGCCGGATGCTCCGGGATGGAAAAAAGACCCGCTTACAGAGGCGGATACTTGTACTATCCCACCGCATTGGTAAATGCGGACCGCGCCCTGGACGAGGCCCGGGCTGCCGGCAAAGACAAGGAATGCCCGGCAGAATTCAATGCGTTAAAGGACAATGTAGACAAGGCCTATGAGGTTTACATGGCGTGCCAGACGCAGAAAGCGATCGATATGGCCCAAGAGGCTACCGGCAAAATTAAGGCCCTTTGCCCGGCTAAACCGGCTGCCGAGATGAAACCGGAACCGACGCCCGTACCCGCACCGGCGCCAGAGGCTACACCGCCTCCGCCTCCTGTCGTCGAACCTGCGAAGGTAATGCTTGAGGACATACATTTCGATTTTGATAAGGCCACCCTTACGGAAGCCGCAAAGGGCATTCTCGACAGCGACATAAAGACACTGAAAGAAAACCCTGGTATCAAGGTCCAGATCGAGGGACATGCCTGTTCACACGGCGCCGCAGACTACAACATGAAGCTTGGCCAAAGGAGGGCGGACGCGGTGAAGGAGTACCTCGAGAATCAGGGCATCTCCGCCGACAGGTTGACGACGATCAGCTACGGCAAGACAAGGCCGCTCTGTATCGAGGCGCCCACTCCACACAACAAGAACAGCAAGTGTATGAAGGAAAACCGGAGAGTTCACTTTGAAGTGATCTAGAAATAAGAGCCCGGACAGACCTGCAGGGGCGTGTTGCAATACGCCCCTGCTTACCGAAACCTGTCTCAAAAAGTGATTTTTTGCCGCTATCGGGTTTGGACTCGTCATTCCCGCGAAGGCGGGAATCCATGTTTTCGAAGGACGATTTGCGCTTCGGGGAAATACTCCTCACGCAAACGATAAAAAATGGGTGAGCGGCAGGGGCCAAAAGCGGTTATGAGAAAAATTGAAACGGGAGCTGATCAATGAACAAGATTATATCTGCAGGAATAATTCTAATGATGGCCGGGTGCAGCCCCGCGATATCGGAGGTGAAGGCCGCTCACCCGACACCCTCAGGGTGGTATAATCCTCATAAAACTGACATACAACTTTCACAGGACAGGGACCACTGCCATACTGCGTGTTTATCAGCCTGAAATGTGGCAGCGTGCGAGTCCTTCTGTATGAAGGACAGGGGTGATGAATGGCGCTAATTGTTGATGGCCGGTCTCATACTCTGCGATGCGTTTGAGACGCGGCTCATCGGTCAGAGGCTTGATGTATGCCGAGAAGAGGGCAAGCCTGGCGAATCCTCAGAGACAAATCAGGGGCCTGTGAATAAAGTGGACTAGTCCGGGGGCGCTTCGGGCAGTGGCATGCCGGCCTTGACGATACCGACGGCCTGTGAAAATCTCCAGTAGAATGTTGCTTCGGTGAAATTCGTTGCCCGGGTCAAATCCTTGTGCTTCGAGCGGAGATAGATCGCTTGTGAAGGACCATAATCCTGCGGCAGACGTCACATTTCCCTTGACAGCCGGACTTCGACTGTGTAGGATGAAAAGAATCAAAGGGGGGATTCTACACAAGGTATCTGAGATATAGAGAATCCGTCACACACAGCGTGTCCGATAAGACCAAACTCTTCGTGAGGGGAGGGCGGAAAGCCGACGGGTCTTGCAATAAGAAGAGAGCCGGGCTGCCGAAGACAATGCTTCGGTGCCCGGTTTTTTTATTTCCCGGGACTGCGGGGATATGCAGCGGTTGTGCTTTGCTGTTTGGAAAGGAGGTAGGCATCCAGGTCAAAACATCTTTCTTGAAACGGTGCAGGTTGCCCGGGCATATCAGGCATTCTTATCGCAATTTTGTGTGTTAAAGAAGGAGGGTTATTATGAAATTGATCGCTGGTGCGTTCAGGGGACCGCAGGGTCCGGCGATGAAAAGGATCGTTGTAGTATTTTTATCAATTTTCCTTGTGCTTGCCGCAGTCTCGGTTGTGAGTGCGGAGGACTGTCAATGCGTAATCTGTCATGGTCCGAACGGGCCGCACAGCGGGGGGTTTCCCGGATGCTCTGCCTGTCACGGCGATCCCCCGGTAGCAGACCAGCCGGGAGACGACGGACTGGTGCGCTATCCCTCGGTGACGGGCGCTGTAACCGCAGGGGCTCATGAGAAGCATGCTACGCCGGCCGGTTATAACTTCGACTGTCAGACCTGCCATTACGGGGGGATGCCGGTATCTCTGATCGCCGACAACGGCGAACTTCAGATCGGTTTCAACTATATGGGACAAGGCGGCGGAGTCTATGACGGTCGTATCCTGACCAGTCCTTACACATATGCGGCGACCAACGGGACCGCGGTTTCGACTAACGGCACGATGACTTGCTCGAACATCTATTGTCACAGCAACGGAACATCCGTAACGACCGGGGCCCCGCCGACCGGTACATCGCCGTACTGGGGCACGGCGGGACCTGCCGCGTGTGATGCCTGCCACGGTTATCCTCCCCAGTATCCCCAGGACCAGCCGAAGTCCAACAGCCATGTCATACACTTCCAGCAACTGCAGCAGAATTCGTGGTTTTCCTGCGGCACATGCCACTATACGACCACCACGGACGGAGTCACCATAGCCAGTTATGCCAACCACGTCAATGGGCAGTACGATGTAAGCCCGGCTCCGGACGTACATTTCGATTATGTCTATGACAAAGGCGGGGGCAAGTGCCTGAACATTTCGTGTCATAACGGCACACCTCATCCGGGATGGACTAATGTCTGGGGCGGCGTGCAACTCGATGCGTCCGTCGCTGTAAATTATGGACCGGGTTGCTATCAGGTCGCACTGAGCGGTACGGTCGCGGGAGGCACAGCGCCGTATACCTTTTCCTGGAACCTGGGCGATGACACGACCGCTGCCGGATCGCCGGTCATACATAATTACGCCGGCAGCGGCCCTTATTTCCCGCAGCTCACTGTAACGGATGTCAATAACCATGTCGGAACCAAAACTGTTCAGGTGACACCGCAGGCAGCCAACGCCTTTCCTGTAGCGGCCAAGAGTGTTTCGGTATCGGCCAAGACGGTCACGTTGACGGATCTTTCCTATGATCCTGATTATAATCTGTGCGGCCACTCCGGCCCGGGGATTATCTCGATTACGTGGGGCGACGGCACACCCACCATGACCCAGTCCATCAACCTCACGGACTCTGCGTCGAACATTGCTTTCAGTCACACCTATAACTGCTCGTCGACCTGTTTGTTCACTATCCAGCACTATATCACGGACAACTCCGGCGCAGGTCCGGTCTCTTCGGGGAGCGTCCAGGTTGCCGTACCGGCTCAACTGACCATAGGCGGGGGGGTCCTTCACGCCAACGGGTTGCCGTTTCCTGGTGTCACGATGACCTTAAGGAAAACCAGCACGGGAACGACTTACAGACTGGCGACGACCGATGCGAACGGGATGTACTCCTTTACCGGCATACCCGGCACCGAGTGTTACACGGTGACGCCGACAAAACCCGGGACTGCTGTAACGTTTTCACCGACGGTTCTGACGATTTGTTCCAGCAGCAACAGCGTGAATTTCAGCGGTACGCCTTAGTCTGACCGGATATGGAACTCAGCCGGATACTCAGAGGCAGGGCTCCGGCCCTGCCTCTTCCTCAATCCTTTAGGCTGTAGCGAGCCACGGATGAAGGCATTTGTCCTCATCGGTTCTCATCCAGGCCGGTCCACATCTGAATTGTTTTTTTTGAGTTATTGCTTCCTGCATAAGTAATGACCTATGCCTTATCCCGCAATCTGTCACTCCCGCTTGTCGGGAGTCATTCCGAAGAAAGATTCCCCGTGAGGGTCGGGAAATGACAAAATAGGACTTTGCTTTTACATCTTTCAATAATTCGAAAAGAAGAGGGCGGGATACGTTATGCTGCTCTTTCCCTTTTTATCGCGTCCGCGACTTTGGCGACTTTCGACATCTCTTTTACATCATGGACGCGGACTATATTGGCGCCTTTCATGATGGAGATGGCTACCGCCGCCGCCGTTCCCTCGATCCTTTCATCCGCCGGCGCGCCGTCGAGCAGCCTGCCGAGGAATGCCTTCCGTGACGGACCTACCAGGATGGGCTTGCGGAGCTGAGTGAATTCCTGAAGGTTGTTCAGTATGGCGAGGTTGTGGTAGAAGGTTTTTCCGAACCCTATCCCGGGGTCCAGGACGATGAGGTCTTCGCTGATACCGGCCTTGACGGCGGATTCCGTGCACTCTCTGAAATACTGCAGGATCTCCGGAATGAGAGCGTCATATGCCGGATTCACCTGCATGCTCTTCGGAGTGCCCTTTATATGCATGATAACGACCGGGACCTTATAGCCGGAAACGACCTCCTGCATCAGGGGATCGAACCTCATGCCGCTGATGTCGTTGACGATCGAAGCGCCGGCATCAAGCGCCCGCGCCGCAACCACGGCCCTGTATGTATCTATGGATATGGGGAGGTCAATCCTTTTTGCAAGCGCATCTATGACAGGGGCCGTCCGTCTTATCTCTTCCTCAGGGGATACCGGATCGGATCCGGGTCGGGTGGATTCGCCGCCTATATCGATGATGTCGGCCCCCTCATCGATCATCCTGAGTGCGCGGTCGACGGCCGGGGACTTATCGAAATGGAGCCCACCGTCCGAAAAAGAATCGGGCGTCACATTGAGGACGCCCATGATATGCGTTTTTTTGGAAAAGTCCAGGCAGAACTTTTGCCAGGCCAGCCTCACGGCAAGATTACGCCTCGACTGGTGTCCGGCCTTCGAACTCGGAGATCATCTGGTCGATCTCCGGCCCGTCGAGCGTCTCTTTCTCGAGAAGTTTGCGGGCAAATGTGTCCAGAAGCGCATACTTGCCCTGAAGAATGTTCTTTGCCGCGGAATAAGCGTCGAAGATAATGCGTTTCACCTCTTCGTCGATTTCCACCGCCGTCTTTTCGCTGTAGTCCTTATGCTGGGCGATTTCGCGGCCGAGGAATATCTGCTCCTCTTTTTTCCCGAAGGTGAGAGGCCCGAGCTTCTCGCTCATGCCCCACTCAGTCACCATCTTCCTGGCCAGTTCAGTGGCGCGTTCGATATCGTTGCCGGCACCGGTGGTCATGTGCTTCAAGGCCAGCTCTTCGGCCACCCTGCCGCCCATGAGGACCTGCAGCGTCTTCAAAAGGTAATCCTTGGAGTAGGTATACCGGTCGTCTATCGGGAGCTGCTGCGTTATGCCGAGGGCGCGGCCGCGGGGTATTATGCTGACCTTGTGAATAGGGTCTGTCCCCGGCGTGAGCTTCGCCACCAGGGCATGGCCGGCTTCGTGATAGGCGGTGTTCTTTTTCTCTTCATCGCTGATGATCATGCTCTTCCTCTCGACGCCCATGAGCACCTTGTCTTTCGCCGCCTCAAAGTCGGAATTCTCCACCTTTGTCTTGGATTGTCTGGCAGCCAGCAGAGCAGCCTCGTTTACGAGGTTGGCGAGGTCGGCGCCCGAAAAGCCCGGTGTTCCCCTCGCGATCTTTTCGAGGTTGACGTTGTCGTCTACCGGTATGTTTCTCACATGCACCTTCAGTATCTCCAGCCTTCCTTTCACGTCGGGCTGGGGCACGACAACCTGCCTGTCGAACCTGCCCGGCCTCAGAAGTGCGGGATCCAGAACGTCGGGTCTGTTTGTCGCCGCGATGATGATGACGCCCTCAGTGCCTTCAAAACCGTCCATTTCCACCAGAAGCTGGTTAAGAGTCTGCTCGCGCTCGTCGTGTCCTCCGCCGAGGCCCGCTCCCCTGTGCCTCCCCACCGCGTCGATTTCATCGATGAAGATTATGCAGGGGGCGCTCTTCTTCGCCTGCTCAAAAAGATCTCTCACGCGGGATGCGCCCACGCCCACAAACATCTCCACGAAGTCCGAACCGCTTATGCTGAAAAACGGTACCCCCGCTTCCCCTGCTATCGCCCTTGCAAGCAGCGTCTTGCCGGCGCCGGGTGCGCCCACAAGGAGTACCCCCTTGGGAATCTTGCCGCCGAGCTTCTGGAATTTCTGAGGGTCTTTCAGAAAATCTATTATCTCCTGGACTTCACCCTTGGCCTCCTCAACGCCTGCCACGTCGGCGAATGTGATCTTCACCGCCTTCTCGGAGACAAGTCTTGCCTTCGATTTGCCGAAGGTAAGCGCTTTATTCCCTCCGCTCTGCATCTGTCGCATGAAGAATATCCAGATGATCGCTATGAATATGATAGGACCCCACGTGAAAAACAGATTGACGTACCAGGCGTTTTGGTCGGGCGGCTTGACCGTTATCTTCACATTCTGTGAACGCAACTGCTTCACAAGGTCGGGATAGTCGGCATAATAAGACGTGAACTTAACGCCGTCTTTCAGCCTGCCCGTAATGGAATTGTCTTTTATGGTGACCTCATCGACTTTTCCCGCCTCAATCTTCGTCAGGAAATCAGAAAAGATGAGCTCTTCCGAGGTCTTTTTCGGCGTGTTCAAAAGGTTGAAGAGAAGGATTATCATCAATCCTATAAGGACCCATATGAAGAGGCTTCTATAGATATTCAAATTTATCCTCCGGAGTTATCATCTATTCTACCACATAAAAAAAGTTATTTTCAGCTTTTGTCGGA
>JBJKOV010000417.1:0-4728 GCA_046707105.1 Thermodesulfovibrionales bacterium
AAGGTCTGCAGGAGGGAGGCGACCCCCTGGAAGTGGCACCGAAGTTTTTTATCGGGGCTTCGTGGACCCCAATGGGCGACCCCATAGATTTCAGGCCGGTCAACCTGATGAAGAAGGTGAACGCCGGAGCTGATTTTATCCAGACCCAGGGCATCTATGATATCGAGCTCTTCCGCTCGCAGATGGAGAAGATACGGAACATGGGCCTTCATGAGCGGACCGCGATCCTCGGCGGGATCATCGTGCCGAAAAGTGCGATGATGCTCAAATATATGGACTCCTCGGTCGCCGGCGTGTCCGTCCCCAAGCCTCTTATCGACAGGATGATGAAGGCGAAGCAGGCGGCGGGGGAAGACAAGAAGAAGGCGAGGGAACTGCAGGAGGCCGAGGGGCTCAAGATCACTGTGGAACTGATCCACCAGGTGCTCGAAACTCCCGGCTGCAAGGGTGTGCACATCCAGGCCATCGAATGGGAGAGCGCCATCGAGGGCATCGTCAAGGCCGCGGGACTTTATCCGCGTCCGAATATCCCTGCGGAGTAAGCTCCGTTAATGCGATGAACCCCGAGGCGGTAGGTCACCGCCGGGAGTCGGAGAGCAGGTGGGAGACATTGAGCAATACTCTGTCATTTACCGACCCGTACGGGAATCTTTCCGAAACAGAAGGATTCCCGAGCTGCCTGCCGGAAGCTTACCGAGTCACGGGTTGGAACCACTATGCCGGGCTTCGCATTGTTTTTCCCTGCCTGCGAAACTGGACTGATTGAAACTGGCTTGTTGCCGCTTTCAGATGGATGACATAACGGTCTCCACCGCCCTTATCGCATCAGCAGCGGAACTCGTTATCCCGCCTGTATAGCCAGAGCCTTCGCCTATGGGGTAAAGGTTCTTGATGTTCACTGATTCAAATGTTTCACTGCGCGTGATCCTGAGGGGCGCCGACGTTCTTGTTTCTGCGCCCATCAATATGGCATGAGAGGAGACAAAAAGCGGATAAGTCTTTTCCCATGTTGCAAATGCGGTCACGAGCGCATCGCTCACAAACGCGGGGAAGATCTCATGCATATCCGCGGCTGCAGTTCCCGTTGCGCAGGAATTCCTGTTTAAACAGCCGGAGACCTTCTTCCTCAGAAAATCCGGCAGATTCTGGGCAGGGACCGCCCATTTCCCTCCCCCTGCATGAAAAGCCTTTTGTTCGATATCCTTTTGGAACTCTATCCCGGCCAGGGGATCAGCTGAGCAATAATCGTTGGTTCGACAAGGTACGACGATGGCCGCATTAGAGAATTCGGATGCCCTGCGGGAGTAACTCATGCCGTTTACGACCAGCATGCCATGTCCGGAGGAAGCGTTTACCACTTCGCCTCCCGGACACATGCAGAAGGTATACACTCCCCTTCCTATTCTTCTGTCGGTGTAATTCAGGGAATACGTGGCAGCGCCGATGCCGGCGAAGTCCTTGTATTTATCGCCGTAGCGCATGTGATTGATGATCTCCACGGGATGCTCCACTCTCACCCCCACAGATATCTGCTTCTGCTCAAGACGGATGCCTTTATTGCGAAGCATCTCAAAGGTATCGCGGGCAGAATGTCCCGGTGCCAGATAGAGGCTTGAACAGTGATATTCCTTTTCTCCGTTTATGACGACGCCAACAACTGCATTGTCGGACAGAAGGATATCTGTCATTTTTGCCCGGTAATGAATCTCACCGCCCTGTTCGAGTATATAATCCCTTATATTGCGTACGATCCCGCAGAGCAGGTCCGTTCCCAGATGGGGTTTACTGACATACCCGATTTCTTCAGGTGCGCCGAACTTAATGAATGTATCGAGCACCTTGTTGATATATTCCGTGTTCATTTTCCGCGAAAACAGCTTCCCGTCGGAATAGGAACCTGCGCCGCCTTCGCCGAACTGAATATTCGATTCAGGGTCGAGCACTCTTTCTTTCATGAATTTTTGGACATCGAGCGTGCGCTCTTCCAGCCTTTTACCCCTTTCGAATATGATCGGTTTGAGCCCATAGGAGATAAGCTCAAGAGCGGCGAACATCCCGGCGGGCCCGAAGCCGACGATAACCGGCCTCTCTGCGCCGGCCCTTGGTTTCCGCTCTTTCGCTTTCGGTTCGGTGTATACAGGAAAATTTTGTCTGTTGTCAAAGCTGTCGGAGGTATGAACCACGAGCGACAGGTCGTAGTAGAACTGCTCTTGATCGCCGGTATCAAGCGACTTGCTCAGTATTTTGACTATCTGTATGTCTGTTTCGCAAACGCTCAGTTTTTGCGAGGCCGCTTTCAGATATTCATCTTCACCGTCTTTTTCGACTGGTATGCGCAGATTGGTTAACAGTAAATTCAAATATTCTCTCTATCGTCCGACCTCGGGGCAGGTCTGGCTTATTGCATGTATTATCCGCTATCCAGATGTGAAAATGTTGTGCCTGTCATGTCCTCTCTGACTAGAACCTATCTCAAAATCGGTTCTCGGTTCGAGGCTGTCATTCCCGCAAGTGGAACGCGTCGGGAATCCTTCTGAAAACAAAGAAAGATTCCCCGTGAAGGTCGGGACAGGCCGGACAAGCCGGAATGACACAAAAAGCGGATATCATAATATTTCAATTTTGAGATAGATTCCAATATGATGAGGATATTCGGCTGCAACAGCAAGAGCAATTCCGGCCATTCGGCTCAGTACTGTATATCACTGTTATCAGGCGCTGTCCCCATTTCCGCCGTCCAAACCTATTAGAAAAACCTTTTTGTGGTCAAAAATATGCCTCTAAGGCCAAAACTAGCCACTTTTATCCACCATTCTTCCATGATATCACATAGTTATCTTGGTCCGACCCCGCGCCAACGTGACCCTTAGAATCTGTTTTGCGGACCCAATCAAGCGCTCTCATATAACTTGATTCAGCGTCGATAATTCGCCCTTCGGATTTATAGATTAGACCTTTATTACGATAGCAGCCTGCTATCCCGTGAGCCGATCTATTTTTCTCCTCAGGAGCACTGTCGATGTAACCACTAAAGAAATATTTAATCGCCTCATCAGATAACTCAAATGCGTTTTTTGAATGCCCCCTTTGATCTTCAATCCAGCCAAGCTGATCAAGTGCCTGAGCAATGCGTATTTTATCAACGTTACGCTTATAAATTTCCAATGCCTGAGACATAAACGCCGATGCCTCATCAAGCCTTCCTTCGTCGATCGCTATTACGCCTAACTGAACCAAGGCATTTGCAACATCACCATCAGAATTGGAAGATTTAAAGTCGGCAAGACTTTCATTAAGCAGGTTTACGGCCTCTTTATGTCTTCTATCCCATTCAAGCAAAACAACTGCCAATAAAAACTTAGCCCTTCCTATGGCGACTTTATTTTCACTTTCATTTGCAAGCTCAAAGGCATTTTGAGCTATTACACGCCCTTCTTCGTACTTGCCCTGATTCAGTAATGATTTAGCTTCATCAATAAGCGCCGATATTTCTTCAGAAATTTTCGGAGGTGCTTTCCTTGTTTCTTCCTTTAGGATTTTTTCTACACCGGTTGCAATCTCATCGACCTTTGTTTCTGTCTGGACTGTGTTGGTGTTATTTGATACTGCATTGCAGCGTCCAGAGTTGTTACCATTCTTAATCTGTTCAATTGTGCGTTGTCGGTGCAACTTCAGTTCCGGCTCTGAATATATCTTAGTTGTCTTACCAGAAGAATAACCAGTATGAACCGCATCATGACAATTGGGACAGAGAGGGATGCCATTCTGAATATCGTCTGTTCCACCTTTTTCCTTTGGTTTGATGTGATGGACCTGAACTGCGTGAAGATGTCCACAGATGCAACACCGACGGCCACAATGAGCAAGCAATTGATCTGTTTCTCTCTTGCCAAATCCCATCAACCAACTCCTTCTAACTCGTCGAACATTTTCCTCTAACCACACGCCGCGGGTCTATATGCATGGTAGAGCTATGGCCCCCACGCAGCAAGAGCGTCCGTGGCCTCTATCTGTATCTGTATAGGATGTAAATCCTCAACAGAGAATCTGCTGTGCAATGCAGTTGAAACAGAATTCACCAATTTGTTTGATGTTTCTTCAATAAATTTGAAAGCATTACAAAAATAAACCTGATCAACAATTAGGCAATTCCAATAAGCATTTTCTGTACTCGCTACCTTGGTTTGCTCCAAATAACTTATCGTATAATTTGAACCGTGATGTACAACCAAATTCCTATCGGTCAGAAGTTTATCAAAGAGCTTCGCAGTATCTTTTGAAAAAGGGCTCACCTTCAAGAGTGCCAAATACAGTGAGTTAATTTTTTTTGCTGTTCCAAAATCGAACTTTTCAGAAACGACAAATCCCAGTTTCTTATATGCATTTTCGCCATAGACTAAGAGTCGTCTCGAATCAATTGATACATCTTGTCCATTTTCACCCAAATTATTCAAAAGAGTATTGTCGATGTTAATGGCAGATGCAAAGACTTCCTTAAGAAATCCTTCAAAATATGAAATCAAACCGACGAACAATATTTCAGAAGCCCTGTCAATCCCTTCCTTCTTCGGCGCGATTCTGAGGAGGTCTTGCAGATCATCCAATGTCATTTTAAACGTAATCCCCGGAGGAACTCCGCCTGAGAAGTAGTCACAATAGTCTGAATATGACAAACATTCCTCCTGCACTAACGAGTCTGTAGAATAAGTCCCTTTTTCAAAAATAGCC
>JBJKOV010000418.1:0-2031 GCA_046707105.1 Thermodesulfovibrionales bacterium
GTCTCCTGTTTATGCTCATGACTTGTTCTCCTTAGGTGCGAGATGACAATCCCAGCAGTATGGTTTCACAGCCATGTAGGTATGGCATTTATCGCAGAACTCTTTCTTGTTGGAGTGACACTTCAGACAGGTGTTCTGGAGGTCGATATTGTATTTATGTCCTTCCGAATTGACATAGACCCTTTCGCCCCGCCGGATAGCATCGACCCTCCACGTGTCCAGCAACTGCATGTGTTCGCGCCTCATGTAATCCTTGGACTCTACACATTTCTTCACGGCCAGCTGCTTGATGAACGGGGTGTCTATTTTCGGCTCCGGCATTGTGTCGGCCGTCCCGATGTTGTACCAGAAAGGAAAGGTAATAAAAACCAGAAATACAAGCAGTCCCAGCATTATCTTGCCGCCGTTATACATCTATTTCTCCTCCTTTCCCGGAAGGGGATCTCCCCGGAGATTCGTTTCTCTCTCCTTTTCCCCCTTCATTATCAGTGCGTTTGCCACCAGTTCGTGAACCCCGGTGACCTTCACTCCCGGAACCCAGTAATCCATCGATGCAGTAAGAGTGGCCCTGTCGATAGCGCAGATATTGGCCAGCATGTTAACTCCATGTTTATCTTTGACATGCTTGACCGCATTTGCCCTCGGGAACCCTCCCCTCATTCTCAATTCCATGTTTTCACCGGCATTTAGGCCGGTACCGCTCCCGCAGCAGAAGGTCTGCTCCCTGATCGTGTTCTCGGGCATCTCGTGGAATTTGTTGCAGACGTTCTTGATGATATAACGGGGCTCTTCCATAATACCCATGCCTCTTGCCGTGTTGCACGAGTCATGGTAGGTGACGACCAGGTCGTCGTTCCTGGAAGGATCGAGCTTCAACTTGCCGTTTTTGATCAGATCCGCGGTAAACTCCGCAATGTGGGTCATCTTGGTGGATCGCGCATTATCGAATACTGTACCGGTTATCGGCGATTTCGGCACCTCGAGGAAATCTGCAGGACCGTTCCATGTGTCCTGATACTGGTGCACAACCCTCCACATGTGGCCGCACTCGCCCCCCAGTATCCATTTGACGCCCAGCCTCTTCGCCTCGGCGTATATCTTCGAATTCAGCCTCTTTGCCATATCGTTCGAGGTAAAGAAGCCGAAATTACCGCCCTCCGAGGCGTAAGTGCTCCAGGTATAATCAAGCCCCAGCTCATGGAAGAGCATCAGGTAGCCCATGCAGGTATATGTTCCCGGATCGGCAAAAAGGTCTCCCGAGGGGGTCACGAAGAGTATCTCAGCGCCCTTCCTGTTGAAGGTGGGCTGGACCTTTATCCCCGTGATTGTTTCGATGTCGTCCAGCATATAATCGATATTGCTCACTATGGTATGCGGTTCGAGCCCGAGGTGATTGCCCTTCATGTAACAGTTCGCAACCGGACCGGAAATCCAGTCGGTGTTAAGTCCGAGAAGATTGAGAAGTTCGCGGCCTATCATTGTGATCTCGGCCTGGTCTATCCCGTAGGGGCAGAACAGGGAGCAACGGCGGCATTCCGTGCACTGGTAGTAGTAATACCATATTTCCTTCAGGACATCGAGAGTAAGTTCCCTCGCCCCCGCAGTCTTCCCGAATATCTTCCCGGAAGGGGTGAAATACTTCCTGTACACCGATCTTAACAGCTCTGCTCTGAGCACAGGCATGTTCTTCGGGTCACCGCCGCCGATAAAGAAATGACATTTGTCAGCGCAGGCGCCGCATCTGACACAGATATCCATGAACACATGGAAGGACCGGTACTTGCTGAGTCGCTCTTTTATGCCCTCGAGCACGATCTCCTTCCAGTTCTCCGGAAGTTTCCAGTCCTTGTCGACAGGCGACCAGTCCCTCGCGTTGGGGAACTCCAAGGTCTCCAGGTTTTTCCCCTTTGCGCCCCAGCAGAACATGCCCGGCTTGAATTCAGCCGGTATGTCCATCCAATCCTTCTTGGGCGGAGTATATTTTATTTTTGAGAGTTGATCTGGTGTTGGACCTTTTGCCATGGCAACTCC
>JBJKOV010000419.1:0-3037 GCA_046707105.1 Thermodesulfovibrionales bacterium
CCATGCTCCGTTATTTCCCTATATCTCCGGCAAGAGGCCTTTAGTCAGCGTTGTCATACCTGTTTTCAATGGCCAGGGCTTTATTACGGATGCGGTGAACAACGTGTTGGCCCAAAATTATCCTGCCATTGAAATCATCGTTGTTGATGACGGCTCCACAGACGGCACAGGGGAGACCGTCGGCAGACTTCCAGCCGATATTCGCTACTTCAGACAGGATAACGGCGGGCCGGCTTCCGCCAGGAATCGGGGCATAAGAGATGCATCCGGGGAATTTCTGGTCTTTCTCGATGTCGATGATCTGTGGCCGGAAAATAATTTGATCATACTGGTCGATAAGATGCTCCGGGAACCGGACATGCAGGTCATAACCGGGTATGCTCAGCTCATGCAAAGAAATACAATGACCGGCGAGTATGATCTTGACGGAAACCCCATGGATTCTTTCAGACATTATATCGGAGCCGCAATCTATCGGAAGACCGTTTTCAGCGAAGTGGGATTGTTTGACGACTCCCTGAGGTTCGGAGAAGACTCGGACTGGTTTACACGGGCCGATGAACTAAAAGTGAATATGAAACGGGTGGAGGAGATTACCCTCTACGTCCGGAGGCACAGCCGGAATATGACCCGGGGCAAGGACCTCGTCGAGTTAGGTGCTCTGAGGGTCTACAAAAAGTCCCTCGATCGTGTACGCGCGAGGGCAAGTGAATTGTAGTGTAATAAAAGAGTACGTTTAGGAGGAGAAATGGAAAGAAGCGGGCCTCTGGTAAGCGTCGTCATCCCTGTATATAACGGCCAGAGATACCTGGCCGAGGCCATTGAAAGCGTTCTGGCCCAGATCTGCCTGCGGATCGAAATAATTGTCATTGATGACGGGTCAACGGACCGGACCGCCGACGTGGCCGGTTCTTTTTCCGAAACAGTACGCTATCACCGGCAATCCAACAGCGGATCTGCTGCGGCGAGGAATATGGGCGTGCAAGAATCCAGGGGTAGTTTCCTTGCCTTTCTCGACGCCGATGACCTGTGGGCAAAAGAGAAATTGTCCTGCCAGATGGCGGCATTGTCGGCTGATCCCGCACTGGACATGGTATTTGGTCACGTCAGTCAATTTTTCAGCCCTGACCTGGATCAGGCGGTGAGAAAGAAGGTGGCTTGTCCCGGTGGCAAAATGCCGGGCTATCATGCCGGCACGCTGCTCATCAGACGACGGACTTTTTTCGACGTCGGGCTTTTTAATCCCCACTGGCAATGTGGAGAATTTCTCGACTGGTTATTCAGGGCAAGGGAAAGAGGACTTAGGGAGTTGATGCTGCCGGACGTCCTGATGAAGCGGCGCATTCACTCCTCCAATATGGGGATATTGAAGAGCAATACCCAGACTGACAATTCGCACGCCGATTATGTCAGGGTTCTCAAGGCCTCGCTGGACCGGCGACGCAACAGGGATGCCGATGCGTAATCTTTCACCTGCAGGAGAAAAGTTTCAGAAGATGAGGCCCGCGGGCAAATTGACGTACTTTCCTGCCAACCGCATGGAAAGACAGGTTGCCAGATACCGGGGCGTCTGTCATATAGAGGGGCCGTACTTTGAAAAAAAACTGGCCCTCACCTTTGATGATGGCCCTTCCGTTCTTACGGACATGCTGCTGGATCTTCTGGGGGAGCTTGGTGTAAAGGCCACTTTTTTCTGGTTAGGGCGGAACATCAAGGAGTTCGAAGCGGTGACGAGGCGGGCCTGTGCCCAAGGGCACACATTTGGAAACCACTCCTTTGATCATGCCGATTTTACGACAATCGGTGCCGATCAGGTTCTCAGGGAACAAATCAGAGAGACGCAGCGGATTTACCGTGATACTCTCGGCACAGAGCCTTCGCTGGTGCGTCCGCCTTTCGGCAGGATCACCGACGAGCTGATAGGGGTGCTGAAAGGTATGGGGATGAAGATAGTTTTTTGGTCGGTTGACTCCGGAGATTGGATTGAAGGGAATAACAGTGCGGAATGCATAGCGAACAGAGTTGCCCGAATGCTGCATAAAGAGGCGATAATACTCATGCATGACGGAGGATCCGCAGGAACGAATACGATAAAGGCCGTGAGATTGATAGCGGCAAGTTGTAAGGCCCAGGGCTACGAGTTTGTCACCGTCCACGATCTCATCGGGGCAGAGAAAGGTGTTTTACAAAAGGTGCCTGTCCATTCCGGGGCAGAGCCGCACACTGTATAGCTGCATAATGATATGAAGAGACCACTGGTAAGTGCCATAATACCTGTTCATAACGGGGCAGGGTTTATCGCGGATGCTGTAGAGAGTGTTTACATACAGAATTATGAGCCGCTTGAGATCATAATCGTCGATGACGGTTCAACCGACGACACTCCGGTAATTGTCCGCTCCTTCAGAGATGTCCGGTATATCCGGCAGGAAAATCACGGCGTCGCTTCGGCGAGGAATGCCGGGATTGGTGAAGGCAGGGGTGAATTGATCGCCTTCCTTGATTCCGATGATTGCTGGGCGGCCGACAAGTTGAATATTCAGGTCGGCTGTCTGTTAAAGCATCCACACATCGGCTACACGCTCGGTATGCAGCGGAACTTCCTGGAATCCGGGGTCGAAAGACCTTTCTGGCTGAGAGAGGAACATTTGCAGGGGGAGCATACAGGTTATTTGCCGACATCGGTGATTCACAAAAGTGTATTTGAACAGGTCGGTCTTTTTGACCCCACTTACAGAATCTGTGAAGATGTTGAATGGTTCAGCCGCGTAAAGGATTTCGGCATCCCAATGATGGTTGTGCCTGAAGTTGTTTTATACAGGCGAATTCACACTTCAAATCTCAGCTATCAGCTGAAAGCCGGAAACCCGCTGCTGCTTGCGGCACTGAGAACTTCCGTCCGGCGTAAGTATGCCAAAAAATCAGCAAGTGAGACAGACAAGGGTCCGACAGTCAGCGGAGGTGACTGACAGTAAGACCAGCTTTATATGACCTTCGTCCTGGATGCCTTCCGGGGAGCACAGAAGAGAGTGCACAT
>JBJKOV010000420.1:0-3489 GCA_046707105.1 Thermodesulfovibrionales bacterium
AAGTAACGACTCTAAATCAGCCGTACTCCGAAATAATAGCAGCAATGCTGGTGGTCGAGGTCGTTGATGAAGGAACGCTCCTTGCCGTCGTCAAAGAGGATCCTTACCATGCAGAACCCGCCTGAGAGTGCCGAGTGTTTTTCCTCGACGACTTCGCCCAGACCCCACGCGTAGTATCTGCGGTGTTCGACCTTGTCGCCCAGCTTCAGATATAACCTCTTCCTCATTGTTTATATTACAACAAAGACTTCGGCGGCTTCTAACCGGGATAATCCTGAAAAAGTGATTCACCGCGGAGACACCGGGCCACGGAGTTGAAAGTCACAAGAATTCTCCGTTCATTTGTTTTCTCCGTGACTCTGTGGTAAATAGACCGTTGTCTCTGGGGTCAAGCCCGGGAGGCCTGGTCTTTCTCGGGCAGAATCCCCCGCGAAAAGGCCCTGAAAAGAAAAGGATAAACGAGACTGGCAAAGAGGGCCGAGAGGACAAGGGTATTGTTTACTCCGGCGTCGATTAATCCGAGCTTTGTACCGACCGCGCCGGCGACTACGATCATGGAGAGCGGTGCGGAAAGAAGAAGGGTCATGAGAAACCCCTCTTTCAGCGAGAGACCGAGGAAATGCTTCAGGAAAATGGCGGGAAGGTTGCTCGCAAAAATCAGACCTGCCAGCAAAATGGCGAGGAATATGTCATGGACCGAAAAGAGACTGCCTGTGTTAAAGTCTGCGCCTACTCCCATGAAAAAGAAGGGTATAAAGAAACCGAACCCCAGGGCGTTGATCTTTTCTTCGAACCTTGACTTGTTTCTGAAAACGAAGGTGAACATCACACCTGCCATGAACGAGCCCATAATCGGCTCCATTCCTGCGCCGTAGGCGATCAGCGCCCCCAGGAAAACGATCGTTATCGCGATACGTATCCCTTCTTCGACCGGGTCGTTGCTCTCCATCACTTTTTTTACACGGTCGGGATTCCACCATGCGACGACGTAGATAAGTCTGAGGGTGAGGGTGGCCAGTGCCAGGAGAGCGCCGATTTTCAGGACCTGCACGAGCAGGGAAAAGGAGAAGCCGTAACTATGTGCGATATCGAGTCCGGTGAGAGCAACGATGGACAGAAGCTCCCCGGCGAGCGTAACACCTACTATATGCCTGCCCAGGTCTCTCCTTACAAGGCCGGCCTCTTTGAGGACAGGGAATGTAATGCCGGCGGATATCATCGAAAGGGAAATGCCGACGTAAAAGGAGTGGCCTGCAAGGTAAAAGAAAGCCGGTGTCAATACAAGCGAGAGCACCGGGATTGCCACATACCAACAGACCTTCGTATTTTTGAGAAGCGCCCTTAAATCCAGCTCCATGCCGGCAATGAACATGAGATAGATGAATCCGATGTCCTTGAGAAACTCGAACCATTCAGGTCTCTCGTGTAGTGCGGTGTGAAAGAGGAACATTCCGAAGAGAATCTCCAGAACCGCGGAGGGCACGTTGACCCGCCTGGCTATAAACGGCAAAAGAGAGGCGCCGGTGACTAGCAGGCAGATTATGATAAGTTTCCCGGCCACCTTGCCTCAGAGCGATTCCTCGACGCCGGGAAGAATGAGGGTGCTGGTCCTGGAACGTTTGAGGATGTGCCACGCCACATCGGGCGAGAGGACGGAGCGGAAGAAATCTTTTCCGGACCAACTGTCGGCGCCGAGGACTAAAAGATTATAATCCGGCAGTCTGCGGCAGATTTCATGCACCGGGTTACCGGTCAATACCTGCAGGTCTATCCTTTTCCTGTGGAGAAACCCCATGTTCGATATCATTTTTTTCGCCTCCTCGAACTTCTCCGATTCTTCTTCGGTAGCGATATATTCGGACGGTCGGGCCGTAAAAACGCTCACCTCCGTGGTGATAGTCTGAGATATCTCTATCGACTTGTCGAGGAGGTGGCGGAAATCGAAGTCAGTGAGGGCCGGCACAAGCAGCTTTGAGTAAGGATGTGTGCCCTGAGAGAGAATAACGGGGCACTTCGCAGTTCGCGCGAAAGAAGAAAGGGAAATCTTCTGCGCCGCAGTATAAAAAGGGAATCGTGGTGTAAGGAAGCTGTTTTTCGATACGATTATGATCCCTATCCTGGCGCCGCCCGCGATTGCCAATGATTTTATCGCCTCGGCTGGAGGCAGTGAGGAGACGAACTTGTTTGTCTCTCCAAAGCCGTATTTCCCGGCTATTTCGTCGTGTCGTTTGATGAGTTTTTCAGCCCGCGAGGAATAGACAATGTGTACTTTGTCCAGCTGAAAAACCGAACAAATATAGGCAGCCTCCTCAAAGAGGACGTCCTTCTCGTCTCCGGTGAGGTACAGTGCGAGGGAGGTGCCGAATTCGAGAGGGAACCGCTCGAATTCCGAGGTGAGCATTTCGGCGACGGTCTTCAGCACTAGAGGGTCCCCGAGGATGACGACCTTGTCCTTCTCCTTAAGCACTGTTTCGGGCTTTGGCACTATAATGTTGCCGTCTCTGTAAATAATACCTATGTTCCACCTGATGGGCGCGATGTAGCCGAGGGGTCTGTTCCGTAATCTCGAATTCGGGTGGACTTCGACCTCGAGTATCTCGTTCTTCCCGACTCCTATGCCGTGAGCTGTCTTGGCCTGATGCTCGATGAGGTTCCTTAAGTCGTTTGCGCTGGCGGTGAAGATATTCTTTACCTCCACCCCGAGTTCGGCAAGTTCCTTCATCCCCTTGTCGGTTATGGCCACTGAAATAACCCTCCTGGGGTTGAAGTGGTCGCGGAGGACTCTTGCCACCTCGATGTTTATCTTTTCCGTTGTCGTGGTAATCAGTACCACCTCGCTATCGTCAATCCCTGCCCGCTCAAGGACCAGCCTGCTCGTCGCATCACCGGTAATGACCTGAGTCCGATCCCTGGCGCGGAGCGCCGCAACTACAGATTCAGCGTCGGGACTGGCATCGACACAGGTTATGTCGAAGTCTCTGGACAACTTTGAAAGGAGTTCCCGCCCGATATTGCCGACCCCTATCATTACGATCATGATGGTACCCCGCCCTCCCGATTTGCAAAGACATTAAGAGCCAAACCTATGTATATCATCCACAGAAACAATATCCGTGGCAAGGGACGGAAATGAGAGACGTACAGGGCGAATAAATTCTTTGACTTTTTTTTAAAAAAAAGATATCATTATTCCGAAGTTTCTGGAGTTTTTGTAACTGATGAAGCCGCAAAGACTTTCAGCTTTGCGGTCTTTTTTTTGCTGGCGGCGCTCATCCTGAGACTTTAGTTTATATCTAAGGAGGTTTACCAGAGTGGCTAACGGAACAGTGAAGTGGTTCAACGAGTCAAAGGGCTTCGGTTTTATCACTACCGAAGAGAACTATGACGTATTTGTCCACTATTCCGCCATCCAGGGCAACGGATTCAAGTCCCTTGCCGAGGGTGACGCAGTCAGCTTTGATGTCGAAAAAGGCCCCAAGGGTCCGAAAG
>JBJKOV010000421.1:0-12084 GCA_046707105.1 Thermodesulfovibrionales bacterium
ATTCTGGGGAAAGCTTTTTCTCATCAATTTCGCCATCGGTATCGTCACCGGGATCACTCTCGAATTCCAGTTCGGTATGAACTGGGCGGAGTATTCGAAATACGTCGGCGACATCTTCGGCGCCCCCCTCGCAATAGAGGCCACGGTCGCCTTTTTCCTCGAGTCCACTTTTATCGGGTTCTGGATCTTCGGATGGAACAGGGTTTCAAAGAAGGTCCACGCCCTTTCCATCTGGCTGGTGGCTTTGGCCTCAAACCTCTCCGCCCTCTGGATACTTCTTGCAAACGGGTGGATGCAGCACCCGGTAGGATACGTCCTGAGAAACAACAGGGCTGAGATGGTAGACTTTGCGGCGATTGCGACAAACCCTTACGGACTGCTGAAATTCTTCCACACGATATTCGCCGCATACGTCGTTGCCTCGTTCTTCGTTATCGGCATATCCGCATACCACATCCTCAGGGGCAGGAACCTTGCTTTTTTCAAATCCTCGTTCAGGATGGCCGCGACGTTCGGACTTGTCAGTTCAATCCTGGTTTTTGTCGTGGGCGATTTTCATGCAGCGGAGGTCGCAAGGACTCAGCCCACTAAATTCGCGGCGATGGAGTCTCTCTGGGAAACCACAAAAGCGGCACCCTATTACCTCATAGAGTTTCCGGACACCAGGAATGAGAGGAACATGGTGGAAGAGATACGAGTGCCGAAAATGCTCAGCTATCTGGCATTCGGTTCGGGAGATGCGGAAATAGTCGGACTCAAGGCCTTCGCCCCCGCTGACAGGCCGCCTGTGTTGCCGACATTTCTGAGCTTCAGGGCGATGATAGCGCTTGGCCTGCTGTTTGTTCTTTTGACTCTTATATCTTTCATAATTGCCATGAGGGACAGGACCGAAGATAACCCCCCTTCTTCCTTAAGCTCATGATTTATGCAATCCCTTTGCCCTTCCTGGCCGCCCAGCTCGGCTGGATTGTCGCCGAAGTGGGCAGACAGCCGTGGATAGTCTACGGCGTGCTGAGGACGTCCGATGCCGTCTCTAAATCCGTGACAGCGTCCCAGGTATTCGGTTCACTGGCGGGCTTCATCCTGTTATACGGACTGCTGGCTGTCGCCGATATCTACATGCTTGCCCACTATGCCAGACTGGGTCCGGAAGAAGACCTGACGACAATCCTGAAATCTTCAGCAGGCCGGGAGGTGTGACATGGTATTTCAAGTAATCTGGTTTGTCCTCTGGGGTGTGCTCTGGGCAGTCTATTTCATGCTCGACGGTTTCGATCTCGGCGCGGGAATACTGCAAGGTTTCATCGGAAGGACCGACACTGAAAGAAGGCTGGTGATCAATACCTTCGGACCGGTGTGGGACGGCAATGAAGTATGGCTCATCACGGCCGGGGGAGCAACGTTCGCGGCGTTTCCGACTACATACGCCCTCATGTTCAGTTATCTCTATACGCCGCTGCTCATAATCCTCTTTGCCCTGATCCTCAGAGGGGTGTCCTTCGAATTCAGGGGGAAATTCGAAGGCAGGGCATGGAGAAATTTGTGGGACCTCGCCATCTTCCTTGGGAGCTTTGTCCCCACCCTGCTCTTCGGCGTCGCCTTCGGCAATATCTTCCAGGGCCTTCCGATGGATGCTGCCGGCTACCACGGCGATCTGTTTTACCTGCTGAACCCCTACGGCCTGCTCACCGGGGTCTTCTTCGTCATGTTGTTTGTGGTACACGGCGCCCTCTGGCTCACCATAAAGACAGACGGCCTTGTCAGCGAGAGGGCATCGCGCATTTCGGAAAGACTGTGGGGCATCCTTTTTATAGTTGCAGTCGCCTTTCTTGCGTATACATACTTTGCCACAAACCTCTATGCCAATTACCTGAAGAATTTGATACTCTTCATCATCCCACTGACCGCAGTGCTGGCGCTGTTGGGCATAAGACTCTTCATATTGAGAGAGCGTTACGCCGCGGCATTCTGGTCTTCCTGCGTAACGATCGCGACGGTGACGCTGACGGGAGTAGCCGGTCTCTATCCCAACCTCATACCTTCGAACATCGACCCGGCCTACAGCCTGACCATATTCAATTCATCGTCGAGCACCTACACGCTGAAGATTATGACGGTCGTCGCGCTGATATTCGTACCTGTTGTCATCGCTTATCAGGCCTGGACTTACAGCATCTTCCGCCACAAGATAAGAGAATCGGATATCACAGAAAAGGGGGAATCCTACTAGCCCCGGCGCTTTATCCCCTCCCTTGACGGGAAGGGAGGCAGACTTAAGTGAAGAACCCTGCGGCAGAGACCGCAGGGCGTCTATTATTTGAATGTTTATTTTTCATTGTCATTCCCGCAAGCATAGCGCGCCCGCCTGCCGGCAGGCAGGTCGGGAATCCTTCCGGAAAGATTCCGGACAAGCCGGAATGACAGAAATTTGGACCTGTGGCAGAGACCACAGGGTGTAATAATTATAAACAAGATGATAGGGCGCCGGCTTTATGGTATAGTGGGAAGAAACGGGGAGGCTCTCGTGCACCGCTGTACCCGGTTTGCTCTTTTATCCCGGGAGATGCGGCCTGTTATGAAAAAGCTGGTTTTACTGATAGCGCTTTTTTCACTCCTGCAGGGCCTGATGCAGCCTGCTGCCGGGGCCGCCGACAAGAAAACAGAAGGCAGGCCCGGCCCTGTAAATGCATCCCCTTCGGACACAAGACCCTCGACAACCAGACATTCGATCAGGCTCGGCAGCGGGCTGCTTCAGTACACGGCGACTGCCGGCTGCATGCATACGGGAACGGGTGATCACTTGGCCGACATTTTTTTTGTCTCCTACGTAAAAGACGGCGTGGCCGACAAAGAGGACCGGCCGGTCACGTTTGTCTTTAACGGAGGCCCCGGTGCCTCTTCGATATGGCTGCATCTCGGGGCTATAGGTCCCAGACGCATATCGAAGTTTTTCACCGGAAAACCCCTGGGCCCTCCCTACTCCCTCGTCGACAATGAATACACCTGGCTTGACCTGACCGATCTGGTCTTTATCGACCCTGTCGGTTCGGGGTACAGCCGCGCGGCAAAAGGCGAAGAGAAGAAGAATTTTTACGGCATGTCCGAAGACGCCGCGTCCATAGGGGAATTTATACAGCGTTATGTAACGAAAGAAGAGAGGTGGCTTTCACCCAAATTCATCGCAGGCGAAAGTTACGGCACGGTCCGGGCGGTGCTTCTTGCCGACAGGCTGCATGAGGCCTACGGCATGGATGTGAATGCGCTCATACTGATCTCACCGGTGCTCAATTTTCAGACATTTAATTTCAGCGCCGGCAACGACCTTCCCTATGTGATGTTCCTCCCCTCTTACGCCGCCGCGGCCGCATACCATAAGAAAACATCCCTCGACCTCAGCGCCGACATGGGCATGTCGCTCCACCAGGTCGAAGAGTGGGCACTGAACGAGTACCTGGTGTCGCTGGCAAAGGGATCGGCAATGACCGACGGCGAACGGCAGCGTGTTGCAGAGAAACTCTCGGCTTTTACCGGTCTTCCGGTTAGCTATATCGAAAACAACAATATGCGGATTACCAGTCCGCAGTTTATAAACAAGCTGCTGTCCGGCCAGAACAAGTTCCTCGGACTCCTCGACAGCAGATACGCTGGAACAAAACCGGCGGGAGACCTTTTTTTCGACGATCCGACAATGGTCGGGACACTCGGCTTTTATGTGGCCGCAATGAACGACTACGTCAGGAGGGAACTGGACTACAAGAACGACCTTCCCTATGAGTATCTCTCAAGGCAGGCAAACTGGTCGTGGAACTGGGGATCAGCAGCCCGGGGATATCCGGACGTGGCAGGCGACCTCGGGAAACTGATCAATAAGATGCGTTATCTGAAGGTATTCATCGCAGCCGGATACTATGACCTGGACGCGCCTTACTTCGCAACGGTGTATACCGTGAACCACCTGGGACTCCAACCCGATCTGAGGAAGAACGTCACTCTGAAATTTTACAGGGCCGGGCACCAGATGTATACCGACCGCCCATCGCTCGAAAAACTGCGCAGCAACATATCGGATTTCATAACAACCCTGTTACCGACGGACGAAACAAGTGGGCGTCCGGATGACCCAGGTCACATCAGACAACATTGACGTCGCGGGAAGATCCGCAAAACCGGAAAGGAATTCAGTAAGATGTTTCTTATGATGAAAGGACAGTTCGCGATCATTCTCCAGGTGATTCTAGGGATCTCCGTACTCCTTCTCGGGCGAAGACTTTTCTGGCTCTTTGTCGGTGTGGTCGGCTTCGTCGCCGGCGCACTGCTGGCTGATTTTTTTTTCAGGGGGAATTCGGCCTGGGTAGTGTTCATTTTCGCCGCAGTAGCCGGATTGCTGGGCGCACTGGTCGCCGTTCTGCTCCAGAGGCTGTCGATAGCAGTCTCCGGGTTTCTTGCCGGAGGATACGTCTCGGCAGTCATACTGTACCACCGGGGCCTGGGAACCGACGTTCATTTCTGGATCCCTTTTCTTGTCGGCGGAATTATCGGGGCGCTGCTGCTCTCTATAATTTTCGATCCGGCACTGATCGTCCTGTCCTCTCTCGTCGGGTCGGCACTGATCGCCCAACCCCTGCACGTGAGCCCTCCGCACAAAGGTCTGATCTTTTTCCTGCTGGCGGCCACAGGCATGATAACTCAGACTGTAGTGTTGAAACGGTCTCCCGGGCGCTCGAAATAGCCCGTTTAGGCCCCTATTGTCTATAATAGACGGGTGGTAAGAGCGTGAATTACATCCTGCTTCTCCTATCGGCATACTTGATGGGCTGCATTGCGGCCATACCCGTCGGGCCCGTACAGGTCGAGGTGGTAAGAAGGTCTATCAACGGCCACTTGAAGTCGTCCCTCATGGTCGTTTTCGGGGCTTTTCTCGCGGACGTCTTTTACGGCATCATCGCTTTTTTCGGAATCGCTCCTTTTCTCGAAGAGAAGAAGGTTATGGCGATGTTCTGGCTGGCGGGAGGCGTCATCCTGGTTATAATGTCTGTCTTTATTATCCGGCACCGTCCGAAGAAGGAAATTTCTTCAGACGAAGCACTCCGGAAAAAAAAGAGATGGGCCTTTCTCGGAGGCATTTCGCTTTCTGTTATGAATCCCATGATGATACTGTGGTGGCTTTCAGCGGTCCGCATTTTTGAGGACGTAGGACTGATCAGAGATTTCAACACCAGGATCGCCCTCACATTTCTCGCCGCTGCCAGCATCGGACTTGCCTCCTATCTTACGTGCCTCTCCCTCTTTCTGTACTGGGTAAAGAAATTTGTCTCCGAAGTGAAACTGCGGCGCGTGAATCAGGTATTCGGAGTATTTCTCCTGCTGATCGGGTTATATTTCCTCTACACATCGATTCGGACTCTCTTCCTTTAGCCCGCTTTATTCACAAATTTTCCTGAATGCCGGAAGGGCATAGTGTTTGAGCGGCTTTACTTGCCCGATACTCATACAGTGTGTCTCTGATAATAAAGAGGGCAAGTTCCTCGGAGCGAAGTGAGCCTGCCTGCCGGCAGGCAGGAATGAGGGAAAACACTATGTCCTTCCGTGTCCACCACATTTCATGAATAATCCGGGTTAGACGGACCTGCCGAAAATAAAGATTCAGAAGCCCGAGATCGTGACGGGCGGAACTGATAAAATACATTGCTATGGGAAGAAAAATAGTCTATTATGGGGAGGCGCGGGAAAAACCTCGAAAAACCGGGGGGTCACTCTCAGCGTTCCATTTCTTTTTTTCTTGCGGGGGGATAATGGACTATCAAAACTGCTGGGAATTCAAACGCTGCGGAAGGGAATGCGTCGGTTCCCCAGGCGTCTGCCCGGCTGCTCTCGCCTCTGCGGCAGATGGTGTGAACAGGGGTATCAATGCCGGCCGGGTCTGTTGGGCGATAACAGGAACATTCTGCGATGGCAAAAGACAGGGAACCTATGCGGAAAAGGTCATGAAATGCAGAACCTGTGATTTCCGACTGAAAGTCCAGGAGGAAATGTCTTACAAATTCAGGCCGATTTTCTTTTGACAGCAGCCCCGCTTCCGAATCCTCGGGTGCGAGGCACCTCAAAGAATCTCAGCCGATCCGGTCCATCCCCATATACGCCCTGAGAACCGCCGGGACCACGACCGACCCGTCTTTCTGCTGATAGTTTTCGAGGACCGCAACGAGGGTCCTGCCTATCGCGAGCCCGGAACCGTTAAGGGTATGCAGGAATTCGGTGCCCTTCTTCCCCTCCCGCCTGAATCTTATGTTTGCCCTCCTGGCCTGAAAATCCATGAAATTCGAGCATGAAGATATTTCCCTGTAGCGGTTCTGTCCCGGCAGCCAGACCTCGAGGTCGTAAGTCTTGGCGGCAGAAAATCCGAGGTCCCCTGCGCAGAGGGCAACGACCCTGTAAGGGAGGCCCAGTCTCTGCAGAATGTCCTCCGCATCGGAAGTGAGTTTCTCCAGCTCGCTAAAGGAGTCCTCCGGTTTCACGAACTTCACGAGTTCTACTTTGTTGAACTGATGCTGCCGGATAAGACCCCTCGTATCCTTCCCGTAAGAACCCGCTTCGCGCCTGAAACAGGGCGTATAGGCCGTATAGTACAGCGGGAGGTCGGTCTCCTTCAATATCTCGCCGCGATGTATATTGGTCACCGGCACTTCGGCAGTCGGTATAAGATAAAATTCCGGGTCGGCGGTCCTGAAAAGCTCCATCTCGAACTTCGGAAGCTGGCCCGTGCCCGTCATACTCTCCCGGTTCACCAGAACCGGGGGAAACACCTCCTTATACCCCTTTGAGGTGTTAAGATCGAGCATGAAATTCATGAGTGCCCTTTCGAGCCTCGCGCCGGCCCCTTTCATGAGAGCGAACCGGGCACCCGCTATCTTCGCCGCCCGGTCGAAATCTATGATATCCAGCGTCTCTGCAATATCCCAGTGGTTGAGGGGCTCGAAATCGAACTCTTTCGGCTCGCCCCACCTGCGTATCTCAATATTCTCCGACTCGTCCCTTCCGGCGGGAACAGACGCATCGGGGATATTCGGAATAGTCAAAAGCAGCTCCGACGTCTCCTCTTCAAGCCCCTTCAGCAGTTCATCCAGCGATTTTATCCTCTCCGAAACGCCCTTCATCTCCGCCATCTGATCCGAGGCGTCTTCCTTCTGTCTCTTCCTGCGTCCTATCTCTTCCGAGACAACGTTCCTCAGGTTCCTGAGTTCCTCCGTCTCCTTGAGGACGGATATGCGCTTCCCGTCGATCGAAAGAAATTTCTGGAGCGGAAAGTCATATCCCCTCTTTTTCAGGGCTTCTCTAACGTTCTCAACATTTTCTCTTACGTACCGCGCATCCAGCATGGTTATTCATCCTTTCAGAAATAGTAATACTATATCTTAACGAGAACCTGTCTCAAAATTGAAATATTATGATATCCGCTCCTTGTGTCATTTCCCGACCCTCACGGGGAATCTTTCTTTGTTTTCAGAAGGATTCCCGACCTGCCTGCCGGCAGGCAGGCGCGCCTGGCTTGCGGGAATGACAGCCTAGGACCGAGAACCGATTTTGAGACAGGTTCGAGAGAGAAATTTGAAGGTACCCATGAAGGCCATCCCGACATGCTGTCTGATGCGCCGTCTTTTACACCGGAAGGCAAAAAAAATGCTTATCATCAGAAAAACGGAAAGAAAAGACTGCTCAGTAAAATCCCATCGCCTCGCGCACAAGGGCCATGGTCTCCTGCGCCGTCTTCCTCGCCTTCTCGTTTCCGCGTTCCGCTATATCCCTGAGCATCCCGGGGTTGTTCAGGAGCTCGGCCCTCCTTGTCCAGATGGGCTCAAGGACCTTGAAGAGATTCCGTATCAGGACTTTCTTGCAGTCGATGCACCCGATGCCTGCAGTGCGGCAGCCTTCGGCCACCTGCTCCTGCTCCTCGGCGGAAGAGAAGATCTTGTGGAGCTGGAAGACCGGGGAGAGCTCAGGAGTGCCGCGGTCGGTGCGCTTTACCCTGGCGGGGTCGGTAGCCATCGTCCTTATCTTGTTCTCCACTTCCTTTGGTGCATCCGAAAGGTAGATGGCGTTGCCGTAACTCTTGGACATCTTCCTGCCGTCGATTCCCGGGACCTTCGGGAATTCCGTCAGGAGGGCCTCTGGCTCCGGAAAAACCTCTCCATAGAAATTGTTGAACCTCCGGGCAATCTCACGGGATATCTCCAGATGGGGGACCTGATCAACACCGACCGGCACATGCCTGGCCCTGTAGATGATGATATCGGCCGTCTGAAGCAGGGGATACCCGAGAAAGCCGTAGGTAGCAAGGTCCCTCTCCTTCAGCTGCTGCTGTTTCTCTTTGTACGTGGGAACACGCTCCAGCCACCCAAGGGGAGTGATCATCGAAAGAAGGAGATGGAGTTCGGCATGTTCGAGTATATGCGACTGTATGAAAATCGTGCACTTGTCCGGATCAAGGCCGGCTGCAAGAAAATTCACCAGAAGGTCGTTGACCGACTCCCGGATTGCCCGGGAGTCTGCGTATCCTGTGGTAAGCGCGTGCCAGTCGGCAACGAAGTAATAGCATTCGTATTTGTCCTGCAGCCTCACCCAGTTCTGGATGGCGCCCACAAGGTTGCCGATGTGGACCCTGCCGCTCGCCTGCATCCCGCTTAATACTCTTTCCTTTGTCATGACTCTCCTTTATTACTGACCCGGCCGGCGCATTCCCCGTTAATAAACCTGAAAAAGCCTCAGGAAGAAACTGATGAAAGGCATGATGAACGAATTCGCGATGCCGGTATAGATAAGTATGATGACGATTACGAAGCCGTAAGGCTCGATCCTGCTGAAAGTGGCGGCCTGCCTGGAGGGTAGAAACCCGGTAAGCACCCGTCCTCCGTCCAGCGGAGGGATCGGAATCATATTGAAGACCGCCAGCACGACGTTGATAACGATGCTCGAAGTAAATATCATCGCCAGCGGCCTCAATACCGTCCCGACAAGAGACACGGGAACGAAGGCGGCCAAAGGCGTGAGCACGCCCTTGAGCACAAGGAAACTCAGTGAGGCAAGGATGAGGTTCGTCACGGGGCCGGCAGCGGCTGATATCGCCATGTCGCGCTTCGGGTTCCTGAAGTTCATCGGGTTAATCGGCACGGGCTTGGCATATCCGAAAACGAACTGCCCGTGAGTCGCAACGATCAGTATAACAGGAAGCAGGATAGTCCCGAAGAGGTCTATGTGAGCTATCGGATTAAGCGTGAGACGGCCCAGCATCTTTGCAGTAGGGTCTCCCAGTTTGTTCGCGACCAGACCGTGCGATACCTCATGGAAGGTTATCGCTATAAGAATAGGCAGGGCCGATATGAGAAGCTGTTGTGCAACGTTAGCAACATCCAAAATATTTTACCTTTACCCTGAAGTTTCTGTGGATTGCCGATCAAACGGGGTGCGGATTACCGCCGGCTGCGTCCCGCCTTTACTCCCTCATGTCGTCGCACGCGAGGGCGCTCTGAGTGTGCCCGACGGTATCGGAAATCTTCCATATGAGTTCGAAATTACAGATGATAACTTCCGGTTCGCCGTAATTATTATTCATAATCTCCCGGTTGCTGTCAACGACCAGAAGCAGGTCGTTTGCCTTCAACAGGGAGCCGTCGTAGCCGGCGACTCTCAACTTCTCCTTTATCCCGGTCAGGAGCGCAAGGCATTCTGATTCATCGATCAGACCGTTATAGGCAGCCTTTGAAAGGTCCATGGGCATATAGATCGGGCCGCGCTCGGCAACGGAGTAATCGGGGCCGTTATAATAGCCGCGGATGGTTATATAATTGTGATTTTCCTGCAGGATGGGATTGCCCTCGGGGTCCAGGATCTTCTTGTGGGATTCGTATCTCCTGAAGTCGGCGGAGGGCTCTATCTTCGTGGTCCCTGTCATATATATGGCCCTGACATAAACCGACGGTATCCCGATCTCGTTCAGCTTATGGGCGATGGCGAACTCTTCGAAGGGACTGTTGATGCCGTACTTGCGTATCTTGGGCGCGTACCTGTTTTCATCATCCTCGTCGGGCATCTCACCCACACGGGATGTCTTCCAGACGAGGTGTATATTGTCCTTCGTTATTGTATAAAACACCTCCTTTGTCTCGGACAACTTCAGCGAAGGGGTCTTCCTCCATCGTTCCGGAAGAAAATAATCGAACAGCCGTGCATTTCTGCCCACCACCCACAGATGGCCGCCGGTGCTTTCGGCATGTCCGTACATGTAAGGCACACCGAAAACCTCCATGCTCTTCAGATAGGCCGGCAGCGAAGTCGGTTTGAAACGGTCACGCTGGTCATCCAGATAGGAATGCCTTCGGGACTGTTTGACGGCGTTCTCGTGCTCGGCTGTCCTCAGAAGAAGTTCATAATCTATAACGGAATACCTGCCCTCATGAATCAGCCGGTACAAAAGGTCCACCTGCTCTGCCGGCACATTCAGATCATTCGACCGGCCCATCTCCTCGATGACGACTGTGTCGGCTTCGCTTATGATAATATGCTCCGGCTTCATGTCTGCCACCAGATACCCCTTTGTCTGCAGGTCGGCAATCACCTTGTAATCGATTATCTTCAGATGGCCGGTGATTTCATCGTCGTTGATGTCTATATGTTCAAAGATCTCAAGAAGATTCTTTCCCTTTATCCATTCATAAACCATCTTGTACTGTTTCAGGATGTCAAGGTTGATGCCGGGGTGTTTTGCCTGTATCCGGTTTATCTTCGACCGCGACCGGCCGCTCTGCCACGGCTGCATCCTGTCTGGCGGGACATAGATCGCGAGGGGGCGCTGCGCCCTTACCTTCATTCCCTTCGGGCCGTAAGAGCCCTCCCTCATTTCCATGACCAGGGAAAACTCTTCCCACGGGCTGTTGAACTCGGCATCGCAGAATTCCTGCAGCGTATGTGTGTCCAGCGGAACATCTTCCCCCACCCTGCAGTTCTTGACCACCAGGTCAAGGATTGTTCCGTTAACCTCCTTCGTAGGGACCCTGTAGACCGAACTCGTCCCTTTCAGCCTTACCCTCTGTTTATCGAACCATTCCTTCTCATACCAGTTGCCCAGTTCGAAATGTTCAAGATAAGGTTCGGCAAAACGGGTGAGATAGAGATCGCCACCGTCGCTGGTCTTTACATGGAAATAGACCACATGCAGAACGTTGACCAACGATTTTTTTGAGGCTAAGTGTTCCATAGTCCCTGCTGCGGGGCAGCTCAAATACATTAAACAACTTTAACTTCTTAGGAAAAGAAGCCGTCATTCCCGAGTTCTTAATCGGGAATCCATTCTTCTTAATGTAGTCGCATCTAACTTGGATACCCGCCTTCGCGGGTATGACGACTTTTGACGAGCCGTCAGGGTTTACCCGAGGCGCTTTCTCAGCTCCTCAAGCTGCCTGGTCAGCCTTTCCGGCAGCCGGTCGCCGAATATCGCGAAATGCCTCTCAATGTCCTTTACCTCTTCGGCCCAGGCCTCATGGTCTATTCTCATCAGTTCGTTCATGTTTCCAGGAGGTATATCGAGCCCTGAGAGGTCCAGGCCGCCTTCCTCAGGCAATAAGCCTATCGCTGTTTTCCGGGCGCCGACCTTGCCGTCGACCCTCTCGCACATCCATTTCAGGACCCTGCTGTTGTCACTGAAACCGGGCCATAAAAAGGCGCCGTCGGTACTCTTCCGGAACCAGTTTACATAAAATATCTTAGGCGCCCTGGCGCCCAGGCGGTCGCCCATGTCCAGCCAGTGCCGGAAATAATCCCCCATATGGTAGCCGCAGAAGGGCTTCATGGCGAAGGGGTCCCTTCGCAGATTGCCTACGGCGCCGATGTTGGCGGAAGTGGTCTCGGAGGCGGCGGTGGCGCCCAGGAAGACCCCCTGGTCCCAGTCATATGCCTCGTAGACAAGAGGGACGACACTGGCGCGGCGCCCGCCGAATATGAAGATATCTATGGGAACGCCGGCGGGGTTCTCCCAGTCCTTGCAGATGACGGGGCATTGAGATGCCGGTGCGGTGAACCTCGCATTGGGATGGG
>JBJKOV010000422.1:0-2280 GCA_046707105.1 Thermodesulfovibrionales bacterium
TACAGGTGTTCAATCCAAAGAACACGAGGTCAGGATTGTCGACCTGTCGAAGAAGGAGCTGTCCTACGAAGATATAGTCGACGCCATTTTTTCGTATGACAGGGTGGTGTCCTGGTAGGGGAGGAGGATACGGAGTTTTTTCCTTGCGCCAATGGCTGATCTGCGCGGCTGGATCAGGGGGAATAGTAATGCGATCATCTTCTCCTTCCTGACTCTCCTTACATATGGTGTCCTTTTTTTCTCCCGGCATCTTGACGACAACCGGCTTACGAGCTGGCATGACGCATTGGGCCCCGCCAATGCGCTGAGGGTTTTTTTCATCCTGGCGGCAGCCCTCGCCGTCGCGTGGCTGATTTCAAGAACTTCCTTCATTGAACGACATCCGGCGCTGTCACTCTTCTTTATTTCGTACGCCGTCTCCGCACTGTTCTGGTCGGAGCCCGAGGTCATAGTGGACGCCTCGCGTTATTTCACGGAGGCTAAACAGATCGAGCTCTACGGTGTTTCTTATTTTCTGAGGGAGTGGGGAAGGGGGATTGCCGCATGGACGGACATGCCGGCCGTACCCTTCCTGTATGGCCTGATCTTCAGATTTTTTGGAGAGACGAGGCTCTACATACAGATATTCAACAGCTTTCTCTTTTCCGGGACGGTGGTTATTACCTATCTTACGGGCAGAACGCTGTGGGATGAGCGGCTTGGAATGATCGGGGGACTTCTGCTTCTCGGAATTCCTTATCTCTATTCTCAAGTCCCCCTCATGCTGGTCGATGTCCCTACGATGTTTTTTTTCACCCTGTCGGTATATACCTTTATCAGGGCGCTTGACCGGGGCGGTGCGATGATCGGAGCCTCCGCCCTGTGGATTTTCGCCGCCTTTTATTCTAAATATTCCACATGGCTGATGCTCACAGTTCTGGTCGTGATAATGGCAGTATATGTCCGGAGGGGAGGGACGAGCCGTGTGAAGTACCTCTACCGGGGAATTGCCGTTGCTGCCGTTTCAGGGGTTTTGATAGGCGCGGTATTCGCCAGTAAATGGGACGTATTTATGGAGCAAATGAGACTCTTGACCTCCTATCAGAAGCCGGGCCTGAGGAGATGGGGGGAAAGCTTCCTCTCGACCTTCTTTTTTCAGGTACATCCAGCCATCACGGCGGCGGCGCTTTATTCCCTCTATACAGCCTTCAGGAAGAGGGACGTGAAGTATGCCATCGTGGTCTGGCTGCTTGTGCTGATAGTTCTGCTTCAGATAAGGCGGAGCCGGTATATCATAATGGCTTTGCCGATGCTGGCGCTCGCAGCGTCCTACGGGCTCATGCGGATCCGGGACAGGCGGTTAACGAAGTTTATGGCCCTGGGCGTTGCGGCCTTCTCGATTGTTATCGCCCTTTTTGCATACCTGCCTTTCCTGGACAGAATCAGCATGGTGAACCTGAAGGACGCGGGAGAATTCCTCAATTCGGCAGGGATGCGTGATATAGAAGTCTTCACCGACATGCCGGGGGAGGCTGTAGCCAACCCTGCGGTCACCGTACCTCTTCTCGACCTGTATACAAAAGGGAAGATCCACTACAGCTATAAACCCGGGAGGTTCCCGGACCAGGAAGCGATCCGGATATCCCCCCTCAGGTTTACCTGGGAATACAGAAACCCCGCCTACTATTCGGACGACGGTCCGGACGGGAAAGAGGCTGTCGTTGTCATCTCGGATAAGGCCGGCCGGGACTTTCCGAAGGATGCCGGGTTTCAGGAAAAAAGTTATCCCCATTCCAGGATATTCAGTACTTCGGAAGGTGTCTTCAGGTTCAGGACGCTGGTAACCGTATATTACCGGTAGTGTAGTGCATCAAACAGGCGGCCTTCAGGCCTACTTTGCTTGACATTAACGGGCTTATGCATTAAATTAAACGACATTATGCGTTATTTCATGGCGGCCAACTGGAAGCTGAACAAGACGATAGGAGAGACGAAAGAGTTTCTGTCCGCATTGATCCCGGCGGTCAATAATGTCACCGATGCGGACATTGTGATAGCTCCTCCCTTCACCGCCCTGCCTGCGGCGGGCGAGATGATAAAGGGGACAAACCTTCAGCTTGCCGCCCAAAACGTTTTCTGGGAGGAGAAGGGCGCTTATACAGGCGAGGTTGGTCCCGGCATGCTTGTTGATGCGGGCTGCGGGCATGTAATTATAGGCCACTCCGAGAGAAGACAGTACTTCTCGGAAGATGATACCGTGGTAAATCGCAAGATAAAAGCCGCTAAAAAGGCGGGTCTGCG
>JBJKOV010000423.1:0-2341 GCA_046707105.1 Thermodesulfovibrionales bacterium
CCATTGTGTGGGGCGTACAGGAACTTCTCTTCAATCCCCTGAAGGAAAGCATGTTCAGGCTCGCTGCAAAGAAGAGGGCGGGAGATGTCCCCTCTACTGAAAGTATAGCGGTCCAGCATTATATCTGTTATGAAATGCTCCTGAAGGACTTGACCGGAGGGTCATATGCCTAAAGGATATCTCGCCTTCGTACTGCACGCGCATCTCCCCTATGTACGCCATCCCGAATATGACTCGTTCCTTGAAGAGCGCTGGTTTTTTGAGGCGCTCACCGAATCCTACATCCCCACCATCAAGTTGCTCGACCGTCTGATCGATGAGCGTATCTTCTGCCGGCTGACTATCTCTCTTTCTCCGAGTCTTCTTGCGATGATGGAAGACCCGCTCCTCAGGGAGAGGTATGAGGCTCATCTGGCCCGGATGGTAGACTTGACGGAGAGGGAGCTTGAACGGACACGGAATGAACCGCACTTCCATTATCTTGCCGGCATTTACAGGCAGCTCTTTCTGGATGCGCAGGCCGTATTCAGAAGAGACAGGGGCAGACTCTCGGCCTCTTTCAGGAGGTTCCATGAATGCGGCCTGGTCGATCTCATCACGACTTCGGCAACCCACGGACTTCTTCCCCTCCTGGCGTCTCAGCCTAAGGCCGTCACGTCCCAGGTTTCGACCGGTCTGGAATATTTCGAAAGCGTTTTCAACTTCCGCCCCAACGGGATATGGCTTCCGGAATGCGGCTATTATCCTGGATTGGACGAGGTCATCGGCAAGGAGGGGCTCCGTTTCTTTCTTCTGGAATCCCACGGTATCGAGCACGCCAGCACAACCCCGTTCTATGGCGTTTACGCCCCGCTCTACACTCCTGCCGGAGTGGCAGCCTTCGGACGCGACAGGGGGAGCACCAAACAGGTATGGTCTGCGCGGGAGGGTTTTCCGGGAGATCCGGCCTATCGTGAGTTTTACAGGGACATAGGCCACGACCTCGATTTCAACTATGTCCGTCCTTACATAGCTGGTGATGTCAGGGTGGATACAGGCATAAAATACTACCGGATCACCGGTCCGACTCAGTGGAAGGAGCCGTATTACCCGGAGGCCGCAAGGGAGCGGGCCGCACAGCATGCCGGGGACTTCCTGCAGAAAAGGATCGGCCATATCGAGTATCTTTCCTCAACCATGGAGACGGCACCCGTTGTCGTAGCGCCTTTTGACGCCGAGCTGTTCGGCCACTGGTGGTTTGAAGGCCCTCAGTGGCTGGATTTCGTCGCGCGAAAAGCGGCATTCGACCAGAACGTTCTGGAACTGACGACGCTCTCGGGATATCTGGACAAACATCCGGTCCATCAAACGGGTGTCCCATGCACTTCCACCTGGGGACATGAAGGTTACTTTGAGGCCTGGCTCAACAGTAAGACCGACTGGATATATCCTCAGCTTTACGAATGCGCACGCCGCATGGAAAAACTGGCGCGCCACTACATGGGCGGCTGGGTCCCTGACGTCACACGGAGAACTCTCAACCAGTGTCTGAGGGAACTGCTCCTGGCACAGAGTTCCGACTGGCCCTTCATCATCAACAACGGCACATCAGAGGAATACGCGGTCCGCCGTGTAAAAGACCACGTCGCCAGATTCCGCTACCTGGCTGATTCTGTTGAAGAGGGTCGCATAAACGAAGAATATCTTTTCGCCATCGAAGAAATGGACAATATCTTTCCCGATGCGGACTATGGCCGATTCAGGTGAGTCAACGATGAAGAAGAACCCCCCGCTTGCCGAATATAAGAAGAAAAGGGACTTTGAACGCACCGGGGAACCTTCGGGTAACAGGAAGAGATCCGGCAGTAAGCCCATATTTGTTGTACAGAAACACGACGCCAGCCATCTGCACTATGATCTGCGCATCGAAGTGGACGGCGTCCTCAAGTCATGGGCCGTGCCAAAAGGACCTTCGACCGATCCCGCCGATAAAAGATTGTCTATAGAGACTGAGAACCATCCGCTTGAATATGCCGGGTTCGAAGGCGTTATCCCGGCAGGCGAATACGGCGCGGGCACGGTCATGGTCTGGGACACGGGGACTTACCGCAATCTCAAGAAAAAGGGTGACGACGAGGTCCCAATGGGCAGGTGTGTAAAAGACGGACATATCACCGTGTGGCTGGACGGAAGCAAGCTTAAAGGCGGCTACTCTCTCACCAGATTCAGGAAAGAAAACAGCAGGCAGTGGCTGCTTGTGAAGATGAGCGATGAAGAGGCAGCGCCAGGACTAGACCTCATTTCTTCCGAACCACGGTCAGCGTTAAGCGGACGCACACTCGGGGAGATAACGGAAGGAGTC
>JBJKOV010000424.1:0-5878 GCA_046707105.1 Thermodesulfovibrionales bacterium
ACCCCATATTCAGACTCGCCCTGAGTCTGTGTCCTACCATAGCCGTTACAAATAAACTGAAGAACGGCTTCATGATGGGTATCGCCGTTCTTTTCGTGCAGGTGATGGTGAACCTCACTATTTCCGCGCTGAGAAAGTTCATCCATCCGAGGATCAGACTGCCGATCTTCATGCTGATCATCTCGGGCTGGGTCACGGTCGTCGATATGTTGATGGCCGCTTATGCGCGGTCTGTTTACAAGGAGATGGGTCTCTACATCGAGCTGATCGTTGCCTTTGCGTCCATCCTTGCAAGGGCTGAGCTCTTTGCAAGCAAGAACGAGGTGGCGCCTTCCTTCTTTGACGGCATTGGGCAGGGCGTAGGCTTTCTTACCGCCCTCTGCATCATAAGTTTTTTCAGGGAGCTGCTCGGACTTGGATCGCTCTGGGGGCATGCGTTTGTAGCGTCGAAACCTCTCCTGATCATGATACTCCCGACGGGAGGGTTCTTCGCAGTGGGTATTCTCATGGCTTTCTTTAACTGGATAGACATAAGGTTCTTCGGTGGCTCCGGCGCCTCCGGGGCGGCACACTAAGGAGGAAGAGCAATGGAATTCGGAAAACTGTTTGAACTGGTAATCGCAGCGTCACTTATCAATAACTTTGTCTTTACGAGGTTCCTCGGGCTCTGCATCTTCTTCGGCGTATCCAAAAAAATGGAGACCGCTGTCGGCATGAGCATAACCTTCACCTCTGTCATGATGATCAGCGCCGCGCTGAGCTGGCTGATCTACTTCCTGATCATGATACCTCTGCACATTGAATTTCTTAAGATCGTGCTGTTCATCGGCGTTGTGGCGGCCTTTGTCCAGACGTCCGACACGATCATGAGAAAGGTGAGCCCCGGTCTTTATTACAAACTCGGGGTCTATCTGGCTCTCATATCCACGAACTGCATTATTCTGGCCGTACCTCTTATCAACGCCGAGCAGGGTTATAACCTTATTGAGGCCCTTGCCTTCGGCCTTGGCTCCGGCCTTGGCTTTGCACTCGCTCTGATTATAATGGCCAGCATCAGGGAGAAGATCGAGCTGGCCGACGTGCCGAGGCCCTTTAAAGGGCTGCCTATCGCGTTTGTGACGACCGGACTTATCGCCCTGGCCTTCACCGGCTTTTCCGGGCTGATAACCATGTAATTATCTTGGGTAAATATAGTATTATATATATAAATCAGACTTTAACCGAGGTGAAATGATGTTAGATACAGGAGCACAAATCTTAACCATAATCCATCATCTTCTTCAGATGATCGCAAGTCATGTACCGGTGCCTCTCGTGGCGGCCGGGGGGGGAGGTGAGGGACAGGTATCTATCGATGTCTTCTCGGTTATAAAGGTGACCGTGCTTTTTGTCGGCGGTGTTGCCGCCGTTTTCGGAGTCGGCCTGGCTGTTGCGGCAAAAAAATTCTCGGTCCAGGTGGACCCGAAGGTGGAACGTGTAAGAGACGTGCTGGCAGGCGCCAACTGCGGGGCCTGCGGATTTGCCGGATGCCAGAGTTATGCCGAGGCCGTTGTGGCCAATCCCGATGTTTCGCCCAACCTCTGTACTCCGGGGAAAGGCGCTACTGCTGAAGCCGTCGCCCTGATAACCGGGAAGAAGGCGGAGGCGAAAGAGCCGGAATTCGCCCGGATAATGTGCCAGGGCAGCTGGTCCAAGGCGGTAAAAAGGTTCAAATATGAAGGCGTTCAGGATTGCCGGGCGGCCATTCTGGCCGGCGGCGGAGACAAGGCGTGCCGTTACGGCTGCCTGGGGTACGGCACATGTTCGAGGGTCTGTCCCTTCGGGGCCATAACGATGACTGACGACCATCTTCCTTTCGTCGACATCACGAAATGTACGGGGTGCCGCAAGTGCGAGGCGGCCTGTCCCACAAAGGTGATCGAAGTGCTTCCGGCTTCGAGGGAGGTCCTCGTCACCTGCCACTCCAAAGACAAGGGCGGCGACACCCGCAAAAACTGCCAGGTCGGCTGCATCGCCTGCGGCATATGCGTGAAGGTCTGTCCTTTTGACGCCCCCTCGGTCAATAACAGTCTTTCAAGAATAGACCTCGAAAAGTGCAAGGTTTGCGGATTGTGCGTTTCGAAATGCCCGACGAAGGCGATCACTGACTTCATACCGAAGAGGTCGAAAGCGGTCATAAAGGACAACTGCATCGGGTGCCAGATCTGCGCCAAGGTCTGCCCTGTGAACGCACCTTCCGGGGAACTGAAGAAGATGCATGCCATTGATAAAAACGCATGTATCGGGTGCGGCATATGCACCGCAAAATGTCCCGTGCAGGCGATAGACGGCACCTTTAATGCGGTTGAAGTATTCGCTGCCGCAGCCGAGAAAAAGAAGGGCAAGGCGGTAGCCGCCTGACCGGAGTTATGTATTCTAACCGGGGCCTTATCGCAAGGCCCCGTAAGAACTTGCCCCCCTTTCTTAAGGTAATCTATTGTTAGGTATGAGTTTGCTTATGACTACAGCAGCCCTTGTTATTTTAGTCGCAACATTTACGCTTCTGGTTAATCTGCCCTTCGGCCACTGGAGGAAGAAGACACGGAAGTTTTCCTTCAAGTGGTTCCTCTATATACACCTGCCCATACCTTTTATATTCCTGGCCCGGATATCTGCCCATCTTGGCTTCGTATACGTGCCTATATTCGTTGCGGCGGCCGTTGCGGGGCAGATACTCGGCGCAAGAATATAGGTCGGGCAAAATTGCTCTCGGCGGTCCTCTCAAGTCCAGGCAAAATAATATTAGAGGAGGCCGATATCCCGCGGCCCTCCGAGGGCGAGCTGCTCGTAAAGGTCGAGGCGGCCCTTACCTGCGGTACGGACCTTAAGGCCTTTCTGAGGGGCCATTCGCTTATTCCGATGCCCGGTCCTTTCGGACACGAATTTTCGGGGATCGTGATCGAAAAAGGCAGGGGCGCCCGAAAGTTCAGGATCGGCGACCCGGTCATGGCGGTCCACAGCGCGCCGTGTCTTGACTGCGACTACTGCCGCAGGGGACTCTTTAATCTTTGCTGCAATATCATGTCTACCAAAGTGCTCGGGGCATTTGCGGAGTATGTTCTGCTCCCCGGACATATTGTGAAACAGAACGCCTTTATAAAGCCGGAGAATTTGAGCTTCAGCGAAGCGGCTTTCCTGGAACCGCTTGCCTGCGTCGTACATGGGATGGAGCCGCTGAATATCGGGAAAGGCGACACGGTTTTTATTATCGGAGCCGGTCCGATCGGACTTCTGCATCTGCTGCTGGCAAAGGCGAGGGGCGCAAAGGTCATGATCACGGGCCTCGAAGATGAAAGGCTGAAGGCGGCCAGGTCTATGGGCGCCGACCTTGTCTTCGATCCTTCCCATGCCGTCGGGTACGTCAGGGACTTCACGAAGGGCATGGGCGCCGACTTTGTATTCGAATGCACGGGGCAGCCTTCCATATGGGAATCTTCAGTCGATTATGTGCGCCGGGGGGGGACGGTAGTACTCTTCGGCGGCTGCAAGTCCGGCTCCATGGTGAAGTTTGATGCTGCAAGACTCCATTACGACGAGATTACCGTCAAAGGGACCTTTCATTTCACACCCGGGGATGTAAAGAAAGCCATGCTGCTCCTGAAGGAGAAGGAAATAAAAGTGAAGAAATTAATTTCGGGGACTTATGCGCTCAAGGACATCGGTGAAGCATTTCAGAAACTGATAAAGGGCGAAGGTATAAAATACGCGATCGTCCCATAGACAGTCATCCTGAAGAAGTCGCTCCTCCGCGGATAAAATCGGCAGTCCCCTTGTCAGCCCGTTGACCCTGGGGACAACGGTTATGATAATTAGTCCGGGAAAAGCAGGTTGGTCATGGATCTGAAAGAAACGATAATATCCTCTTTTTTCCTTCATCTGATTTTACTTTTGTCAGTGCTCGCACTATCGGGTTTTACGACCGGCTTTCCGGGGAGCGATAACATTATATCGGTCAACCTTGCCGCCGAAAATAACAATGATCTGCCCGCGAAAGAAACAGACTCGGCGGATGAACCGCCCCGATCCTCCGGCGCGCCGGCCGATGCGAAGGCAAGTTCGCCGGATCAGGCCGTAAAAAATCCTCCCACGGAACCAAAACAGATTCCGAAGACTGAAAACAAACCCGCAGCCGATACCGCCCCGGCGACAATTGAAGCCCCGGAAAAACTTCCCACCCAGGGCGAGGGAACCGACAGACTGGAAGCCTATTACCAGTTCATCACGCTTCACAGAAAAATCTTCGATCAGAAGGCCGGGGCCAGAGTAAATGGGCTCATAGGCGAGGCCCTCAAGGTCAATACAAGAAGCTTCTACGGCGGCACCGCCATCGTCACTCTAAAGTTTGGCCAGGAAGGTGAATTGATCGGGGCAGCCGTAGATTCCGGGTCGCCTGAATTAAAGGCCTTCCTTGAGGAGGTCGGCTGGTACGACGTACCGGCACCGGCCGCATATCTTGGACATACAGTGCAAATAGAATTTACTGTGCTTGAGGGGTATCTGAGTTTCAGGATAAACACAACAACGTGAGATACGAAATTCGCTCAACCCGCGGACCTGCCAGTCAGCCTATTCTAATCCCTTCCTTTGGAAGGCAAGACTGAATCAGGCTTCGCGCCTATCTGCCCTGGGCCGGCTTTTTTCCACGATCAACACCGGAGCGATCATCCCGGTCATGACAATTTCCGGGGTCTGCCAGCATCGCTTTGACTGATAACTGATAGGTATCGGATGTTGCAATACTTATTTACGGCAAGATTTAAGTGCCTCTTCTCCATAATCTCGCCACATTAATGCTCCTATGCTCGACGCCGTAACTGTTTGTTCTTCCGCATTTTTTCGGGGGTTGTGATAAAATAGCGGCAGTTCAGTAAAATGCCTATATTTTATGGGGATAGCGTAGTGGGGCAAGTCTGAAGTGCAGTTAACTGAATATCAATCAAAATATTATGCCTATGAGCTGACTAAGCGCTGCCCGGCTGGCAGTCTTGAAAAACTGGCAGGCGCACTAGTCGATGCGCAAGTCGATCTAAACCCTCATCAGGTCGAAGCCGCACTCTTTGCTTTCAAGTCTCCATTCTCAAGGGGCGCAATCCTTGCCGATGAAGTCGGCCTCGGAAAAACGATTGAGGCCGGACTTGTGTTATCCCAGAAGTGGGCTGAGCGCAAGCGCCGCATTCTGATCATTACACCTTCGAATCTGCGTAAACAGTGGTATCAGGAGCTCCAGGACAAATTCTTCTTGCCGAGCCGCATCCTCGAAACCAAGTCATACAACCGGGCAAAACGGGCGGGGGAAGCTAATCCTTTCCACGGGAACGAAATTGTAATTTGCTCTTACCAGTTTGCAAGGCTAAAGGCAGATGACCTGCAGGCTATTTACTGGAACCTTGTGGTGATCGATGAGGCACACCGCCTGAGAAACGTTTATAAGCCTGCAAACGTTATTGCGCGAACTCTCCGCGACGCGCTGGCGGACAAGCCTGAGCTCCTGCTTACCGCCGAGCTGACCTTTGACTATTCTAATCACCCAACCAGAATCAGCGTCCTTGATGCGATTAATGGTAAGGCTGGAGTGCTTACCGCAACCCTCCTGACTATAGAAGCACTTGACCAGATTGAGGACTATCTTATTATTTCCGGAGTTGCGGATGATGGCGTGCGGTTAGATGAGGAGCAGGCACAGCGGCTCCTTACGGTATCCGCGAAGGTAAACGACGCCAGTAGGGGGGGGTGGCGGCCCGCCCCTACGGTAACGCCAAAAAGGACAAAAATCGTCCCGTTAATAGGTGCGTTCAAAAAGGTATCAACAAAAAACAAAAAAACTTAACAGAAAACAACA
>JBJKOV010000425.1:0-2412 GCA_046707105.1 Thermodesulfovibrionales bacterium
GAGGTGCAATTCCGAGACAGTATATACCTGCGGTAGAGAAGGGGATTGTGGAGGCGATGCATGAGGGCGTGATCGCCGGATATCCCCTTGTAGACTTGCGGGTGACGCTCTACGACGGTTCTTATCACGCGGTCGATTCCTCGGAAATGGCCTTCAAGATCGCGGGATCTATGGCCATCAAGAAGGCGGTTGTAGATGCGAAGCCTATACTACTGGAGCCGGTCATGAAGGCCGAGGTGATAGCACCCGACGACACCCTCGGCGCTGTCATTGGAGATCTGAATTCCCGGCGGGGCAAGGTCCAGGGCGTGGAGCCGGCGTCCGGGGGAAACCAGAAGATCACAGTGACGGTCCCCATGTCCGAGATGCTTACCTATGCAAACCAGCTTGTAAGCCTCACATCCGGAAGAGGGCTTTATTCCATGGAGTTTTCACACTATGAAGAGGTGCCCGGGAATTTCGCCCAGAAAATCATAGATGAGCGGCACGCCGCGAAAGAGGAGAAGAGCGCTTGAAGGCCTTGATCCTCAACCGCGTAATGCCGGAGACGGAGGGTTAGAACATGGAAGGTGTGATAGTCAGAGAGATCGGCGTCTTCAATGATGCGAGGGGCTGGCTGGTAGAAATATTCCGGAGCGACGAGATAGACTTCAAGCCGGCGATGTCTTATGTTTCGATGACAAAGCCGGGGATCGCCAGAGGACCACATGAGCACATGGAGCAGTCGGACTACTTCTGTTTTTTCGGTAATTTCAGACTTTACCTCTGGGACAACAGAAAAGAATCTCCAACCTATGGTGAAAGGATGCTTTTCGACACGAAGGAAAAACCCCATATAGCCGTTGTGCCGCCAAGGGTGGTTCATGCTTACAAGAACCTGGGGCCCGGGGACGGGATGGTGATCAACCTGCCGGACAGTCTTTTCAAGGGGGAGGGGAGGGCCTTCCCGATCGATGAGGTGAGATACGAGGACGATCCGGGGTCTCCCTTCAAGGTGGAATAATGAAGATACTGGTCACCGGCGGCGCAGGTTTTATCGGTTCCAACTTCATACGGCGCATGGCGTCCGACCTGCCGGGGCATGATGTAATCAACCTCGACAAGCTGACCTACGCGGGTAACCTGGAGAACCTGAAGGATCTGGAAGACGCCCCGTATTACACCTTCGTCAAAGGCGACATATGCGACAGACAACTTATAAAGCGCCTTGAATTCGACGGCATCATCAACTTCGCTGCCGAAAGCCATGTCGACAGGAGCATCATTGATTCCTATCCTTTTCTTCAGAATAATGTCGTAGGAACGCAGAGCCTTCTTGAAGCGGCCAGAAACAGAAACTGCAGGATACTCCATGTCTCGACCGACGAGGTGTACGGGTCGATGCCTGAAGGAATGTTTACCGAGGGATCCCCTCTTTGTCCCAACAGTCCCTATGCCGCAAGCAAGGCGTCAGCCGACCTGCTCGCCAGAGCTTATCATGAGACATATGGCCTCGATGTCGTCATAACCAGATGTTCCAATAACTACGGTCCTTATCAGTTCCCGGAAAAACTCATACCCCTTGTCATAGCGCATGCCGTTGAAGGTAAACCTATTCCCGTCTATGGCGACGGCGGGAATGTGAGGGACTGGATCCACGTGGACGATCACTGCAGGGCCGTGGCCGCTGTTTTTCTCAGGGGTGAGGCCGGAAAGGTGTACAACGTCGGCGGCAGGAACGAACAGCGTAACATAGACATAATCCGTCTGCTGCTTGCAAAGACGGCGGAAAGGACCGGCTCGGACGTGGAAGACCTCATGAAGCTCATCACCTATGTCAAGGACAGGCCGGGGCACGACAGGCGCTATGCCATAGATCCCTCTCAAATTGAAAGTGAACTGGGATGGAGGGCGGAAACTGCATTCGGGGAGGGCCTGGCCGGCACGGTCGACTGGTATCTTGCGAACAGACCATGGTGGGAACGCATCATTTCCGGCGAATACCTGGAATATTACCGCGTACAGTATGGGGAGAGGATGAAGCTATGAACGTCGTCAGTGAACCCCGGAGATGGAAAGAGGCCGTCGGGAAATACCTGGATATATGAAGAACAGAAGGCACTGCAGGGACGGCGGCTGCGGGAGGGGTGGGAATGTGCAGGTGCCTTAAAATCGCGTTATTGGCCTGCGCGGCCTGCGCCGTTGTCTTTTTGGGCCGCTTTGTCCTGTTTGACCACATGGGCAGATACATTTATGAGAAAGACGCGCTCAAACCGGCGGATGCAATTGTGGTGCTTGCCGGCGACGGGAGCGAGAGAGTTGAGTACGCGGTCAAGCTCTTCAAGGACGACTGGGCGAAGAAAGACCGGCTCATTATAAGTGGGGGGCCGCTGATATGGAAATACACCTGGGCCTCTCTCATGAAATCGCAGG
>JBJKOV010000426.1:0-4700 GCA_046707105.1 Thermodesulfovibrionales bacterium
CCCGGCGACTGTGATGCTCCATACTGCGAAGCTTCTCGGCGCAGGATCGGCCCGCCTGGTGAAATACGCAACATCGGGCGATGTGAGCGGCGACTATGACAGCGTCGTGGGATATGCGGGAATCATCGTCAGGTGAGTGGATTGAGAATGAGTGTGTCGGGAGGGTCCCTTTTAGAAATAGATTGTGTCTAAAATTCGTATCTTATCTGCGAGTAGACATTGTCGTCGTTCGCCAACTTGCCGAACATAGTCGTCCTGCTCCTGCCACCGAAGATGTTTGCCCCTACGGCCGCCCAGATATGGTCGGAAAAGTTGTATTTGATTTCCGGAATGAGCATGTAGTCCCCGTCTGAGGGGCTGTAGAAGGAAAAGAATGACAGCCGCAATGTCTGGTTCCTGAGAAACTGGGTTAGTCTCAGGGTGCACAGGTCGTGCAACCTCTTTTCCTTCGGAAATCCCGGTGGAAGGGTATTCACATATTCCGAATAGTTATGCATATATTCGCCGTAGTACTGCACCTCTGCAGTGAAGTCCTCCCACAACTGTTTTTGATAGCCGATTAAGAACCTTGTCTGAGAATTCGGAATCATGGGATTGGTGCCGTCTCTGTCTTCCCTCGAATCATAATAGCCTGCCTCAAGGCTCAAAACACCATCAAGAGCCCGTCCCTGCGCGCTTGCGCCGTATTCGGAGAGTTTTGGGAAAAAGAACGTCAGCAGCGTCGGCGACGAAGGATTGTCGGGCATCACAGCAGGCAGTCCGAAGAAACCGCGGTATGCATATAGGGAGACGTCGAACCCTCCTATTTCCCGATATACGCGGAGAGCGAACTGCGTATTGTCAAGTGTCGTAGCAGGTTCTTTCTCAGTTCTGGCCGCGTTGCCGGGGAAAGGATCAAAGAGCCAAAACGTTGATGGATCCGGAAACGTATCTTCTGTAAAGAAAGGTATCGCAACAAATTCGAACGAGGCGAATCCGGGATAAAGTCCGATCTTCGCGGCGTCGACACCCTTCTTTAAATATTCAAGAGGCCTGCCGGAAAAGAAGGCCGCCCAGTCCTTCGGGAAGACGTCGTTGATGAAGAGGAGATCGCCAACGCCCCAGGTGATCACCTGCCTGCCAACCCTTGCATCCCACTTATTCGCTGTGTAGTCGATGTAGCCTTCCCTGAGCTCGGAATCCCAATTCTGGTCAATATGGTCATACCATCCGTCGGCCTTCACAAAGATATGAAACGGGTCTTTTGATGCTTCAAGTTTCAACTGCAGCCTTTCCTCGGCGAGCTTGAAATTTCCCCCATCCGGATTGGGTTCTGCGATGTCAAAGGAATAATTTCCCTGGAGGAAGCCGTGCAGAGAGACGTCGGCCGCCATAATCGGGGAAGCGAGAAGCAGGATCACTGCGGCAAGGATAATCTGCTTGAATATATTTCTCATTGTATTATGCTCCCGGCTCTTTTGAGGCGAGGATGCATACGAACCCCGCCTCTCCGGAAAAACCCGTTATTGCAGACTCATCGTAGGGCTCTCCCGGCTGCTGGTACAACGTCGAAGAATGTGCCTTCACTTTCAGTCCGGCTGTCTGTAACAATGCTTCGACTTCTCTTGGACTGAAGAACCGGGCATGCCTGTATATCGGATGCCCTTCGACTCCCTTTTTCTGATAAAGCTTTCCCCATCGACTTTCCCTGTTTATTATTCCGACAACGAGCCCGCCGCCGTCTCTTAACACTCTCTTTGCCTCCGATATGACCTTTTCCGGCTCTTCAACAAAACACAGCGTGAAGAGTACAAAAACAGCGCCAAAGACCCCGCTCGGAAAAGGAAGTTCTTCCCCATATGCCCTTTCTGCTCTTATGCCCCTCATCATAGCCATCTGAAGCAAGGTATCTGACGGCTCTACGCCATATCGAATCTTGATCGCTTTCGCGAACCTTCCGGAGCCTACGCCTATTTCGAGAAAAGGCGGAGCCAGGTCCTTCATAAGAAGACGTATTGCCCTGACCTCCGATTCAAATATCATGCGTCCCTCGGTTTCGTCGAACCATCTGTCATAATCCGCGGCATTCATGGAGAAAGCTTGCACGACGTCGGCTTGCGACCTTGTATCCGTCATTTGAGGATTTTCTCCAGATCCTTAATCTCGGCTGATGAAGGTTCAACGTATCTGATTGTTCCTTGTTTATCAATCAGGATATGAGTTGGTACCCTCGCATCGAAGGCCGAGAAAACCCTTTTATCTGCATCGTTGGCAACCGGGAAATTCAGGTCAAACTTTTTCATAAAATCCTCGATCTTTGTCTTATCGTCCTGACAGATACCAATGAATACTATCCTACCTTTGAATTCCTCGAACATCTTCTCCACACGGGGAAGCTCCCTCCGGCAGTGTGGTCACCATGTGCCCCAAAATGCAAGATATAGAGGCATCTTGCCCTTTATGTCCCTGTAGTAGGAGATTTCCTTTCCATTAATGATTGCAACGCGGAAGTCAGGAGCAGGGGCTCCAACGTCTATAGCATTGCTTACACCTGTCAACACAAAGGAAGCGGCCAACAGTGCAGCAACAATAATGACGACTCCCCTCATTCGATCCACTTCCTGGGCGGCTGTTTGAGGAACCTCTCTGAAAAAAGGCTGTTGCTTATGCCGACGTTATAATCCGTTTTACTGTAGGAGACTGTTGTCTTATGGCCGCTCTGAAGGTTTTTCATAGTCCTTTTCGTTACCGTCGGGAAGCCCTTTATTGTACTGACTTCATCAGCGGTAAATACTTTATAGAGCTCCCCCCTTTGGTCGTAGTATTCTTCTTTCAGCGGCAGGAAGTTGGCCTTGTCTATCCATGAAACCTTATAGCTGTATTCCATGTCGCCCGCCTTCGGAACGCTCTTTACGACATAGCAGTCCCTGCCGCCATACTTCTCCTCTTTTAGCAGGCTGTGGTTGTCTTCAGAAAGGTCCCTTCCGGAAACGTCCTCATAGGTGAAATCCGAGCCGACGAAGCTCGAATACTTGTCCTTTGCCGCAATCCTTCTTACCATGTTGATCGCAGGGACAAAGAGCCACCTGTCAGCGTCCCTTCCGGGATATTTGTAGACCATGAACGTCATGTCCCTGACATCGGCCGGCCGGAAGAAATAGATGAAATACTTCTGCTCCCCTCCGGCAGGCCCATAATTCTTCCTGAGCATGGCCATTTCTCTTGTCCTTTCCTGGCCGCTGCTGCTTATGAGTTTCATCACGACCCGGGCCTTGAAGTCCTTTCCGGGATACAGGAAGGCCGCCTGAGATTTCTGCATTACTTCATCCGCCGACATTGCGAATTCCTGCCCCGGGATAAGCAGCAGGGCCAACAATACCAGATACTTTTTCATATGCACCTCCATCTTGATTTGATATGGTTTTTTATGCGATTTTTTGTCCCTTAAACAACCATCCCCGCAGCAGGGTCACGAGAGCGGGCAGGTAGATTAACGTCATGATCGCGCTTAAAAGCATCATACTCACGATGAATGCGCCGACGGTAACGTACGGCGTAAGAGGCGCAAAGATCATCACCGCAAAGGAGGCTGCAAAAAGAATGGCATTTCGCATAATTCCCTTGCCCGGACGGCCCGCCGTCCAGAGCAGTGCGTCGGACAATGACTCGCCGGGCGTTTCTTTCAGTCGCTGCCGAAGACGACTGACAAAGTGGATCGCGAAATCGACCGCCATGCCGAGGGAGAGGCAGCTCATGACCGATATGGGCATATCGAAGTCCTTACCGACAAAACCTACGGCTCCGTAAATAACGAGGACCGTGAAGAGAAGCGGAATGTAGCCCACTATTGCCCATTTGACAGAGCGGAAATCGAAGGCGAGGATGACGAATACCGCAATCAGGGCAACGATAAAGCCCCTGACCATGTCCCATAACACCTCGTCGTTCCATACAAGGTTAAAATATGCTATCCCCGAAGGCTTCAGCTCCATCGGCGAGGGGTTGGCCGTCTTGTATTCATTCACCGCCTTTATCACGTCCCTCATCGCCTGGGCGTCCCAGGTCTTCAGCTGGACCCATATGTTGGCCCTGCGAAACGGATAGTCGACTACGTTGTCGAGGTCGGAGGGCTTTGCGGACATGCCGAAGAGAAACAGGTACTGCCCGATCGCCTCCTTCGAATCGGGGACCGTGTCGTATTTCGGATCGTCGTCATGCAGCACCCGGTTTATCCTCTTTACGTAATCGACTACTGAAGTCGTCTTGCCGACGACCGGCAGTTTTTCAAGATTCCTTTGCAGCCCCTCGATGTAGCGCATCGCCTCCGGGGTCTTTATGTAACCGTCTTCCTTCGCGGAGGCAACGACATAACCGAGAGAAGTGCCTCCGAGGGCCTTGTTCATCACCGAATCCGCAACGCGAATATCGCTGCCCCTCTTGAACCATTCGACCAGGTTGTTGTTCACCGTGATTTTCGTCAAACCGACGACGGCGATAACAAAGAGCACCAGTCCGACAAAGACCGTATTTTTCGGATGGTGCGCCCCGAACCCGGCGATCTTCCTGAGATACCCGGAAGTCCTGTCCGATCCGGCGTCTTCAGTTTGGGCGATCTTCAGGAGTTTCTCGTCTTTCACGAAGGTGAACATCGCCGGTATGAAGCTGAAACTGAGGAGCCTCAGGGAGATCGTGCCGAAGGCCACCAGGCCGCCAAAGATCTT
>JBJKOV010000427.1:0-7741 GCA_046707105.1 Thermodesulfovibrionales bacterium
CATAATACCGTAAGCCGTCATCCTCGCTTGTCGGGGATCGGACGGCGTAATATCGTAAGAACAAAGAAAGATTCCGGACAAGCCGGAATGACAAAATTCAACTATTTGATTGCCGGGTTAATAAATACGTTCCCGAGCCCTGACGCTTTACAAGTTTCGAAAAATTATCCGGGGATTGTCATTTCCCGGCTTGACCGTAATCAAAAGGAGTATTGCAAACCGAGTACCCATTGAATATCATCCTTCGCTGTCTCTGGTGGTGGATTACTGTCTCGATCAAGTATGTTGGCGAGTTTGAGAGCCCAGCCTGAGCCCACAGGCGCCTCAAGTGCCGCCTCATTGTGAAGAAGATAACGGCCTATATGGTCGAGTCGTGGATAGATAAGAACCCTGTCCGAGAAGTTGAGGAAGCTCGCAACTTTGTAGCGAAGATGGCCCCCGAGTCTGGCTGACAGGAAATCCTCGTCCTTGCCGCTCGTGCGGCTCTCGTTTATATATGACACACCGGCATCAACAGAGAGGAACTTGATCGGATCGTCCCATACCTGATATCCGCCCCCGGGGCCGACGGCGAGCCTGAGTTTCAGGTCCCGGAACGTATCGCTCAACAGTTCGGTGCTGAGAAACCCATAGAACCTCTTGGTGAAGAAATAATCATACTTCAAAAACCCATAGTGATTGCGTGCAGTGATCGCATCATTCTCGTGGGCATAGTTGAATTGATAGCCGAGGCTGAACCTGTCTGTCTCGGTCTGTCTTGAAGCATCGAGAAGAACAGAAGCCCCGTTCCTGTGGGTGTTTCCCGTCTGCGAATTTCCCGCCACCGTGATACTGCCTGTCCACCTGGACGGAGGAGGGTTGATCGATGTTACTTCTTTCCATTCAACCGCCGTCTCCCTCCGGTCGCTTCTCTCGACCAAAACCTGCCCCTCCTCCGCAGCCTTAATCTGTCCCTTAAGAATCTCTCCATCTTTTAGGTGGATTTCAACAGGAGACGTGCTCGATATCTTCACAATCTTTGCAACGTCAATCTCAACCGAGCCTGCGTAATCGGTCTTCAATGTCAGCTTTCCCGAAATCGCCTTTTCGATAGTGCCCGTTAAGACATCGCCGTTTACAAGCGTGAGCTGGTCGGCGAATGCCTGACCACAGAAAACAAAGAAACAGATAAACAAGCCATAAAACACGTACAAATGAGTCTTCCTGATCATCGCTTCCCCCCCCTGTGACGGTGTTATGGGTTGTCCAGGACAACCGCTGCTCACTCTTTAAGATCTAACGCGGTTTTTTTTCACTTATCGACCTGCCTGATTCCTGCGTTCATCCTATCACACCTTACGCCCGTGCGCTACATTTAATAACGGCCGGTTTTTGGAGAAACACAATGAGAAAAACAGAGGACCTCCTGCTTCAAGCAGCACTTTTAAATTTGCGAAAAGTGACCGTCGCAAACTTCTTACAGTTCTTATCCGGTCTAATCGCCTTGAAGTTGCCGCCGACTTCTTCGGTCTTTTCTCTTGTGCGTATGATATTCTTACCTTTTCATTTCGAGTTGTGAATTTTGTTTTCCGGTGATATCCTTTTCATGGGATGAACAGCGGAGCGGCAAATCAATCAGCAGCAAGCCTGAAATCACCGGAAGTTGCCGACAAGATAATCCTCTATTTCGTGGAACACGGGATGCAGATCCTGACCGCCATTGTCATTATGGGCGTGGGCCTGCTAATTGCCCGATGGATCGGCAATGTCATCCACCGCCGGCTGAGGGCAAAGGCCTTTGACGAGCCGGTCAGCGTCCTGATTGTCAGGATCATCAAGCTCCTGCTAATAGTTTTCATCGGGATCATGGCGCTCGGACAGATGGGGGTGCAGATCACACCGCTCATAGCCGGAATCGGGGTAGCCGGCGTCGGCGCAAGTCTTGCCATGCAGGGGGTCCTCGGCAATCTTGTTGCCGGTCTGACCATTATTTTCACAAAGCCGTTCAAGCTCGGCGAATACATCGAACTGCTCGGGGTGTACGGACAGGTCACTGAGATCGAATTATACTCGACCACCCTGCTCCATACGGACAATTCCCACGTTGTCGTCCCGAACAGGAAAATCGTGGGCGAAATACTACACAATTACGGCAAGGTCCGACAACTTGACCTGTCCGTCGGCATAGCATACGGCACAGACGTCGCCGCAGCACTGTCAACCGTCAGTTCGATTCTCCGGCAAAACAGCCGCGTGTTGAAGGAGCCTGCTCCCGTTATCGGGGTGGCTGCCCTGGGCGAATCCTTTATTTCATTGTCGATCAAGCCGTGGGTTAATGTAGATGATTTTGTTTTAGCCCAGGCTGAAATCTACCAGGCGGTTATTGAACGTTTCCGGGATAAACAGATCGAAATTCCGGGACCCCGGCGGGCAGTCCGGCTCATCAACCAACCCTCCTGAAACCCTGTCTTTTGTTGCATTCCGAAAATTTATGTGCCGGAACCTGTCTCAAATCAACCTTTCGGGAATATTTGTCACCCTCGCGCAGGCGGGGGTCCACTCTAAACCTTCGAAAGCATGGATTCCCGCCTGCGCGGGAATGACGCCACTTAACCACATAATGGCAAAAAATCACTTTTTTGAGACAGGTTCCAGTCGCAGTCGCAATCGCAATTCCGGATGGTAGGACCCCTTCATGAAGTGTGATAAGATGGTTTCATGGATTAAGCAGGCATCAATAAGTGGGAACAGGGGGGAAGAACATGTTTAAAGAGTTCAGGGAATTTGCAATGCGGGGTAATGTAGTTGATATGGCCGTCGGCATAATTATCGGCGCTGCCTTCGGGACCATAGTCAATTCGCTGGTGAGAGACATCATCATGCCCCCCATAGGGCTGATCCTGGGGCATGTTGATTTTGCAAACCTCTTTGCAGTCCTCAAAGAGGGCAGGATTGCCGGCCCATACGGTTCTCTGGCGGCTGCCAAGGCTGCCGGCGCGGTGACTCTTAACTACGGCGTCTTCATCAATACCATCATAAGCTTCCTCATAATCGCCTTTGCGGTCTTTCTGCTTGTCCGCAGCATCAACAAGCTAAAGAGACAACAGGAAGCCGCGCCCGCAGCGCCCGCAACCAGGGAATGTCCCTTTTGTCTCTCGGTCATCCCTGTCAAGGCCGTACGTTGCGGCCATTGCACCTCCGAACTCAAGACGTGATGTGTGGGTAAACGCTAAAATTGGATGAATACGACAGGTGGCAGGGATCAAGAGTTAATTGGGAGGAAAGAAGATGAAAAAGATATTTCTGGTTATTCTGATCCTGGCATTTTCGTCAACGCTCGCATATGCCGGATTAGCCGACGTCATAAAGGGTTTCAGTAGTGCACAGAAAGGGGGACCCGATGAAAGTACCACCGCATCCGGGCTGAAGCAGGCGCTGTCCATAGGCACCGAAAACGCCGTTAAAAACGTCTCACGCGTGGACGGCTATTTCGGCAACCAGGCGATCAAGATACTGATGCCTGAAAGTATCCGGAATGTGGCCGATATCCTCGGGAAGGTCGGGTACCAGAAACAGGTCGATGATTTCGTGTTAAGCATGAACAGGGCGGCCGAGAAGGCGGCGCCTCAGGCACGCTCCTTCTTCGTTGATGCTATCAGGGAGATGACATTTGAAGATGCTAAGAAGATCCTGGGCGGGGGCGACACGGCGGCCACGGAATATTTCAAACAGAAGACCTACGACAAACTCTATAACGCGTTTAAACCCGTAATCTCGTCAAGCATGAACGAAGTCGGGGCGACGCGTTCCTACAAAGAGATGATGGGCAGATATGAGTCTATTCCATTTATGAACAAACAGTCCCTCGATCTCGATCACTATGTCACGAGCGAGGCCCTGGACGGCCTCTTTTACATGGTCGGCCAGGAGGAGGAGAAGATCAGGACCGACCCGGCAGCGAGGGTCACTGACTTGCTCAAAACTGTTTTCGGAAAGTAGCGGAGCGGACCGATGGAGCTGATGAAAGAAATCAGAGAGAGACCGCGACTGAGAAAAATTCTTGCGGGGTCGCTTATCTTCCTCGTCCTCTTTACGATAGCGGGTTTCTTCGCGGCTCCCCCGATCCTGAAATCCGTCCTGATTAGGAAGCTTTCGGAAAAACTCCATCGCGAAGTCACCATTCAGCAGATAAAGATCAACCCCTTTGTGCTCTCTGTTGATATAAAAGGGTTTACTGTCAGGAACCGCGGCAATTCAGGCACATTCGTGTCGTTCGGTGACCTTTATTTGAACCTCCAGGCAGCTTCTTTATGGAAGAGAGGGTTGGTTCTCAAGGAGATAAGGCTTGACCATCCTTATCTGAACATCGTCCGCAATGAAGACGGGACATACAACTTCTCGGATCTTCTGGAAAAAGAGAAACCAAAAAGCGGAGCCGAATCGAAACCCTTCAGATTTTCCCTTAATAACATACAGATAATAAATGGCAGCGTCGATTTTCTGGACGGGCCGAAGCATACCCGGCATAAAGCGCGGGACATCGTCATAAAAATCCCCTTCATATCGGACCTCCCCCACTATGTAGATACATTTGTCCAGCCCATTTTCGAGGCAAAGCTCAACGGCACACCGATATCTTTTAAGGGCAAAACAAAGCCCTTCACCGATTCCCTCGAGACATCCCTTGATGTAAATGTGAAAGACTTCAACATCCCATATTACCTGGCCTATGTTCCCTTCAAAATGAACTTCAAACTCCTTTCGGGATATGTCGACACCAGTATCCGCATCACTTACACCCAGTACAGGCAGAAAGCCCCCACTCTCAGTCTGTCCGGAGACATCGTCGTCAGACAGGTGAAGGTCGCCGATGAAAAAGACAACCCGATGGTCAGCCTGCCCATTATAAAAGTCTCCGTCGCACCGTCCGATCTGATCGCCAGGAATTTGCATCTTGCAAAGGTCTTGGTCCAATCACCTGAAATCGACCTCCTGAGAGACAGAAAAGGAAAGATAAATCTGGCGTCCCTTGTTCCGGAAGCCGGTGTTGGGAAAAAGGAAGATTCAAAGGCCATGACCATAGACGCTGATGAGATAAAGGTAGCAGGAGGCCAGATCTTTTTTTCCGATTCGTCGAAGACCAAACCCTTCAGCACCACCCTGGAGAATATCGACCTCGCCATTGCCCATTACAGCAGCAGCCCGAACAAGAAGGCGGCCCTGGAATTATCCCTGGAGACGGAGGCGAAGGAGACCTTGAAAGTCGCCGGAAACTTCTCAACCAACCCTGTGGCATCGGAAGGGGCCGTGGAGCTAAGGAAGATCCCCATCAGGAAATATTCACCTTATTTCAGCGAAAACGTGCTCTTCGACGTTGAAAGCGCCCAACTTGATTTGGAGACCCGGTATCTCTTCTCAAAAACCGGGGAGAAGCCTGAAATCAGACTTTCGGGAATGTCGGCGACTCTTGATTCGCTGAGGCTGAAAAAAAGGGATGAGAAAGGAGATTTTCTCAGGATACCCGTCGTCTCAATCAAAGAAACGGAGATCGATCTCTCAAAAAAGGAGCTTGTGGTAGGCGACTTTTCGACTCAGAAGGGCCTGCTCTTTGTAAAACGCTTCAGCGACGGAAGACTGAACATCGGGAACCTTCTCCCCTCTGCACCGGTAAAGAAGGCAGTTGGCCCCAGGGTAAAAGAAGAACAGGTCGAAAAACCATGGCAAGTCACGTTTAAAGACTTTGCGCTTGAGGGATATGCCGTCAAGGTTGAAGACCTTGTCCCTTCACAGCCGGTCGCAATGACTGTCGGGAGGATCAGGGTTGCAGGAAAGAATATCTCTACGGCAAAGAACAACAGGGGCAAACTCTCAGCCTCCCTGACCCTTAACCGTAAGGGCTCCCTTTCGACAAACGGTACCGTGGTCCTCAAACCGGTCTCTCTGAATATGAGGGTAAATGCAAGGGCCGTTGATATCGTTCCCTTTCAACCCTACTTCACAGATAAGGTGAAGATCATTCTGACCGGGGGTGCCCTCTCGGCCAGGGGCAATATTTCTCTCGCTTACACAAAAGGGACAGGCCCTCAAGTTGTGTACACCGGGGAGGCATCTCTTACAAATTTCTCCTCTCTCGATAAGGCGAAAGCGGAAGATTTCCTGAAATGGGACTCCCTGCATTTCGGCGGCATAAAGGCCGGATTAAACCCCCTGATTGTAACTATCCGGGATATAGCCCTTACGGATTTCTATTCACGCCTGATCATAAACCCCGACGGTTCGCTCAATGTTCAGGGGATTGTGGAAGGGGAAGCGCCAAAAACAGAGAGTGAGCCACAGAACAAGAACGCTGGCCGGATCGCGGCAAGCCAAAAGACATCCGCACCAAAGAAGATCAGGATCGATAACGTGACCCTTCAGGGGGGGACAATCAATTTTTCGGACAGTCATATCAAACCGAATTATTCCGCAAACCTCGTCGAGATGGGGGGCCGGATATCGGGGCTCTCCTCGGAAGAAAACAAGTTTGCCGACGTCGACCTTAAGGGAAAACTTGACAATTATGCCCCTCTCGAAATCACAGGCAAGATAAACCCTTTGAGAGAAGATCTCTATGTCGATCTGAAAGTCGACTTCAGGGACATGGACCTGAGCCCCCTGACGCCCTATTCGGGCAGGTACATCGGCTACACCATTCAGAAGGGCAAGCTCGCACTCAGCCTGAAATATCTGATAGTGAAGAAAAAGCTCGATTCCCAAAACAATATATTCCTTGACCAGTTCACTCTCGGCGACAAGGTGGAGAGCCCAGATGCGACAAAGCTGCCGGTGAAACTTGCGATAGCGCTTCTCAAAAACAGGAAAGGCGAGATAAACCTCGACATCCCCGTAACGGGGTATCTCAACGACCCCAAGTTCAGTGTCGGCAGGATAGTAGTCAAGATAATCGTGAACCTCCTCGTGAAGGCGGCGACCTCTCCCTTCAGGCTTCTGGGCGCCATCTTCGGCGGTGGAGGGGAAGAACTCAGCTACATTGGTTTCGACTATGGCACGACAGTGATGACTGCCGGCGGAGAGAAAAAGATCGACAAGCTGGTCAAGGCACTTTATGACAGGCCTTCACTGAAACTCGATATAGAAGGGCACGTTGATGTCGAGAAGGACAGGGAGGGACTGAGGGAGTACATCTTCAATAAAAAGATAAAAGCCCAGAAGCTGAAAGATATGCTGAAGAAAGGGCTGGCGGCTGTTCCGGTAGATGAGGTGAAGATAGAAAAGGAAGAATATCCGAAATATCTTAAGATGGCCTATAAGCAGGAAAAATTCCCCAAGCCGAGAAACATCCTCGGGATCGCAAAAAACCTGCCTGTGGCTGAAATGGAGAAGCTGATGCTCACCAATATTAAGGTAACAGACGATGACCTGAGGCAACTGGCCATGCAGCGGGCGCTGATGGTGAAGGATCAAATCCTGAAATCTAAGCAGATCGATCCCGAGAGAATATTCCTGGTGGAGCCGAAATCCCTTTCACCCGAGAAAAAAGAGAAGTTAAGAGACAGCCGCGTTGACTTTAAGCTGAAATAGATCGCTAGTCTCTTCTCTATTGTCGGCGCACAAAAAAAAGAGCCCCTGCATGAGGCAGGGGCCCAGGGGAGGTAACCAAGACCCTCAGCTTCTGACCTTCACCTCCTCGGCCTTCTTCACCTTGCCGAGGCTGCCGATCACATCCACCGCATAACCAAGACTCGTCCCGAAAACCGAGCCC
>JBJKOV010000428.1:0-6255 GCA_046707105.1 Thermodesulfovibrionales bacterium
TACGGGTGCCGACGTAGTTTGCGTCGAGCCTGCCGGCGATCATCCGCTCGTAGTCCCTCATCGGTATGATCGGCTTGGAGGTCTTAAGTGTTTCGCAGCCCGTTATCAGCAGAGAAGACAAGACTATTATTGAAGCTATCTTGCTGAATTTCTTCATACACCCTCCCTTTTATTGGTGTAAGATAATAAAAATTATTCCATGTAATGTCAACAGCTGCCGCGGGCGTCCGCGAGCATGAAAAGTCGGAAGGCCGCATATGGTAAAATATACAAGACGGTTACAGGACGGATACGGTGGGAAAATGACGGAAACCGGAGCTAAATCAGGGGAAGGGCTGGAGGTAGAGGAGAGGCGGAAAACGGGGAAACCGTCACTCTATAAGGTGTTTCTCCTGAACGACGATTATACGACGATGGATTTTGTTGTATACATCCTTGAGAGGATCTTCGGCAAGTCTGTTGCCGAGGCCACACAGATAATGCTGCATGTCCACAAGAAGGGGGTAGGACTTGCAGGCATATATACCAGAGAGATAGCCGAGACAAAGGTGCAAAAGGTGCATGAATTGGCCAGGGAGAACGAGTTTCCCCTGAGGTGCATGATGGAGAAAGAATGATAAACAAGGAATTTGAACTTACACTTGAAGCCATAATACGGGACGCAAAGGCCAGACGCCATGAATATCTGACGGTGGAGCATATACTGTTCGCCGTGCTTCATGATGAACTTGGCATCAGTATCATTAAGGCCTGCGGCGGTGAGTTGTCGAGACTTAAGGAAGAAATCGAAGGGTATTTCAGGGAGAATGTTTCAAAGCTGGAAGAAGGGTCCGATGCCTATCCGCAGCCGACACTGGCCTTCCAGAAGGTTTTCCAGCGCGCACTTCTTCACACCGGCTCGGCGGAGAAGGTGGAGGCCGATGCCGGAGATATCCTTGCGTCCATATTTTTGGAAAAAGATTCCGAGGCCGTATATTTCCTGAGGTCGGAGGGTATAGAACGCATGGATGTGCTGAATTATATCTCTAACGGCGTATCCCGGTACAACAACGACCACGGGGAGGAAGGTGACGAGGAGGAGGTCCCTCAGCAGGAGGTCGAGCAGAGACCGGCTGGCGACCCGCTGAAGAGCTTCACGATCGACTTGACGGAAAGAGCGGCGCGCGGCGAAATAGATCCGCTGGTAGGCCGCGGCCGGGAGGTTGAGAGGACGATCCAGGTTTTGTCCAGAAGACGGAAGAATAATGTTATATTCGTCGGCGAACCAGGGGTGGGGAAAACCGCCATTGTCGAGGGGCTTGCCCTGAGGATCCATCACCGGCAGGTTCCGGCGGTTCTGGAGGACTCGAAGATATATTCGCTCGATATGGGTGCCGTCCTGGCTGGAACGAGATACCGCGGCGATTTTGAAGCCCGTTTGAAATCTACCATTACTGCACTCGAAAAGATGCCGGGAGCGATTCTCTTTATTGATGAGATCCACACGGTGGTGGGCGCCGGGGCGACGAGCGGCGGATCGATGGATGCCTCGAACATATTGAAGCCGGTTCTGAATTCGGGAAGGCTCCGCTGCATAGGCGCCAGTACTTACGAAGAATACAAAAACTACTTTGAGAAGGACCGGGCGCTTTCGAGGCGTTTCCAGAAGATCGAGATACAGGAGCCGAGCGTCGATGAAACTGTCCGTATATTGAACGGATTAAAGACATATTATGAGGATTTTCACGGTGTGACTTTTACCGGGAACTCACTGAAGTCCGCGGCCGAACTCTCGGCGAAATACATTAGTGATAAGTATCTGCCGGACAAGGCGATCGATGTCATCGATGAAGCGGCTGCGGTTTTGAAACTGTCTCCCCGGTCCAGAAAGGTCGTTGGAATCCGGGAGATTGAAAAGGTTGTAGCCGATATGGCGAGGGTCCCGTCGCGGACGGTCTCGACATCAGACGTCGAGAAACTCAGGAACCTGGATGATGAACTCACGAAGACGGTATTCGGACAGAAAGAAGCGATACACTCTGTTGTTTCAGCCATCAAGAGGGCGCGTTCCGGTCTCGGCTCGGCGGACAGACCGATCGGCTGCTTTCTCTTTACCGGGCCGACGGGAGTGGGCAAGACGGAGGTGTCGAAGCAGATGGCCCATGTCATGGGCGTTAAGTTCGTCAGGTTCGACATGAGCGAATATATGGAAAAACATACGGTCGCCCGTTTGATAGGCGCCCCTCCGGGTTACGTAGGGTTTGATCAAGGAGGGTTATTGACCGACGCGATACGAAAACATCCATACAGCGTGCTTCTTCTGGACGAGATTGAAAAGGCGCATCCGGACATATTCAGCATTCTGCTTCAGGTGATGGACTATGCCACTCTTACCGATAACACGGGGAAGAAGGCCGATTTCAGGAATGTGATATTGATTATGACGTCGAATGCCGGGGCAAAGGATATGGACAGGAGCGTGATAGGATTCGGGGACAGGAGCGGGGACAACAGGGCGAAAGGAGCGGATGCCGTCAACAGGCTTTTCAATCCCGAGTTCAGGAACCGTCTTGACTCCACGGTCAGCTTTTCTCCGCTGACTCCCGCCATAATGAAACAGATTGTCGGCAAGTTTACCGCCGAGCTATCCGGCCAGCTGGCTGAGAAAAAGGTGCGGCTCATACTTTCCGAGAGCGCGGTGGACTGGCTTGCGTCGAAGGGATATGACCCTCTTTACGGTGCTCGCCCTCTGTCCAGGCTTATTCAGACGGAGATCAGGGACGTGGTTTCGGATGAACTGCTTTTCGGACGGCTGAGGAAAGGCGGGACGGTCAGCATAGGTCTCAAGGCCGGGAAATTGAACTTCAGGTACAAGTGAAAGTCCGGCGCATCTGCGGCGCTTCCCTATGCCCGTATACCGGTTATCTGACGAAATAGTCTTCCCCTCGCCCGATCTGGCCCGGGAGGACGGTCTTCTTGCAGTGGGCGGCGACCTTAGCAAAAGACGCCTTCTTCTTGCCTATTCCCTCGGCATTTTCCCCTGGTATTCCGAAAGCATGCCGATTTTGTGGTGGTCTCCCGACCCGAGGCTGATACTGCTGCCTTCGGAGATGAAGGTATCGAGAAGCCTGCGGCAAACGATTAAGAAACGGACATTCAGGGTGACGTTCGACACCGCATTTAAGGATGTCATGAAGAATTGCGCCGCCGCCCCGAGACGGGATGACAGGGGGACCTGGATTACGGATGAAATGATGGAGGCATACTGCCGCCTGCACGAGGATGGATTCGCCCATTCCGTGGAAAGCTGGCATGGTGATGAATTGGCGGGAGGACTGTATGGCGTGGCGCTTGGCTCAGCCTTTTTCGGGGAATCAATGTTCGCCAGGCGAAGTGATGCATCGAAGGTCGCCCTTGTCAGGCTTGCAGAGCGTCTCAAATGCCGGGAGGCCGCGTTCATCGACTGCCAGATGGTTACGGCCCATCTTCTCAGCCTTGGCGCCAGGGAGGTCCCCCGGAAAGAGTTCGGACGGATGCTCAGACTTGCGAGGGAAGTGCCTGTCCCCCCCGGAAAATGGGAAATGACAGAAGATGCCGGGTGATTCAAGAGTACTTTCCCCAGAGGGGATGTTATCTGTCCCTCAGGCCTTCAAATCATTTCTCTCCCTTTTTTGACGTGTAATCGGTCAACAGCCTTCTCAGCTTTTCCACCTCGGGATGTTCCGTAGTAATCCGGTCGCTGAGAATATTCCGGACATCGCGGCCCTTGCTTCCGTACAATGCATCGTTGTCTTCTTCATCGATCTGGAGAGCCGCGCCCTCGAGCGCCAGTCCCGCGAAAAGACCTCTGCTTCGGGAATACGAATAAATTTCGGACTTGAGCTGCACGTCGGTGGCGGCGGACGCCTGTCTGCCGACCGGTCCTGCGGCAACGCTTGCGTCGGCGCCAAGAGTGAACTTGCCGTGAACTATCCTATCTATGCTCCTCCCTGACTTGAAGACGAGTACGATATCAATTGACTCCACTCCCACCTGCCAGCCGATGCTCCCGCCTGTCAGTGAGATGAAAGAGGGGTTGCTCCACCGGCCCTGTTCGTCGCGGACGAGCAGTACACCGGTGCCGTAGCGGCCCCCGAGTATGAAACCGGCTTTAATGACCCCTGGAATGATAGCTATGCCGCCCGCATTCCGGAGCAGGGCGGGGGGAATGTTCTTCTCCGGTATGGCTGAGATCTCTCTCAGGACCGCAGTGGCATCTTCGACTTTGGCGATCTCCTTTCTCTCAGCCCTGGCCTTAAGAGGCAGGAAAATAGTGAACAGTGAGACAAGAACAACAGTGATACCAAAGAATTTCCGCATGTCGGTAAACCTCCAGCCAAAACAAGATTCAGACAGAAAACAGCTTAATTTCAACTTATCATATCCCATGAACTTTGTCTAGAATCTATCTCAAAATCGGTTCCCGGTTCAAGACTGTCATTCCCGCAAGCCAAGCGCGTCGGGAATCCTTCTGAAAACAAAGAAAGATTCCGGACAAGCCGGAATGACGCCAAAAGCGGATATCATAATATTTCAATCTTGAGATAGGTTCTAATCCAGCGCATTACGGACAAAGGGCCTCTACAAAGTCTCCCAATATTTCGAAGGCATGTCCTTCGCAAGTTTGAGCGCGCCGTCGGAACCCGCAAAGAGAGGCTCTTCCACGGAGGTCACCTTGCAGGGACCGTACTCTTTGAGCGCATCCTGCAGGTAGGCGGCTATGCCTTTGATAAGACTTCCGCCTCCCGCCAGCACGATATTGTTCTTTATCTTCACCTGGAACTCCGGATCGAACCTGGCGATCATCTCGGTAGTCGTTTCTACCAGAGCCGGAAGAATGCTCTCGCAGGCGCGCTGGATCTCGTTCCTGATGTCATGCATGACCGGTTTTCCGGCAACCGGTATCTCGACCTGTATCTCGCCGGGAGAGTCGTGCACGAAGCTGTACTTCTCCTTGAACTGGCGGACCATGTTCTTGTTGAATTTGGCGTTGGGATATTTCTCGCTCAGGTAGCTAAAGAGCTGGTCATCGACGTAATCGCCTGCGGCGAGTATCGTCTTCTGGTCTTCTTCCGCCGGTATTGTGCCGTGCATGATGCAGAAGTCGGTTGTTCCCGCGCCGATATCGATTACCATGGAGTTGTTCAGGAGGTTCATTCCGTAAGCCACAGCAAAGGGTTCGGTGACCACCATGAGGGAATGGACAAATTCGGCTACCGCCTTCCTGATCGCCAGCTTGTTGACTTTCAGGCTGTCGGAGGGGACTCCCACCACGGCGTATATCTTTTGTCCCTCAGAGGGTCCGGCAAGTTCGATGAGATGTCTTATGATCTCCTTTACGGCATCCTCGCTCCTGTCGATCCCTTCCTTTATTATGCCGTGTTCCAGGGGCTTGCAGAGGTCCAGAGAGAGCCTGTTTTCCAGTGCGCCGGAGCCGAAGAGCACCGGTTTGCCCACGACCTGCTGAGCGATAAAATCCCTGGGCCAGCCTACGAAGCTCTCGATCCATTCCCGTCTATCGTTGCTGGCCGAGATGGAACTCCTCGACGTTCCCAAATCGATCCCTACAAACAGGACGTTGTCATCTTTTTGCGTATTTGGCTTTGTCATAATGAGTGTCTCCTTTATTCAAATAGTCGAGTATGCCCGCTTCGAGGTAATGAGCGATATTTTCCCTGTGGCGTTCCATGTTCAGGCGTTTTTCCTCAGCAGTGTTGCTGAGACACGATACTTCTGCCAGCACCGCCGGCACATCGGCGCCGAGGAGCACGACAAAGGGGGCCCTCTTAACGCCGTAGTCATATGCGACACCGTTTTCCTTTTTGATGTTGACGAAAAGCTCCCTCTGAATCGAAGCAGCGAGTTCCCGCGATTCCTGAAGCTTCATCGTTTCGCCGAGCTTCGCGATGATCTCCTTGAAATCGCTCATGCCGTAATTAGATCCGGCATTCTCTTTTTCCGCCAGTTTCAGGGCTTTCTCGTCCGTGGAGGGTCCGAAATAGTAGGTTTCGATGAGGTTTATCGGCTTGGAAGTCACATAGTTGAGATGGATCGAGACGAAAAGGTCCGCCTTCTCCATACGCGCCATCTTGACCCGCTCGTTGAGTGGTACCGTGATGTCGCGGTCGCGGGTCATAAGTACCTTGTAGCGTCCGTCCTTTTCCAAAAGGGCCTTCAGCCTCTTCGCGATGTCGAGAGTAAGATCTTTTTCCTTGGTGCCGAGCTTGCCCATGGTCC
>JBJKOV010000429.1:0-11952 GCA_046707105.1 Thermodesulfovibrionales bacterium
ACATAATACCGTAAGCCGTCATCCTCGCTTGTCGGGGATCGGACGGCGTAATATCGTAAGAACAAAGAAAGATTCCGGACAAGCCGGAATGACAAAATTCAACTATTTGATTGCCGGGTTAATAGTATCCTTCGCCGTCTTCTTTTTCAGCCTTTTCACGAGTTCCCCGTATGAGTCGGAACGTATGATCTGGCTGAACTGCGAACGGTAATTATTCACCAGGCTCACACCTTCTATCACCACATCATAGACAACCCACTTGCCGTCTTCCTTCATGAGCCTGTATTCGAGCGGTATTTCGGTGCCCGTATTTCTTATGATCCTCGTCTTCACAACCGCATAGTCACCCTGGATCGACTCGTCGGGGTAAAGGATCTTCTCGTTCGTATACCGTTCAACCTTCCTCATGTATGTGTCGTTGAGGAGGTCCTTATAAAGCGGAACGAATTCGTCCCTTTCCTGCGGTGTCCGCTTCCGCCAGTATATGCCGAGTGAGCGTTTTGCCATCTCCCGGAAGTCGAATATCTGCGAAACTATTTCAAGGATCTTTTGCCTTCTCACCTCTTCTTTTCCCGGCGCCTTGAGTTCCTTGTTCCTCAGTACATCGAGGACCTCATCGGTAGTTTTTTTTACCTCATCCATCGGCACGCCTGCAAAAACATTCGCGGCGCTGACGAGAATGACAAGAACACTTAGAGTACAGAGCACCTGAGAGCTTTTCCTTATCTTCATGTTCACACCTTTCCAAAGACGAATTTGGAGATCAATGATTCTATATCTATGGCAGACTCCGTATCCCTGATTCTCCCGCCGTCCGGTATATTTTTTTCAGAGGCACCGGGAGTAATCTGTACGAATTTTTCGCCGATAAGGCCCTTGGTCTTTATCGATGCAATCGCGTCATCCTGGTGTTTTACGCCTTCATGCACCTGCATTGCCACAACGGCCTGATAGCTATTGGGATCGAGCTTTACCCCTGTCACCCGGCCTATAGGCACACCTGCGATCTCAACGGAGGCGCCAGCCTTGATCCCCCCGTCGTTATCGAAGCCCGCAACTACAGTATATCCCGCGCCGCCAAGGACTTCAAGCTTGCCAAGCTTCACCGATATATACGCAAGCGAAAAAATGCCGATCAGCAGGAAGACGCCAACCACCAGTTCCAGATCGACCTTGCTTTTCATCTCAAACCTCCTTCGGACTCGTCTCTAAGTCAAAATTTCAATCGGTCCTTCAAGCGAACCTGTTATAAACTGCTGCACCACCGGATCGGAAGAATTCTTTATCTCCTCGGGCGTGCCGGCATCGACGATAACCCCGTTGTACAACATCGCTATCTTGTCCGCCACCCCGAATATCTCGGGTATTTCATGACTGATGATCACGCCCGTGAACCCGTATTTTTTATGAGTATCCGTAATCAGATTATGTATCGAATGGAGAATGATCGGGTCGAGACCCGTCGTCGGCTCATCGAAAAGGACAACGGAAGGTTCCGTTATCAGGGCCCTCGCAAGGGCCACTCTTTTTTTCATTCCCCCGCTGATTTCGGCAGGGTACTTGTTGCCCATGCCCCTGAGTCCCACATCGTCAAGCGCCCTCAGCACCCGCTCCCTTACCTCCTTGCTTCCCAGCTTTGTCTTCTCTCTGAGGGGAAATGCCACATTCCCGTACACAGTCAGGGAATCAAATAAAGCCCCCCCCTGAAAAACCACTCCGAATTTTTCGCGGATCCCGTCGAGTTCCTTTCCGTGTACGACTGTAATGTCGACTCCCTCGATGATTATATCTCCTTCGTCCGGCTTTAGAAGTCCTATCAAATGTTTAAGGAGAACGCTCTTACCTCCCCCGCTTTTCCCGATAATCGCCGTCAATTCTTTATTGGCGATCTTCAGGTTGATGCCCCTCAGGACTTCCTGCCCGTCAAAAGATTTTTTCAAGTTGACTATTTCGATCATCCAGATCCCTTTCTAAACAAACAGCGTTCCGAGGAAATAATCCCAGACAAGGATCACTATCGATGACGTCACGACCGCCGAGGTGGTGGACTTGCTCACCCCTTCCGCACCGTAGCCGGTATAAAAGCCCTTGTAACAGCATACCCAGGATACTATGATGCCGAAGCTGACCGCCTTGTACAGGCCTATCCGGATATCCTGCATGGTCACCAGGCTTTCCATCTGGGAAAAGTAGGTCCCCGAACTCAGTCCGAGGAGCTTGACTCCCACAAAATATCCTCCGTATATGCCGATAAGGTCAAAGATCGACGTTAGCAGCGGGAAGACAACTATTGCCGCGACGATGTTTGGGACGATCAGATAACGGAAGGGGTTGAGTGCCATAGCAGTTAGAGCGTCTATCTGCTCGGTAATCTTCATGATGCCTATCTCCGCCGCAAGCGCGGAACCCGCCCTCCCGGTGACCATCAGCGCCGACAGGACAGGTCCCAGTTCCCTTATGATGCTCAACGCTACAGCTGGACCGAGCATCGCCTCCGAACCGAATTTCCTGAGAGTATAGTATATCTGGAGTCCCAGTACCATGCCGGTGAAAGAGCCTGTCAGCAGTATTACCAGAAGCGATTTGTTGCCGAAAAACCTGATCTGCCTCAACGTTATCCTGAATTTAAAAGGCGGCACGAAGATGAGATAGAGCGAATTCAGCAGAAAAAGCAGCATCCGCCCCATCCCTCTCACCTTTGAGAGGGTCAGCGCTCCCAGTTCTCGTATAAATGTCATCATATCCGGACTTGCGATAGACTACGGGCTAAATGTGCACTGAGGCAAGAAAGCCCCTGTCTTAACAGTGTATTCCAACAAACGCCCTTATGCAATAAATATGATACCAGTAACAGATTATATCACATCCTTTCGCGGACATCTGAAGCAGACCGGGTACAAAGCAGAAGTCGGGTTTCCCGGACCGAACGGCCAAATTGACTGCAGCTATTTTGCATGATATTCTTTACCTGTTACGGATAAAATATCGGAGGCTGCCGGGTAAACCGTTGTAAGGTCTCTTCCGACAACGACGACAGCCTGCAGCCCGAGCAGCGAGGAGGTGTTATGCCGCACGATTTTGTACTGCCCGACCTGGGTGAAGGCATTACGGAAGGAGAGGTACGCAAGTGGCTTGTCAAGAAGGGGGATGCGGTAGAAGAGCATCAAACCGTGCTTGAGATAGAGACGGACAAGGCCGTTGTCGAAGTGCCTTCTCCCAAAAAAGGCGTCGTACTTAAGATCAACAAGGAAGAAGGGGATATCGCCAAAGTCGGAGAAGTTCTTATGACGATAGCAGAAGAAGGGGAAGCGACGGGGGCAACACCGGCGCCGCCGAAGAAAAGAAGGGAATCGGTCTCTGTGGTCGGTGTGGTCCCCGAAGAGGAAGAGAGCGAGGAAGTTGAGGGGGCAGGGAGAGGGAGAGAATCGGTGTCCGTTGTCGGATCGGTCCCGGAGGAGGAGGAAGAAGAAATCCTTGCAACCCCCTCCGCAAGACAATATGCCAAGGAGCTGGGCGTCAGGATCGCCGCGGTGAAAGGTACAGGACCCGCCGGCAGCATAACCATGGAAGATGTCAGAAAGTCTGCGGAAAAAGACAGGAAGCCGGTCGCGCGGCATGGAGAAGAAGAGCGGCAACCCCTGAGGGGCCTGCGGAGGACCATATCGAGAAACCTGACTATCTCGCAAAAGACCACCGCTTTTGTCACAGGGATGGATGAAGTAGATATAACTGAACTCTGGGAGCTCAGGGAGCGGGAAAGAAAGTCCCTCGCCGACAAGAAAGTCCATCTCACTTTTCTGCCGTTTTTCATAAAGGCCGTCATTCACTCCCTGGCTGAACATCCTTACCTTAACGCCTCTATAGACCAGGAGAGAGAGGAAATTGTTCTTAAGAAGTATTACCATATCGGCATCGCCGTTGATACTCCCGACGGCCTGATGGTGCCGGTCATAAAAGAGTGTGACAAGAAGACCATAATCGAACTCGCCGAAGAACTGCAGGAGTTAAGTGTAAAGGCGAGAGAGCGCAAGATAAAACTGGAGGAGATGAAGGGCGGGACCTTCACGATTACAAACTACGGGCATTTCGGCGGGACCTTCGCAACACCTATCATCAACTACCCGGAATCGGCCATCCTCGGGACAGGAAAGATCTCTGAAAAGCCCTGGGTGAAGGACGGTAAAATCGTGATCAGAAAAATACTCCCTATATCTCTGACCTTCGACCACAGGGTGACAGACGGGGTAGACGCCTCGAAATTCCTGACAAAGGTTTCCAACTACCTGGAAGATCCCGCCCTGCTGTTCATAGAGAGCGCATGAATTCACTGGATTTACTGTTCCGTCCGAAAACGATCGCCGTCATCGGGGCTGCTCACACGGAGGAAAAACTTGGCGGGGTGATTCTGAAGAACCTGCGTCGGTACAAGGGAAAGGTCTACCCCGTCAACCCCAGCCACGATGAGCTGATGGGACTCAGGTCCTATCCCTCTCTGAGTGAGGTCCCCGGGATGATTGATCTCTCGCTGATAGCACGGCCAGCCTCTGAAGTTGCGGCGATCCTGAGGGAGCACAAGAACAAGGCCCGATTTGTTGTAATCATCAGTTCGGGATTCGCCGAGATCGGGCACAAAGACCTGCAGGACGAGATAAGGGAAATAGGAAAAGAGGCAGGCGTAAGGATACTCGGCCCTAACTGCATGGGTGTCTTCAACCCTTATCATAATCTGGACACCTTCTTTCTGCCTCCCGACAAGGTGACAAGGCCGAAGAAGGGGAATGTGGCGATCGTATCACAGAGCGGCGCCTTTCTCCACTGCATTTTCGGTGTAATGCACACCGCCGGCATAGGGATCTCGCGGGCCGTCGCTTACGGCAACGCCCTGGACATCGACGAATCGGATCTCTACGAATATCTCGCCGGCAACCCTGAAACGGACGTAGTCATTTCCTACATTGAATCCGTGAGAGACGGCAGAAGATTCATCGACAAAGCACGGCTGCTGACAGAAAAGAAACCTCTTCTGGTGCTGAAATCGGGCAAAGGATCGAGCGGACAGGCGGCCGCTTACTCCCATACGGGAAGATTGGCCGGCAGGTACGAGGTATTCAGTTCGATCCTTAAACAGTCGGGCATCAGGGAAGTGCGCGACTTCGACGAACTGACCGACTCCTTAAAGGCTCTTTCCTACCAGAGACCTGCCAAAGGAAAAAGGGTCCTCATCGTGACAAACGGCGGCGGGTCCGGCGTTCTTGCATCGGATGAATGCATGAGGCAGGGGCTTGAGGTGACAAAGCTGTCCGGTTCCAAGGCAAAAAAAATGAGAAAGGAATTCCCGGATTTTTACGGGATCCACAATCCCGTTGACCTGACCGCCCAGGTTAAAGACCAGGACTATATTGTTGCCCTGGATGAACTGCACGATGAGTACGACGGCTTTGTAGTTATCGCGCTGACCGGCCTGACGGGAATCACCGAGGCTCTGGCCGGTCTCCTCAGAGATTTTAGAAACAGGGTCAACAAACCTGTAGTTGTTCACACATCATGCGGCTGTGAATCGGGGAGACTGATCAATCTGATCGAAAAAGCGGGCATTCCCGTATACCTTTCGCCTGAAAGGGCGGTAAAAGGATTGAAGTCCCTACTCTTCGAACCGGATGTCCATTAACCTCTCACCGGCTGCCGGGAGGCGTCTTAATCCGAAGACCGAACTTTTTTCAGATGCCTTCAGTTTGTCCACCCGTTGAAAAGATCGGCGTACCCCCGGCTGACAGGAAAAGCCTCTGTTCCAGGTTTTTGGCCCTGGAGTAAAGAGGACACACCTTGTGGCGGATGCTCCCGCAGTATTCCTTTATCTCAAAGGCACTGGGGACATAAACGTTTACACCCGCCTTGCATGTCATCATAAAATTACCCTTAAAAAAGCCGCATTTCATATCCTGACTCCATCTGCCGGCTGTATCCGGCCGTACTTGTTCCGGCTCAAAGCCTTTTCTTTAAATATAATACAGGCCCTGATCAAACGGTATAAGAGAACGTGCCCCGGAACTGTAAGACCGCTCAGTTTTTTTCTGTAGGGGATTGTCTTACACAAGAGCGGACTTTGCTATATTTGATATAATTTACTCATGACTGTAAAGGTAAAACTTTTCGCTTCTCTGAGGGACTTCGGGCCGGAAGAACAGGTAATGGAAATACCTGGTAACAGCACTCTCGAAGACGTAGTCGCGAGGCTTAAGCTGCCGGAGGGAATCCCCCTGCTCAAGGTCGTCAACGGAGAGATCAGGAAAATAGATCATCCCCTCAGGGAGGGAGACGAAATCGCACTCTTTCCACCCATCGCCGGCGGATAGCCGATCAGGTCAGGAATCCTTCCCCTGTGCGATGACTGTCAGAAAGATCCGATCGCAGGGAGAAAGCCGTTCAGGGTCTTTCAATGATTCCGGATCCATGGAGGTGCCGTCCAGCGATACATCATTGCATCCCTGCCAGAAATCCGCGGATTGCCCTTTCACAAAGTCCATAAAATCTGAGGAGTTCACCAGTATCCCCCTTTCCAGAAAGCCTGGGCCCAACTCCTCCAGAAGAAGGTTGAATAACTTCAATCGGACAAGGCCGTTCCCTGCCGCGCATGCGACGCCGGTATCCCTGTAAGTGATCGAGCCCCGGAATGAGGCGTATACTCCGCCCCTGCGCAAGGTGGCCCCGACCAGGCCCGGCATTGCAGCTGAAAGGGCCAACATAGCCCCATCCCTGACAATTGCGGAATCCAGATCATCCACCGGACTTCCATCGAGAAAGATGCTCTGTATTTTATCTATCGTATTACGGTCCGCCCCGATTTCGTTCCGTAGAAAGTCGTTAACACTGCAGCCCACGCGGGCCCTGATGCTGAACCCGTACTGCAATAACAGAAGAAATTCCTGGATGACGGCACCCTCGACTGCAAAAGACACCTGCGAATATCCGTTACCGTCCGTCTTCCTGGCACTGTCCATCAGGAAACATTCCATCCATTTTTTTACGATATTTATTTTCTACGGACTAAGGAGGGAAAGACATGCAGCCTCTCCCTCCTTAAACGTCGTTCCGGGTTCCGACTACCAGCTAAAGACCTTGTCCAGGTCTTCGTCTTTAACCTGGAAAGTAACATGGTGCGGCTCTAACGGTTCGGTCTTGAAGAAGCGCGGAAGCCGGTCCTGAGCAGCGGTGAAGCCCGCCCTGGCATTGAAGTCACGCTCCATTGTGAGGACCGTTTTCCCGAGCTCAGTCACACCGTCGCCGGTGAGGTTCAGGCCGTAGAAGCTGTTGAGCATGTCGAGCAGGGCCTGGAACGTGTCGGGCTGATCCAGTATCGCAAAAGCGATAAAGAGGCACATCCCGGTGGAATCAATGGCGGCTGTGGCGATCTGGAGATTTCTCGACAGCTCCACCTGGCCCTCAGGTTTCAGTGGATTCACGTCTCCGCCGACCTTCAGCACATTCTGGGCCACCGCATAGCCCGCCGTATGGTCAGCACCCATCGGACTGGTGGCATAGGTCACTCCTACCCCCTGGACCGCACGGGGATCGTAGGCCGGCATCGCCTGTCCCTTCACCACCGGGACCCTCTCTACGCCGTAAGCCTTTCCCGTAAAGGCCGCGCCGTTGCCGAGGACGCGGCCGATGCAGGTGCCCTTGCCTACTTCGTGCACCAGGTCGATGGCTGCCTGGGCGTCTCCGAACTTCGCCAGTCCAGCCTCCATCGCCACACCGATGGTGGCTCCCATCTCGATCGTGTCCAGTCCATAGTTGTCGTCCAGAAAGTCCAGTTTTGCTATGGCATCCAGGTCGCAAATGCCGCAGTTTCCGCCGTGGGCCCAGACCGTCTCGTATTCCGGCTGCTTGGTAAGATAGTGTCCGTCCTTGTCGTGGTATACCCCTGAACACCGGATGACGCACCCGCGATGACAGCCGTGTGTGGCTAGTCCGCCCCGTTTGACCTCCACTTCGGCCTGTGTCTCGCCGCTGATCTTTGCGGCATCGTCGAATCGCCCCTGCTTGAAGTTATAGGTGGGATATCCACCCACCTCGTTGAGGATGTTGGTGAGGATGTTGGTGCCGTACGCCGGCAGCCCCTGACCGGTCACAGGATGGGACTTGAGCCCGTCGACGAACCGTTTGTTCGCCTCCTTGAACTTCTCGGGGTCTTTCGGCGTCCTCATCGGCATGCCGGTGTCGTCCAGAACGATCACCTTAACCTTCTTGGAGCCCATGACAGCGCCGACCCCGCCGCGTCCCGCGTGGCGTGTGGGCCGCAACTCCATATCGGTGCAGGCCACTGACGCTGCGCTCATCTTCATTTCTCCTGCAGGCCCTATGGAGATGCAGGCGATCTTGTCGCCGTATTCGGCCTTCATTTTCGCAACGAGGTCGTAATTAGGGAGCATTTTGAGGCTGTTGTCGACAGTTATTTTTACTCCGTCCTTGTTGATGAATATCTTGTAGAGGTCATCGCCCTGAGGTTTTCCTTCAAGTACGATCGCCCTGTAACCAAGACGAGCCAGCACCTGGGAAGGCTGCCCCCCCGCTTTGGCCTCTTTTATCCCGCCGGTAAGCGGACTCTTACAGCCGACCGAGATCCGTCCCGACATTGCGCCCGTGGTGCCGCTTAGCAAACCCGGGGCGATGACCAGCTTATTCTCAGTGCCCAGCGGATGGCACAGGGGCGGGACTTCTTTTGAGACAATCGCTGAGGTCAGCGCCCTCCCCCCGAATCCGGCGTATTCACCCATAGGCAGCGAACTGGCCTTTGGACCGCCTTCGGCCCCCATGTCAATTCTCAAGATCGTGTCCATCGGTTCCTCCTGTTTTGCTGTGATCCAGCTCTCGGCTGCGTACACCGAGACTCAGTAACTCATCGCGTGCCGTATGACCCCCTTCATGCTGCCTCCGGGGTTGTCGGCCGCTCCCTTTATTCTCGGAATTAGATGTATATGCACGTGAAAAATTCTCTGTCCGGCCGCCTCTCCTATATTCATACCGACATTGTATCCATCGGGACTGAGTTCAGCGTCCAGTTTCTCCTTCACTCGCTCGAGCAGGGCGATGGTTTCATCTTTTTCCTCTTTCGACAGATCGAAATAGTCGGCCACATGACGCCTCGTTACGATGAGGGTATGTCCTCCAGCCACCGGATACCTGTCCCGCACGGCAACCGCGTACCTGTTTTCGTCGAGGATATCTTCTGCCGGGATACAGCAAAACGGACACTCGCCCATATTACACTCCATCAATCAATTTACCTCAGTATATCATCTTTCAGAGGCGCTGAGAAGCAAGAAATATATGAACTCTTACCGGAAAACCGACAATTATATTATTATGCCGATTCGCTGGAAGCAACATTAGGATTACCTCCGTCCTTCTCTAAAAAAACTTGACAAAGAATGTTTATTGGCTAATAATTATTACAAAGACTTAGTTTCTGTCGAGGAGGTTTAAGGGAAATGTGCGTAGAAGGCCGCTGATGGGGAAAAGGTGACGCTTTAAACGACCTGGCCGTTTGGGGGAGGAGACATCGATTTATGATATCATAGGTAGATAATTACGGAAGGAAGAAGAAAAGGATACGGAGGACTTATGAAGGCAGTCGAGATCAGGGACGATATTTTTTGGGTAGGCGCCATAGATTGGGCGGTCAGAGATTTTCATGGATACGTTACGCCGAACGGTACAACGTACAATAATTACCTCATTATGGATGACGAAATCACGCTGGTCGATACGGTCAAGTTCGACTTTGGTGAAATCAGCATAAAGAATATCAGGAGCGTCGTCGATCCTTCAAAAATTACCAATGTCGTAATAAATCACATCGAAAATGACCATGCCACGAGTCTCGATAAGATTATGGAACTCGCCCCTAAGGCCAGGATATACATCACGGAAAAGGGTAAAAAGGGACTCTCCAGATTTTTTGACATATCCCGCTGGAACATGACGACTGTCAAGACAGGCGACACCCTTGATATCGGGAAGAGGACACTTCTCTTTCTGGAAACGCCGATGCTCCATTGGCCCGATTCCATGATGACCTACGTTAAAGAAGACAAGCTCCTTTTCAGTCAGGACGGTTTCGGACAGCACATCGCCTCGGCCGTACGGTTTGACGACGAATTCGTCACCTGCGAATCCATGTCTTCCCTCGAAGATGCGATCACGGACTATTATGCGAATATACTCATGCCCTTCGGCCAGCTCATAAAGAGGAAGATAGATGAAATCGGCAAGCTCGGACTGGAGATAGAAATAATAGCTCCCGACCACGGCATAATCTGGAGGACAAACCCCGGCAAAGTGCTCCAGGCGTATCAGGATATGGCTGACGGAAAGTCGAATCTCAGTGTGGCGATCATCTATGACACCATGTGGCACAGCACGGAACACATGTCTCTGCCGATGATGCAGGGGGTAAAAGATGAAGGTGTTGATTGCAAGGTCATCAAACTTAGGGCCACCCCTATGAGTGTTGCAATCAAGGAGTTCTGGAAGGCGAGAGGATGTCTGATAGGTACACCTACCCTGAACAATATCATGTATCCCACCGTTGCCGAATTCCTCACCCACCTGAGAGGCCTGAGGCCCAAGAACAGGATCGTCGGTGCCTTCGGAAGCTACGGCTGGGGCGGGGGCGCCGTAAGGGACGCGTACGAAGAATTCAAGAGGATGGGGCTTGAGATTGTCGAGCCGGGGCTCCAGGTACTTTACAGGCCGTCTCTGGAAGACGAGCAGAAGTGCTACGACTTCGGCAGAGAGTTCGCAAAAAAGGTCAAGGACTACCATTCAAAATTTGAGTAACTGCCGGAACAGAACCGATGAAAGACCTGATCTTCCTTCATGGGTTTGCGTCCTCGGCGAATTCGACCAAGGCCCGCTACCTGGCTGAACGTTCAGCCGGGCTGCCGGATGTGCGGTTCCATCTGCCCGATTTCAATCCAACTCCGAAAGATTTCGAATTTCTGACGATCACCGGGATGGTCAACCGCCTGCGGCAATACCTGATAGACCACGGTGTAAAAACCGGAGATCTGATCGCAAGTTCACTGGGCGGCCTTGTCGCCCTCCACTACTCTCACAGGTTCGGCGGCGTCGGCCGTCTTCTCCTCCTTGCACCCGTACTCTCTTACGATTCACTTCTTTTTCCCGGGGATATGTTCAGGCGGTGGCAGACAGAAGGAATCACTGAGGTTTCTCACTATGGGTTTCCGGGTAAAGTCCCCCTGAGGTATGATTTCCATCTTGACGGGCTGCGCTACGCCGGGCAAATCCCACCCACTGCGCCCACACTGATACTGCACGGCAAAGGCGATGAGATTGTACCTGTCCAAAACAGCAGGGATTACGTCTCGCAATATCCTGATATGGTGAAGTTGGTTGAACTCGACTCCGATCACGGGCTCCTGGACCAAATGGATGCGATCTGGGAACATGTCTTTTCCCCCGGTCCGCATTTACCCCTTTAGCATGTCAACGATCCTTTCCCCAAAATAATCCCAAGCGGGCGAGTCTGTATCAATTCCCACAAAAAACGGCCTTCTGCATATTGCAGCACAAAGAAACCGTCTCTTCCTGGAGCGGGCTTCTTCCCCGGAAGAATACGAAACGGGGCATAAAAGCCCCGTTTTTACTCCCTTGTGTTGCCTCCTCTTCAGTTGGATCCGCTCAGATACGCGCCGGCCCAATCGGCATGGTCATAATGATTATTATCTCCGCCATAGGTCACGACCAACTGCAACCTGTTTACGCCGGTGACATCTACATTTACCGTCTTGGTGGCCGACGACCCGGTCATAAGCCCGCTGTCGTATATCTTGACCCCGTCGGCCCATACCTGAAAGACGACTGATCCGGCACTTCCCACTTCGTCATCTACACCGATATCGGAGATAAAACGCGAATAATTGCCTCCCA
>JBJKOV010000430.1:0-3178 GCA_046707105.1 Thermodesulfovibrionales bacterium
GCCGCCCAGGCGCGCCACTGAAACTTCTTCGGTATGGGCGAGCGGTAGCCATCCTGCATCAGCTCCATCTCACGGTCCTGATCGTCGATTATCTTAAGGAAGAACATCCAGCAGAGCTGGGAGATCCGCTGGGCGTCTCCGTCGACGCCGACATCCTGCCGCATGATATCCTGAATTGATTTGACTGTGTTGCGCACTGACATGGATCAGGCCACCTCTTGATATAAGGCAGACTGGATTTCATGAACGGCCTTTTCAAAGCCGCCGCGTCCGCCGCATGGTTTCAACAGTTCTATCGGAGTACCCATCTTATCGAAAGGCTCGACCCTAAGGATACGCGGATCGTCGAGCCCCGTGACTCCTTCGTCCTGGTATTTCTGAAGGAGAGCTTCAAGCACCTTGCGGGCCTGCTCCCCATATTTGGTGAAGATGTCGCGCTTCCTGACGTTCTGTGCGCGCTCCCTCCGGGTTAAAGGAGGCCGGTCGAAAGCCACATGGCAGATCAGGTCGAAGGGGTCAAGGTTTTTGCCCACTTCCTCCGCAAGTGGCTCAAGCAGCAGGCCCTCATTCTCCAGTTCCTCGATGATCGCCTGCTTCCGCTCGGTATCCTTCCAGCGTCTCAGAAAGTGTTCAAGGCTCACGTAGTGCCTGCGAAGGGTCTTCTTTGAGTAGTCCCGCAGGCTCTCGGTAACGAGCTTCCCGTTTTCGTCCAGGTATTCGATACGCTCTGCCAGGATAGTGGCAGGTTTGCCGCGAATGTAATATTTCGCCGGTGGTTCTGAGATTCCCGGCTCGATAGAGATGTCAGGCGGCCCTGGATCGAAAATGATCTCTTCATCATCACCCGGTTTGGGCGGGATCGGGTCTTCCTCATCGACCGGGGGAGGCAGATCGTCAGGCGGGCTCACGGGTTCGTATTCCCCCGGCTCATATATCTGGACCGGCTCACCGTCGAATTCCGGATCAGCGAAGTGGTTGGTGGCCTTGCGGAAATCGATCAGGGTGAAATAGTACTTCTTGGTGTCTTCATGAACCCGGGTGCCCCGGCCCACGATCTGCTTGAACTCGATCATCGAGCCCACCTCACGGTCAAGGACAATCAGCCGGCAGGTCTGGGCATCGACTCCGGTGGAAAGCAGGCGAGAGGTAGTGACGATAACGGGATACCTCGCCTCCGGGTCGATAAAGTTGCCGACCTGGGCAACGCCCTCCGCGTCATCGCCCGTGATGCGCATCACGTAGCGCTCGTTCTGTTGATAGAGATCGGCGTTTGCGTTGATGAGCGCCTGACGCATAAGAGATGCATGTTCGGTATCCACGCAAAATACAATCGTCTTCTGGAAACGGTCTCCGCTTTTCTTAAGAAATTCGGTTATCCTGCGGGCGACCCGCCTTGTGCGTTCGTCAATAACGAGTTTTCTGTCGAAATCCTTCTGGTTGTAAATACGGTCTTCAATCTCGTGACCGTGCTTGTCCCGTTCTCCAGGCGCAGGCCGGTATCCCTCGATGTCGACATCAAGATGCACCTTTATGACCTTGTACGGCGCAAGAAAACCGTCATGTATGCCCTGTTTCAGAGGGTAACTGTATACGGGCTCACCAAAGTAATGGATGTTCGAGACGAATTCGGTCTCTTTCGGAGTAGCTGTCATGCCGATCTGGGTAGCGCTCGAAAAGTAGTCGAGTATTTCTCGCCACGCCGACTCCTCCGCCGCGCTGCCGCGATGACACTCATCAACCACGATGAGGTCGAAAAAGTCGGGCGAGAGTTCACGATAGAGCTTCTGGCGTTCTTCAGGGCCGGTGATCGCCTGGTAGAGTGCCAGATAAATCTCATAGGAGGTATCTATGCGTCTGTGCTTCCTGCTGATGGCCGTCTCGATCGCAACCTCCTGCCCGTCTTCGCGCTCGATGGTTTTCGACCCTGTGCTGAGTTTTGCCATGACGGCGCCGAAAGGGCGAAAGTCGTTGACCATCGTCTGATCGACAAGGACATTGCGGTCCGAGAGATACAGGATGCGCTTCTTTTGCCTGGCCTTCCAGAGGCGCCAGATGATCTGAAATGCGGTATAGGTCTTGCCCGTGCCTGTTGCCATGACAAGTAAAATACGGTCCCGGCCTTTGGCAATCGCTTCTATGGCCCTGTTGATCGCGATGCGCTGGTAGTAGCGCGGCTCCTTGCCGCTGCCGTCCTCATAGTAGTTCTGCAGGACCACCTCTTCTGTTGAAGCGGACGTCAGGCCTTTCCAGACACGATATTTGACCCAGAGTTCATCCGGGGATGGAAAGGCCCCCAAAGGAAGCTCTGTTTCCACATTATTCCCTTGACCGGTACGATCATGGAACAGAAATGCATCGCCGTTTGACGAAAAAACAAAAGGGATGTCGAGGGTAGCGGCATATTCAAGTCCTTGTTGCACGCCGTCGCCGACAGCATGATTGTTGTCTTTGGCTTCGATAAGTGCTATCGGAATATTCGGTTTGTAGTAGAGGATATAGTCGGCTCGTTTGGGCTTGCCGCGGGTCACCAGCTTGCCGCGCACGATGATCCTGCCTTTGGTAAAGAAGACTTCCTCCCGAATCTGAGACTGCACATCCCACCCTGCCCGCTCGACCGCTGGCGTAATGATCTTGGTGCAGATATCGCGTTCGGTGAGATCTTTTTTGTTCATCCGGTCATGTGATTACTGAAGGCATCTGTTTTTCCTATGATCCCCCAAGAAATATAGCACAATACTCAATCCTTTGAAAAGCCATCCAACACCATAACAGGGTTCCACGGGGTTTACCCGTGGGTATTTATTCGTTAGCGAGCAGAGGAGGCGTCGGTTGGAACTCAGCGTCTTCGACGAAAGCTAAAAGAACACAGATATTCCGCTGGCACAGTAGCAAGAAGGTTACCATCGGAAATTCACATCGATAAACATATGATGGATGTGAGGGTTGTCAGGCAGAAGAAACCCAGCAAGCGAAGGCAGTTGCTGTCAGTTTCAGGAAAAAGCAGGAAAAGAGATCCATCTGGCTTCGATGAGAGTTTCCGGCATCGCTTCCATTTCTTGAACTTAATGTCTCTCATATCGGCGGGAGATTGCCCCGGCGACGGGGCCGGACGGCCTTGACCTGAATAGCGGCTATTCATTAATCTAATCCATTCACTTGGGAGACGGCCCTTGCCTTC
>JBJKOV010000431.1:0-16944 GCA_046707105.1 Thermodesulfovibrionales bacterium
AAATTCCTCCCGGAGGGCTTCGAGGTCGACTGCAAGGGGCTGGATGAAGGACCGCTTGCCGAAGTCGGCAGGATATTCGAAGAGCTTACAGTTGCTACTGAAATGAAGATGCCTGCTTGAACTTTGAAGCCTCGTAAGGGGAAGGCGATGCATAAAACACCCGTGTACGGCGGTAACATTTATTGTGATTACGAAACCGACTCCCTGATCTCGGGACCTGTGTCCCCCTTGTTCCAGAGCTTTAAGCCTGGAGGCTTCGGCGAATCAGGCCATCTTTCCCGGAGCAAACTGGCCATGGGGCAGCGAAAGGAAGTTCAACGATTGTCATCAAAATGAGATTTGACCCCACGATTTCCATGATTTCTCCCCTTTCGCTCAGTACTTGTTCGGTCTGCTTAAACCATCTTATTTCAAGGACGAAAATCGTCTGGCTTCGGGAAGATTACTTTCGCTACCGTCCCCCGATGGCCCTCCGGATCTCCGAGGAAAACGCGTGCCCTGTGCGATGCGGCGATTTCATGGACGATGGATAGCCCCAGCCCGCTCCCGGGAACAGCATTGCCCAGAATGCGGTAGAACCGCTGAAACACGGCATCTCTTTCCCCTGGCGGTATGCCGGGGCCATTGTCCTCCACAGTCATGACGACGGTCCCTTCGACCTCCTCGATCCTTGTCGTTACGCTACTCCCATGCGGTGAATAGCTTAAGGCGTTATCGATGAGATTGTCGATCATCATCTTGCTGCGAAATACATCTCCATTTATCATAACTGAGCCCTTGGGCCCCTCATAGCCGAGATCCATATCCTTTTTGAGCGCGGAGGGGACCCACTCCCCGGTGGTCTCTCTTACAAGTTTCCCCAGGTCGAAGGGTCTTAGATCAAATATCCTTTCAGAGTCGGGTTCGACCTGTGCCAAGGCAAGCATTTGGTTGACAAGACGAACCGTACGGTCTGCACTTGAATTGAGCTGATCCAGAGAATGCCGCATATCCTCCGGGTCTGACTGCCTGAGAGCTAGCCCCAATTGTGCCTTAAGACCCGAAAGTGGTGTCCTGAGTTGATGGGCCGCATCAGCAATAAACCGCTGCTGGGCTTCAAGGGTCTCACCAAGACGTCTCATGAGTCCGTTGATCTCATGAATAATGGGACGAACTTCCAGAGGCGCGATGCCTTCCTCCACAGGACTGAGATCTCTGTAAGACCGTGTGGATATTTCCCGATGCAGCTTTTCCAGGGGCGCCAGCCCTTTTCCGGTACCCGTCCATACGATCATAGCGGCAAGCAATATCATCAGGAATTGGAGCAATATTGTGGTTGTCATGATCCGGCCAGCCAGTGTATTTCGTTTGTTGAGCGTTTCTGCTACCTGAATCAAAACAGACTGAGCGGATGGTAATCCCGGCGGGAGAAAGCGTAGCGAGGCGATACGCACCTTCTGTTTCCGCAATGTAACGTCACGTATAGTTGAATCGCCCGGCCTCAGCACGACATCGGGCAGCGGTAAATCAGGTTCACCGGATATTACGGTTCCCCCGCTGTCGACCACATTATAGTAGATCTTGTCTGATTTGTCAGAAAGGAACATCTGAAGAGCAGGCTTGGGCAGGTCTATTGATACCTTGCCCCCAACGTTTCCTATTTGTCCGGCAAGATCATGTGTAGAATCCAATAACGAATAATCATAAGCATAATTAACAAAACTGTATGCCAGGTAGTACATAACTGCCGCACTCATTAACCAGAGGACCGACATGGGTAAAAGTAGCCATACAAGCAGTTTGCCGCGCAGTGTAACAGTCTTAATCATCGTTTGAATGATCCATCAAATAGCCGAGACCGCGAACGGTACGAATGACGATCCCGGCATTGACCAATTTTTTTCTCAAGCGGTGGATATACACCTCGATCGCATTGTCACTGACATCTTCATCCCAGTTGCAGAGACCTTCGAGTATCTGTTCCTTGCTTACCACGCTTCCTGCTCGTCTCAGCAGTATCTCTAAAATGCTCATTTCCCGGGAAGGAATCTCCAAAGGGTTGCCTCCCACTGTTACCCGGCGTCCTTTCATATCAAGAGATAATGATCCCAGACAGAGTTCATCGCTGCTTTTGCTATAGACGCGCCTGAGCAGGGCTCTTACACGGGCTTCAAGCTCACGGATGTCAAATGGTTTGGCAAGGTAATCATCCGCGCCGAGGTCCAGTCCTTTGATCCGATCATCCATCGTGCCCCGTGCCGTCAAAATCAAGACCGGGATCTCGCTCTTTCGTTCACGCATACGCTGTAAAACCTGGAAGCCATTAAGCCGAGGCAACCCGAGGTCCAGAATTACAAGATCATGCACTTGCTGTATCAGGACATAGTCGGCGTCCTCACCGTTGGTCACCAGGTCCGCCGCATAGCTCGCTTCCTTCATGGAACGCATGAGTCCGTCAGCCAGTATGGCATCATCTTCAACGATCAAAATCCGCATATGGTCGGCTGTGTAAGGTTAATGTAAGCTTCTCTGTTTATGATATCACATCGCCGGATTATGATTTCACGCTGAAGCTTTAGAACAATATTGTTCTGTTTGCAGTAAGGAGATGGAAAAGGGTATTTTGAAAAACTGCGCCGTCGACGGCAGCATAAATAAAGGGGGACAGCGCCGCTTGAAAGGCCAACTCCTTGTAACCTTGGATTTTGACGGCACTATTGTCGATGAAGATATTACGGATGCCGTTATTGAGACTTTTGCCCGGGCGGGCTGGGAAGAGCACGAGGCTCTGTGGCAACAAGGCCTGATAGGTTCGAGGGAATGCCTCGAAAAACAGATGGCGCTGATAAATTCGCCTCTCGAATCCGTTCTTGAGTATATCGATAGATTTGCCATTGATAGGACATTCAGTGATTTCCTAACCCTATTGAAAAGCTTTCAACTTCCATTTGCTGTAATTAGCGACGGGTTCGGGATATTCGCAGAAAGACTGCTGGGTAAGGCGGGACTGATAGGACTCCCTGTCTATGCCAACCAGCTAGAGGAAGAAAGCGGCAGATTAACCGCTATTTTTCCTCATTCTTCCGGTGGCTGCTCCTCGGGACTGTGCAAGTGCGAGGTGACACAAAAGATAGGCGGCGGCCATACCATTATTCACATTGGCGACGGTTTGAGCGATTTTTGTCTTGCCAGGAAAGCGGCTTATGTTTTCGCAAGGGGGAAACTGGCAGACTTCTGCAAAAAAGAAGGCATCCCTTATTCTAATTTCAGGGATTTCAGGGATATAAAAAATATTTTCGGCGCGTTATTACAGCGGACCGATGGGAGAAGATATGAGGACGGCGATTACAGATTTCAAGAGAATGTACCTGAAATCAGATGGATTGACTAAAAAAGAGCTTTTAGAACTGGAATCCCTGTACTGTTCATACGGCGATACGGTGCATTACCTTACAGATCCTGCCATCTTTGACAGATGTGAAGGCTCATGGCTGTATGATCTCCAGAATATACCGTATCTTGATATGCAGATGTGGTATTCTGCGGTGAATTTCGGGTACAGGAACCCGGAAATCGAAGCCGCCCACCAACGACAGATGGCGAAACTTCCGCAGGTGGCCTCCCAGTATCTTCACAGGGAAAAGATACTCCTGGCTGCCTGCATTGCCAAGGAGACGGAGAGGCGGTTCGAGCTCAAGGGCGGGGTCCACTTCAACGTGGGTGGCGCCCAGGCAGTCGAAGACTCCATCAAACTCGTCAGAAATTATAAGAGAGGGAAATCGTTCATGTTTGCTTTCATGGGCGGGTACCACGGACGCACGTTGGGCGCCACGGAAATAACCAGCAGCTTCAGGTACCGCAAGAGGTACGGACATTTCGGCAACAAGGCGCACCTAATCCCATTTCCTTACTGTTTCAGGTGCTATTATGAAAAAGATCGCCGGGATTGCTCGTATGAATGCATCCGCTATTTTGAGAAGCTCTTCGAAACTGAGTACCACGGGGTCCTGGATCTCAGGGACAATGAGGCCGAATACGCCGCTTTCTTTATCGAGCCCATTCAGGCAACAGGCGGGTATATCATTCCTCCGCCCGATTACTTTGCGAAACTCTCTGCAGTGCTGAAGCGTTATGATATCTTGCTCGTCGACGACGAAATACAGATGGGATTTTACAGAACAGGTAAATTATGGGCATCGGAACATTTCGGCATCGCGCCCGACGTCGTGGCCTTTGCCAAATCTCTTACGAACGGGCTGAATCCGCTCTCCGGGATCTGGGCGAGGGAGGAACTCATCAATCCCTCGGTCTTCCCGCCGGGCTCGACGCATTCGACTTTTTCTAGCAATCCGCTCGGCACGGCTGCAGGCCTTGCGGTGATGGAGTATCTGCAGAAATACAATTTAGAAAAGATCGTGGCTGAAAAGGGAGAGCATCTTCTTTCAGGTCTGAAAGAGTTGCAGAAGAGGTTCAGCGTGATCGGGGACGTTGACGGACTTGGCCTTGCAATCAGGATTGAAATGACAAAATCGGACGGGTTCACTCCCGACAGGGATCTCACGGACAGGATTTTCCATGAGGGGATGAAAGGAGATATTCAAGTTGGCGGGAAAAAATACGGGCTCGTTCTTGATGTGGGTGGTTACTATAAAAACGTCTTTACGCTCGCGCCCGCGTTGACCATATCCCACGGCGAGATCGATCTCTTCGTGAGACTCTTCGACGCCCTCATCAGACGTTGCGCAGTCTGAACGCCAGCGGATCTGACAGAAAAACGAACGTTAAAAAATATGGAGCGGGGAATGACGACGATCGAAAGAATAAAAAAACTGCTCGTTGAGAAACTCGAACTCAACGCCGAGGAAATAGTGCCTGATGCAACGCTTGACAGCCTCGGACTCGACTCTCTCGACAAGATTGAATTCATATTCGCACTCGAAGACGAATTCAAGATCAAGATCGAAGACCGCAATGTGCGAATAGAGACAATCCGCGACGGAGTGGCACTTATCGACAGGCTCGTAGCAGAGCAGAAGGCCTGATGCATGAAGGTAGAATGAGAAGGGTTGCGGTTACCGGGACAGGAATACTTTCGCCCCTCGGAACTACTTCGACAGAACTCTTTGACAACCTCATGCGCGGTATTTCCGGGATCAGGAAGATCGATGCCGTTTATTCCCAGCCCCTCGCCGGAAAGCTCGCCGCCACTCTGAACTTTGACCCGTCGGCACATTTTGCGAAAAAACAGATCTCCGCTCTTGACAGGGCGAGCCAGATCGCAATCGTTGCCGCTTCACTGGCATGGGTGGATGCGGGGATTATTGTTGAAGAGGAGGATAGATGGCGTTCGGGGGTTTCCCTCGGAACGGGAATGGGCGGGGCGCTTTCGCTCGACGAGGTCTGCTTGAATCTTTACAGGGACGAGATATCGAGAGTAAGCCCTCTTTCCATCATAAAAATCATGGCGAATGCCGCCGCGTCACACATCTCGATTAAATATGGGCTGGCAGGCCCCTGCCTCACTTACTCGACAGCTTGTTCATCTTCTGCCGTGGCGATTGGTGAGGCATATCGTCAGATCAGGGCCGGCTACACAGATGTAATGATCGCCGGCGGCATGGAAAGTCTGATCACTTTTGTCTCCTTTAAATGTTGGGATTCCCTTGGGGTCCTGGCGGTGGAAGATCCCGATAATCCCTCTGCCTCGTGCAAACCATTTGCTAAGGATAGAACGGGTTTTGTATTGGGTGAAGGCGCAGCCATCGTTGTACTGGAGGAGATGGAGAGGGCGAAGAAGCGGGGCGCAAATATTTATGGGGAGTTGGTCGGCTATGGTTCAGCTGCGGATGCACACCATATTACGGGTCCTTCAGTTTTGGGTCAGGTTCGGGCGATGAGACAGGCTATCGATGAAGCGAAAATCGAAGCTAATGAAATCGATTACATAAATGCCCATGGGACAGCCACCGCGGCAAATGATAATGTTGAAACGCAGGCGATCAAGACTGTCTTCGGAGATCGGGCTTACCGAATTCCTGTGAGTTCTACGAAGTCGATGCACGGCCATCTTATGGGAGCAACCGGGGCGATGGAGTGTGCGATATCACTGCTTTCGATAAAGCATAATTCTGTGCCGCCTACGATGAACCTCTGGCTCCCCGACCCCGGGTGCGATCTCGATTATGTGCCCAACGAGGGCAGGACGGGGCTTAAGATCAGAACAGCCATGTCGAACTCCTTTGCCTTCGGCGGCACAAACGCCGTGCTGATCGTGAGGGAGGTATGAGCGAATACCGTATCGATCTTAAGGGAGGCCGGCACGCGGTTCTGTTGATCCACGGCCTGACAGGCAGTCCCTTTGAATTGAAACCGCTGGCGAAAAGATTGCATAAAGCCGGGTTCACCGTGAAAGCACCCTGTCTCACAGGCCACTGCGAGACGATCGAAAGCCTCAAGATTACCGTATGGCGTGACTGGTACGGGACGATCTATGAGGCTTTTTCAGAAATGAAGAAAGAATACAAGACTGTCTCCGCCGCAGGCCTGTGCATGGGGGCTCTCCTTTGCCTTCAGTTGGCAGGCGAAGTCGGGGACGAAGTCTCTTCGATCGCGCTTCTTTCAACAACCCTTTTTTATGACGGCTGGAGCCTGCCTTGGTATAAATTTCTGCTTCCAGTGTCCTATCTTCCACCGTTTCGTTTTTTCTATTCTTACCGGGAGAGAGAACCTTATGGAATAAAGGACAGCCGCATGAGGGAGCGGATATCGCGCATGCTTCAGGAAGACACCGTCGCCTATTCCAGCTTTCCCTCGGAGAGTATGCATGAACTATTCAAACTCATCAGGTCAGTAAAAAAAATACTGCCGCAGGTGAAGGTGCCGACGATTATTTTGCACGCTGAAGAGGACGATCTTGCGAGTTTGAGAAACGCAGAATACGTAGAACAACATATCGGAGCCTCGGAGGTCCGCAAGATCATTATTCCCGATTCGTATCACATGCTTACCCTCGACAACCAGAAAGAGCTCGTCGCCAATGAGACGGTACGATTTTTTAGGGAAAGAGTAATAGAAGTTTAGAGACCGTAGCTCTGTCTCAAAAACGAATATCTCTCGGTCCTCTCCCGCTATATCCACTTAAACCCAGTCAGGATCGGATCAATGGAGAGGAAGCCGCTCAAAGACAGGATTGATCACCTTATCAGTTACCGTTGGGGCAGCCTGCCGGGGTTTATCAACAAGAGGAAGAAAGAAGGGTTTATCGATTATGCCATGGTTCTCGATGAGTACGGCGGAGACACCGGCAGGGCCAGAAAAGAATATAAGAAGCGGATCTACGAGGAGATATCCAACGGCATAGACATCAAGGAGCGGAAGCGGCTGAGGGGAAAACTTCATAGCGACAGAAAACTTCGGGCTCTAATACTTAGGCTGGAGGGCAGGTTGTCATCAAATGAGAGTTGGCCCCATGATTTCTCCACCCAGTCCTCTGTACATATATTCGCATTGAATGGGAGCATCTAGGGCTTATCTGGACAGTACTTGCCTGGTCAGCGCATCCGCGGATAGCGTGGAGTATGTCACTGGAAGAACATCCGCCGGTTTAGTTGTATCCCTCAGAAAGCCTTGTTTACCAAGAGCTTTTGCAGATCTTTTTGCCCTGGTGTGTTTCGTTCTTGCACGTTCTATTTTAACCCATATTCTTGGTCAGTTTCATTTTTACCCGCGGCAAAACCGTAAACATCTCAAGGGCGATGAACTGAGTCCACATTAGCTCATCACCGTGCCTACGCGTTAGGGGGAGTGAGCCTCTTGAAGTTTCGGATAGGGTTTACCTGTTCAGTTGCAATCAGTCACTGCACAGCTATCTTTCCTCACAGAGATCAACGGAATAAATGTTGCTTGTCGCGGGGCATGTTACAAATGGGAATCAACGCCAGTGGTAACCTTGTAGTATGACCAAGCTGTCACATTTCAACGGGTTGTTGCCCAAATATATTTGCAATTTTCAGCGCTAACTTTCATCGGCTGATGTGAGAGGCTTCACGAAAGTTAGATTCATGCATGTCAGGTAATAATAACGTCCAAATTGACGCATCCAGCAGCAAATGCAGATAAGATAAGGTCGATCCGGCGCAATTCTTTATCCTCACTGCTTGGGCGTTGATGCATTTCGTGGGTTTCAAGACATTGTTCATCAAGACCTGGATATTCTGAATCGCACAGGTCAAATATTCCTGAATCCGCATTCGCCAGAGCCCGCGCCACCGTGCACGATCGAAGTCATATCTTGTGCTCCGGGCGAAAGAGCGTTCCATGAGATTCTGTCGTGTTTTAATATCCCGTTTCGCTTTGGCTGATCGGCTCGCCTCGCGCATTTTATCGAGGTGGCTTTGCCGAAGATGCCGCTTAAGCGTCCGCCCCGATTTATTCTGTGTGCATTGCTCACGCAAATGACATACTGCACACATCTTTTTGGGAGCAGCGTAGTCCCTGCTCTGTCGGCTGATGTGCAGAGACTTAGGCTTGAGCACATTTCCCGCCGGACAGTGATACACATCTTCTTCCGGGTCATAGCGAAAACATTCTTCTGTGAATATCTTCTTTTCAATCCTCTTTGCATTTACTCTTCCCATATCGGGCATATGGGCGTGTAAGCCACGATCATAGCAGGCCAGAAAATTATCGATAGTGCCATACTTGCTGTCAGCCACAACTGTATTGGCCGTTAGTCCGGTTGTCGTCTTATGCTGTTCCAGAAGTGGAATCATCAGATGTGCTTCGTTGACATCACCAGCTGTGGCTTCCGTCGCAGTGATTATCTCGCTTTTCTCATCGACCGCCCTATGCACCTGATAAGCAAGCTTTGCTTTGCCACGGTTCACTATGGCCGCATCAGGGTCAGTGCTGGAAACATATCTCTTGTTCTGCCTCACATATGTTCTGGAAGTATCGGTACTTGCTTTTTTGTCCTCAAAGCGTGCTTCCAGTTTCTTATAGTTCTTTTTCAGCTGGTGTTTCAGGTTCTTTGTGTCGATAACGGAATTGTTCGAGGCGTTTGCGTCTATAAGGCTTGAATCCATGAAAACCTTTCCGCCATCTATCAGTCCGGCTTCTACGCATTGCGTCACAATGCGCTCGAAAAAACTCTTGAAAATTTCAGCGCCCCATTTCCTTCGGGCCTTCGACAATACGCTATGGTTGGGAATTTCAGAATCAAGGTCATACCCGAGAAACCACAGCCAATCTATTCGCTCGGGGACTGTGTCAATCAATTCCCGCTCAGAGCGAACATTATAGAGAATGAGTAACAACATCAGTTTTAATATTATCGGAGGCGGCACTGATACATTACCGTTGTTCCCGTAATGCTCCATGACTTCCTTATAAGAGAAATCAAAGTCTATGAGCTGGTTGATTCTCCTTAATGGATGATCGGCCCTTACCCTCTTGTCTATATCGATGCCAACATAAAACAAACTGCTCTGAGGCTGCTGAAATCCCATCATATCTTGTATTGTCTCCTCATTGCCGTGATTCCTAAACGTAATGAGTTAGCAATTTCTTTGCCACGGTTTATAAGGGTTTGGGCAACAGCCCGAATAGACCTGACCCCAATCGTCATAATTATACGAAGTTGTGCCGTCCGGACCGGCCCTGCTCTCAAGCTCGCCGTTGTCCGTATAGGTAGAGGTACTCCATAGCCCGCTGGTCTTCACAAAAGCTCTTGTGATAGAAAGAGACGACACGGTTCAGGAGTCTTGTTCTGTTTACCGGCTGCGCAGGAGTCCCGAACGCTTTCGGGATTAAAGAAGAAGGCGCTTTCTTCTGCAGCGGCTTCTTCCCGTTCTTGCCATTACCATTGAGCCGTTCAAAGGCTTCACGAAAGCCGATGCCTTCTTGTTTGGTGATGAACCCGATCACGTCGCCGCCGGCGTTGCAGCCGAAGCAGTGATAGAGGTTAGTTTTGGGGTTGACGGTAAAGGATGGGACCTTTTCCTTATGGAAGGGACAGAGGCCGACATAGTTGGCGCCCTTCTTCCTGAACTTTATGCCGTAGGACTCAATCACGGCCTTGAGGGCATGCTCTTTCTTGATCGCTTCTATGTCTGCCTTGCTAATCCTCATAAAAACCTGTCAAGAGGAAAATGGTTGACTGAACCCTGGAAATAGCGATATACTTCATTAGGTATTAGTAATATCACTTTAGGTATTGCCATGTCAAGAACATTTTATAAGCTCTTTACCGCCTTAACCGGGGATTCCGAAAAACCCGTGGTAAAATGCGGCAGCAAGACTGATGTATCCAAGGAGGTTTCTACTATGGCATTCGGAAAGAATATGGCAAGGTTCAGGAAAGAAAAGGGCTTGACCCAGGAAGACCTTGTGAAAAAAAGCGGCGTGGCGATCTCTCAGATCAGACGGTATGAAGCGGACAAGTCTTCTCCCACTCTCGATGTCGTTACACGGCTGGCAAAGGCCCTGGGGGTCTCCATTGACGAGCTGGTCTTTGACAAGGCCACAGGGATCGCCGCAGGTAAGATCATGGACAGGGAGCTACTGGAGCAGTTCGAGATGGTGTCCGCCCTGGATGAAGACGAAAGAGAGGCGGTCAAAAAAATCCTTGAGGGGGTTATTGTGAAACATCAGGTCAATAAGATGATGAGGCCCAAGAGCGAGAAGTCCTGGTCCCAGAGGTTCAGGGAGATCACGGACAGGCTCGCCAAGGGCACGAAGGATTACTCAGAGGAAGAAGTCGAGCATGTCATCGATGAGGCTGTAGCAGCGGTCAGATCAAAGGCGCATGCCCACAATTAAGGCGGTCATCGACACCAGCGTCATGCTCAGCGTGGCATTTCCACGCGGGGAGCTTGCGAAAGAGCTGAGAGGCATGATCGCGGATGGGACTTTCACTCTGGTTACATCAAAAGAGATTATGGCTGAGCTTTACCGGGTCATTCATTATCCCCGGATTCTGAAGCAGTTCAAGCCGTCAAAGGACGACATCGATGATTTTATCGGCATGGTCATGGAGAAGGCTTTGATCACAAGAGGAACTTACACCATGCAGAAAATCAAAGACGATCCGACTGACGATATGTTCCTTGCCTGCGCGATGGAGGCAAAGGCCGATTATATCGTCTCACGAGACCCGCATCTGAGAAACCTCAAACACTTCCACGGCATCAGGATCGTCGATGTCAAGGACTTTGTCGAAAGGGTCAGGAAGAAATAAGCTGTCTATATTGGGAGCGTCCCCTATTGACTCTGCCCGCTTCATCCGCCTTGTCTTTTTCGCTGTAACAGTGCCTCCGTATGCACCCGGATATTTTCACCCGGATGCACGGAAAAGCAGCTCAAGGCTTGAAGATAGCCACGCTACGAGACTGTCACCCGGATGGTATACGGATAAACGCCCGGATGACGAAGACCCTGAAAGTAAAGGGAATCCGGATTCTCTCCGTATGGATTTCTGCAACCCAACGTTGCGTTGGGTGTGAAGGGTAAAAGAGAACCTATTCCATTTTGCATTTCCACCCTTACTCATTTCTTACTCCTGTTCACGAAGAAACCAAAGAACAAGATGCTGAAAATAATTACAGCCATTGAACACAATGCAGCTTTCGAAAAATTGGCCACAGACAGAATATTAATGATTATTATTAAAATAATTGGCACAAAAATTGATAGCGCCATCATAAGGCCTTCTTTACCACTACGGATAGGAGGAGGAATATTTTCATGTTTGAGTATTGGAACCCTACCTATTACCCTTTCCCAGAAGGTGCTTCTCTCCCAAATTTCCTTCCACAGCCCGCTTTCCTTGCCAAAAGCAAACACGTCTGCTGCAGCGACTAGCACTATACCGACTAACATTAGTATAAAAAAGGGAAGAGAAATGAGGCTCTCCCATGGGAGAGTCTCATTCTTTATAAACCAATAGGCTGATCCGAATAATCCGACTGAACCGCTTATTATGCCGAGACCCCGAAACAGAAAGCCCTTCATCCCCGTTCTAACGTAGATCCTCAGCATTGGTATAGAACAAACTATCAATGATAGGCTAAACCCTAAACAGAATATTATAAGACACCTGCGCATTGTTAATATTGCCTCACATCTGATGGCATTATGCTGTCACTAATTCCCTGTTGAGCTGCCTCTGCGTGCCTTTAAAAGAGAGATTTTTGCCTTTACAATTTGGACATCCAACTACCCCTTGTTCTACTAATTTTTCACTGGGGAGAACCGTTAGGCCCCGAGGGAGGAGGCCCGCCTGGTCCAGGTGAGCCTCCACTACAATGAGAGGGCGGCTTAGGCGGTGGAGGACACATTTTATAGGCAAGCACATTGCATCCTATCATACAATTCGTTGCCCCCAAGACTTCTGTACATGCTGGTTCACAGGCCTCAAATCCAGGTCCCGTCAGACTGCAAAGGGCGGCACAGGCAAGAATATGCGCCCCTTGGCAAGCCACTTCACATACCACGTCCCATTTTTCGTGACATGACATACCCAAAAAAAGTCCGGAAGCGTCTATATTATTCACCGGATTATTTCCGACATGATACCGTCGGAAAACCCCATAATTTGAATCGAGGCTCACGTCTATCGTAAATCCGAAACCCGGATCGACGAGTTTTTCCTCTTTATAGTTCAAAACAGCATTCATTTTCAGAGAATACTTCTATCCCTTTTGCTTTTTTCTCTTACACTGCCCAGGCTTCTTGTGTTTTTGGTTTTAATTTGTCCATAGTTACCCTTAGCCATCGCTTGATATTCACGGCTGCTGCTGTGAAGTAGAATTGTAGTCCCACTTTATTCAGTCCTCTGTATCGTGCTCTTCGCAATCCGTGATATCTCGTCAACTCCGAGAGCTTTCCTTCTATCGGCGGCCTTAGCTTCATATCCTCTTTGAACTGATCGGTGCTGTTATATATCTCGGCTTCGCGCAGTTCTGCATTTACCGAGCTGATGCTGACCGTCCTTCTGCCGTCAGCTGAATTAGTGCATTTGCTCCGCACCGGGCACTTGCCGCACTTGCTTAAAGGGAAATGGTAGATCGTTATGTCCTTCTGATAATCGCGAAAGCTCTCCCGGGTCATTACTCCTTGCGGGCAGGTGAGGATCTTCTTCTTTTCGTCATATTTGAACATGCTTTTAGGATAGACCAACCGGGCGTGGGGACTACGCACCGAGCACAACGGCGCAACCATCTCACTGCCGTACTCTTTCAATTCTTTCCTGATTAATCCCTCCCCGTATGCTGTGTCGCCAATTACTTTTGCGGGAACCAAGCCATGTTCTTTTTGTTCTGTTATAGCCTCGACCGCAGTCCTTCCATCATGCCGATTGCCGGGCATGGCTACTATGTTTGTGATGAAGCGGCTATCAACCGTCTCGGTCACATTGGCTTTATACCCGATGAACTTCTTCGTCGCCGACTTACGGCCTGCTCTGGCATCCGGATCGATAGGAGAGATGAGCAGGTCCCTCGGCTTTTCCTTGTGGATTTTCTCTTTTACATCTCCGTCTTCATCTTTTTCGAGGTTCTCCTGCAATATGCGACGAAGCATGTCCTTCTTCCTTCTGATGTCTCTGTCCCCAACAGCCCTTGTTTCACGGAGGACGGCGCGGGCATCCTCTACTACCTCCACAAGTTTACGCCTTTTCTTTTCCGGGTCAGGCTTCCCGGGGACTTCGCTCATGACAGACTCTCTCGTGTATTCCGTCATATCGATTTCTGATGCGATCCTCGTGTAAGCCTCTTTATATCTGCCCTTTAAGGGCTTGAGGATTTCGAAGATGCTCTTTTTAACAAGCTGCACCATCGTTGGCACAGCTATATCAGCGATGACGTGGGTTGCATCAATCCTCTGGATTTCATTCTTCTCTATGAGGCCCTGCTTTATAAGATGGGAAAGAATGAGGTCGAATATTTCCTTCTCTTTTCCGTTTTCGAGAAGACGTTTCCTAAAATCTCCAAGAGAGGAATGGTCAAACGGTCTTTCGTCCAGGGAAAGGCCGAGGGCGTACTTGATCTGGATATCGTACATGCATGCCTGCTCCATGTCTCTATCCGAGAGATTCTTATGAAACTGAAGGATGGTCGCCATTGCAAGAAGTGACGGAGATATTGCCGGACGCCCGTTGTCCCTGCAATACATAGCTTCAAACTGCTTGTCCTTTAATAGCGGCGCTACGATTTCTCTAAATTTACGATAGAAACTATCTTGTGGAATGAGCTGGTCGCAGATGTAATCGGCATCATAAAAGCTTCCCTGTCGATCAACAGGCTTCAGCATTACTCGTGGTCTCCTTTCGTAAGCATTATTGCTTTGATAATCTGCAACCATTGTGCCAAATATCAGACCTTCAGCCCTCATCCACATTAACTAGAGGAAGCAATACACCAAAATTGATGAAGTAGGTTATTACGATGGTATACAGTATTGCCGGGATGCTGTAAAAGGGTGCCAGGAATCTGAGATGAGACCAACCCATTATTAATAATGTAGCAGCCATGAAGCCAATAAGAGCACCTGAAATTGCGCCTACAAATAATCTCACTGGATGAGGTAGCCCCAGCGCTTTGGCCAAGAAAGCGAAAGAAAGCGAAAACAAAAACATACTTAGGTATATGAACATTCCAAAATTAAAGAAAAGACCAGAAATAAAACCACAGATTGTTCCACCTATTAATAGCCTTCTCCTCTCAATCCTTAGCGCCGCCATGGCGATGCTACAAGAAATGGAAATGCCGAGACCGACGATACTGAAACACAACCCCCCAATGAGTAAATCCAATAATAATGAATGTTGTGGGAATAAGCGATTTAAGGCAAGAACAGCTAAGGTTTCGATTCCACCTGATATCCCACCGATTAGAGATAGCCTGCTAACTATTATTATATTTCCTTTTTCCATTTGGCTCAGTTGGTACATTTATTTTCGCATTTTTTAAAGCATTCAAGATGAGCCGGAATTTCACAGGTAACATCTTTACAGCCAGCTTTATATTTTTCCAACAGGCAACCTCTAACGCAGCTATTTTTTTCAGAATTAGGGCCGCCCCAAAGAGGCCAGCCACTACTGCAAGCCCACCAAGCGCTACATGCATACACGTTTCCATCAGAGCACTCTTCAGCATAAAATATACATGCACTATTTGGGTCCAGGCCTAACGGATCTGTTAACTGAGTAGGGCGATTTCTTACATACGTGTAAAGGTTCGTCTCTGTCGGGGGTTTTCCGACACTATCCACATACCCGAACACATTTGTATCCCCGCCCTTAAATAGAATCGGGTCTTTTGCAGTCCACTTCCCGGTCATAGGGTCGTAATCCCTAGCTCCGAATCTGACAAGTCCCGTATCATGATCATACAAACCACCGGCATACCCAAACGGCTGGAAGCCGGGATTAGTATCCTGAGTAACATTTCCAAATTCATCATAAGCCATCTGCTGAACAATCTGCCCCGTACTAACGTCCACCACCATCCTAGGGCTTCCAAGGTTGTCCGAAATGATCCTGTATGTCTCACCGTTTTTGATCATATAATCGGGCACATTATCCTTCGTGCCATAAAGGAACCTTGACACTATATTACCATTTCCGTCAAGCTCAGTTACCGGCTTCAGCTGGTCCTTGTAAAGGAACCCTTGCACGAGGGCTCCGTTTATTTCCTTCCCCACTCTTCGGTTCTGTCCGTCGATAATGTAATCGATCTCCGTGCCGCCGGGCTTTATGACAGATACCAGATTACCGAAGTCGTCGTAGATATATGATGTCGTGCCCTCAGGGCCGGTCTTACTCTCAAGGTCACCATTGTCTGTATAGGTATAGGAATAATTGCCGTATGTAAGCAAACGGTCTTGGTCGTCATATGTGCCGCTAACTTTAGTTGCACCGCTTGTATAAGAAAGCCGGTTGCCATTAAGGTCATAGTCGTTATGACTTGCAGGCATAAGATCTTTCTGTACATCCGTGAGCCGGCCGGCCTGGTCGTATGTATATGTATATGTATCGGCCACTCCGTTTATCGTCTCCGTCTTCTGGGTGATCCTGCCCAGTTTGTCATGAACGTATTGAACACTCATAAGAGGTGATCCGCTATAGAAGGCGCTGTAGGCTGAAGTCTCCCCGAAGCCGTCATAAGTCCATGCGTCGCTCACACCGCCGAGGGTCGTGCCTGTGACGAACCCATTTCCGGGGTCACGGTCTATGACGAAATTCTCTGAGCCCGAATTCCCCCCCGAAGATTGCGACGACACCAAAAAAGCATCTTTGTCATAACTGAAATTTACATCGTTCCCTCCGTCCACAGTCTCGGAAGCGACATTGAAGTCGTTGTTGTAAGTAAAGCCTACGGAGCCGTTGATTGCCCCAGACCATGTGATAGAGGTGATCAGGAAGCCGTCATAGGTAAAAGACGTATTTTCGGTCAAGTCCCTCGCAGGAGCACCGGAGCCGGCGGGCTGGTCCACCTCAACAAGGTTTCTGTCGAGGTCGTAGTTGTAGGAGGTATTCGTGTCTACCTTGCCGATAGAAGGCGGCATGTAGTCCTTCGTGAGGTCCAATGATGTATAGTCGAAGTTGTGCGCCGGTCTTCCGGGAGGGTTTATCGAGACCATATTGCTGTTTGAGTCGTAGCTGAAGTCTATCACCCGGCCGTCCGGCAATACTTCCTGAGTGACCCTCCCAGCCTGATCATAGGCAAACCCTGTGATTTCAGATAACGGATCAATGATGCCAGTCAGGTGGTTCTGTGAATCGTAGGTATAGCTGTAAACACGGGAGTCAGCGCCTGATCCCTGGGTAATCTCAGTCAGACGGCCTTGAATCTGCCCTGGAACAGATGGCCGACCCTCTTATGACGTCGATTAAACAATTTGAGTATAAACTCCATTCAACTGCCCATTTAGAGGAAACTATCTTTTCCGAGGAATGGGGCCATCGTC
>JBJKOV010000432.1:0-4732 GCA_046707105.1 Thermodesulfovibrionales bacterium
CAGGCGAAGCAGCCGCTATATGCATCGAGATGTCCTTTACAAGTTCCTTGAAATCGTCCGTCCGCGCCACAAAATCCGTCTCACAGTTGATCTCTATCATCACCCCGATCTTGTCCATATGGATATAGCATCCCACCGCCCCTTCAGATGCCGAACGTCCCGCCTTTTTGGCGGCACTCGCAAGCCCCTTCTGCCTCAGCGCGTCGATCGCCTTTTCAAAGTCGCCGTTGGTCTCCACAAGGGCCTTTTTGCACTCCATCATGCCGGCGCCGGTCTTTTCTCGGAGGTCCCTCACCGTCTCAGCTGATATTGCCGCCATTATTCCTTCACCTCCGGGATCACTTCTTCCGCCTCGACCTTCTCTTCCATCTGAGCCTTTTCAGCCTCTTTCTCGGCCGCCTTGGTCAGGACGTCCCTGCCCTCGATGGTCGCACTGGCCATCTTCCCGGTCAGCAGCTTTATCGCACGAATCGCGTCATCGTTGCCGGGAATTACATAGTCCACTTCATCGGGGTCACAGTTGGTGTCGACGACCGCCACTATCGGGATCGATAATTTCCTTGCCTCCGCAATGGCTATCCTCTCCTTTTTCGGATCGATGATGAATATCGCGCCCGGCAACTCCTTCATATCCTTGATGCCGGAGAGGTTCCTCTCAAGTTTTACCCTCTCCTTTTCGAGGATAGACGCCTCCTTCTTCGGAAGAAGGTTCATCGTCCCGTCCTCTTTCATCGCCTCTATCTTCTTCAGTCTCTCTATGCTCTTTTTGACGGTGAGGAAATTGGTGAGCATTCCGCCGAGCCAGCGCTGGTTAACAAAGAAGGCCGAAGCCCTGTTGGCTTCCTCTGTAATCGCATCCTGGGCCTGCTTCTTCGTGCCGACAAAAAGCACGCCGGCCCCGGAGGCCGACACCGTTCTCACAAAATTATAGGCTTCCTCAAGCCCCTTCAGCGTCTTCTGAAGGTCGATGATATAGATGCCGTTCCTCTCCCCAAAGATGTATCTTTTCATTTTGGGGTTCCAGCGTTTCACCTGATGGCCGAAATGTACCCCGGCCTCAAGCAGTTCTTTCATTGTTGCTACCATAATTCTTTCCTCCGTTGGTTTTTCCTCCGCCTGTCCTGCCACCCCCGTTTAGGGACCAAAGGCAGAACTGTAGCCGGCGTGTGAATTTAGACCTGTCAAGACAGATCGCTTAAGTGTAGAAGATTATCACAGAAAGTATTTTTTTTCAAGGCCGGTTGATATAATAGAGCGGAACAATGAGGTCCGCGCGCCCGGGGAAAAATATTTGTGTCGGTCTTATATCGGCTGTTCCTTCCGAAGGCCCTTTCTTTGTGAAGAGACTGACGCAGGCAGCGTCCCGTCCAGGGTTCCCTCCTTTTTTTTACAGGGGAAGGATAGAGGGGGTCGAAATCGTTTATGCGTTGTCGGGGATGGGAAAGACCAACGCGGCACATGCCTCAACGGTCCTTATACGGGATTATTCACCGGAACTTATAATAAATTTCGGTGCCGGCGGCGCCTACCCTGCCTCAGGACTGGCTGTCGGGGACATCATGGTCGCCGAAGCCGAGGTCTACGCGGATGAGGGGGTCCTGGGCACAGATGGTTTCCACGGCACGGAGTACATCGGCATCCCTGTTCTAAGGAAAGGGAGAAAGAAGTATTACAACGAGTTTGCGCTTGACAGGCAGCTTACAGAAAGGGCGGTCAAGTCCGCCGGAAGGATCTGCCGGGACTTGCCCGGTCATCCAAGAGTAAAGTCCGGCAAATTTGTGACAGTCTCAACCTGCACGGGTACCCGGAAAAGGGCTGCCGAACTCCAAAAAATGTGGGGCGCTATCTGCGAGAATATGGAAGGCGCCGCGATAGCTCATATATGTGCACTCTATAAGATGCCCTTGATCGAAATAAGAGGCGTCAGCAACATAGTCGAGGACAGGGATACCGCAAAATGGGACATTGAACTGGCATCGGAAAACTGCTGTATGGCGGTTTTTGAATTGTTGAAAACAATTAAGGCCGGGTGAGTCTCTCGGCGGAGGGAAAACCGGCGCTTTATTAATCCAGGGCGAGAGAATTATACTAAATCAGTGGTTTTCGCGGCTTTTGACAGGTTGCTCTCTTGACTATATTGAAGCGAAGATACCCCTCACCCAACCCTCTCCCCCAAGGGGCGAGGGCAGAATGATTTCCCTCCCTAGAGGGGAGGGATTAAGGGAGGGTGACTGGTGGATTGGATGCCGATGGACGACTCAATTTACATATACACTTCAGGCAAAGGATTCGGGGAGTTCTTCTGGAATTTGTGCCCCGTATGCGGCAACGCTTCTGTTAAAACCACCTTCTGGGAAGACGGAACAGTTGAGCACAGCGAATGCCTCATATGCATCAGAATGTCGGAGACGATGGAACTGGAAGAACTATATTCGAAGGCGCCGAGAGGTAAAGAGTGAAAGACATATCGCTCGGATATTCCCCCTGCCCGAATGACACCTTCATCTTTTATGGTCTTGTCCACAGGACTGTCGACACGGAAGATATCTTGTTCCATGAGATTCTGGACGACGTGGAAACCCTTAACCGGAAGGCGTTGGACGGAGCGCTTGATATGACGAAGGTCTCCTTCCATGCCTTCGGCTATCTGAGGGACAAATATTTTCTGCTCCGCTCGGGAGGGGCTCTCGGCAAGGGCTGCGGACCGCTTGTCATCGCGCGCGAAGAGTGCAATATGGAGCAATTGAGGGGCAGGAAAATTGCCATACCGGGGCTGCTCACGACGGCATTCCTTCTCTTGCAGATATTTGACCCCTCGCTGAAAGATAACGCCGTTCCGATGCCTTTCGACAGGATTATAGACGCCGTTACGGGCGGGGAAGTCGACGCAGGGCTGATCATCCATGAGAGCCGCTTCACATATCAGCGGGCGGGGCTGAAAAAGGTCCTCGACCTTGGCCAATGGTGGGAACAGGAGACAGGGCTGCTCATTCCACTGGGGGGAATTCTTGCCCGGAAGGACCTGGGGGAGGGTCTTGTTACCAGGATAGACGGCATGCTGAAAAAGAGCATCGAATACGCCTTTTCCCACAGAGATGAAACCAGGTCGTACATCAGGAAACACGCACAGGAAATCGAAGACGAAGTCATGGAGCAGCATATCGGTCTTTATGTAAACGATTATTCACTCGATATCGGCGACAAGGGAGAAGAGGCTGTCATGGAACTCCTGAGAAGGGCCGAGACAAGGGGCATAATCAATAAAACTGCCGGACCGTTATTCCCTTTGTCGTAGGACTCGCGCATCGGTCGCACCTGTTGCCTGCCGCTTCCGGTATTTCCGGTTTCCGTTGAAACTGCCGGGTCCGCTTGACAAGCGTCGATTTTACAGATTATACTTTTGGCTCAGGAAAAAATTATGGGAACTTATACGACATTCCATCCACACAAGAAGAAGAGAAAGAGGACGCACGGTTTCCTTGAAAGAATGAGCACCGTCGGCGGACGCAATGTCATCAAGAGGAGAAGGAAAAAAGGACGGAAAAGACTGAGCGCCTAAGAAGCAGAACAATGCTCCACCCCGTGAGCAGGCGGGGGGATTTCAAAAAAGTCTTTGAACTCGGTCTTAAATTTCCTTCAAAATATCTTGTGATATATGCGAGGCCCAATGGTCTCTCTTTCAGCAGACTCGGACTTTCCGTCAGCAAAAAAATCGGCAAGGCTGTTGTGAGGAACAGGATAAGGCGGCTCTTGAGAGAAGCCTTCAGAAAACAGTTGCTCGAAAAATCTGTTCGTTACGATTTTGTTCTTGTGGCCAGGAGCGCTTCGGTCCAGGCGTCTTTAGCTGACCTTAGCAGAGAGATATCCAGGGTCTTTGCAGGTCTCGGCAATGAAAACGATATTGATAGCAATAGTCAGATTATATAAACATTTAATATCACCCGTCCTGCCGGGAAGCTGCCGGTTTTTTCCGACATGCTCGGATTATTCCATAGAGGCGCTGGCGAAATACGGAGCAGTTAAGGGCTCATATCTCTCCGTGCGGCGCTTACTAAAATGCCATCCCTTTCACCCCGGCGGATTCGACCCCGTTAAATAGCCATGGATAACAAAACCCTTCTCGCCATAGTCCTGTCCATTGCGGTTATCATAGGATACCAGTACTATGCGGCAAAACAGCAGCCTCCGGTACCTCAGACAAAGGCTCAGGAAGCGGCGCAAGGTGCTGTAAAGAAGGAAGAAGCGGCGAAACCCGCCCTCCCCTCGGCCGTCACGCCGGTTCCGCCGGCGGAAGAAAAAGAGATCCGGGTGGAAAACAGTCTTTATTCCGCAGTCCTTTCCTCAAGCGGGGCGACCGTAAAATTCTGGGAGATGAAGAAGTATCACGACGCCGCCGGCAAGCCGGTGATCCTGCTTCGGAAACCTGGGGCAGTGCCGGCCCTGGCGATCGGGACGAATACGGATTTTGATCTGTCTCACGCCAATTTCAGCATATCGGGCGGAGACCTCACGCTTGATAAACAAAACAAGACAGGGAGTGTTGTATTTGAATATGCCCGGGACGGCGTTTCGATAAAGAGGACGTATACCTTCTATGCAGACTCCTACAAGGTGGATATAACCGACCAGGTTTCGGGGCTGCCCCACTACTGGATTACCGTTGGTTCAGACTTCGGCGTCTTTGACAAGGAAGGAAGCTATGCACATGTCGGTCCCGCCCTCCTTTATGGTA
>JBJKOV010000433.1:0-1734 GCA_046707105.1 Thermodesulfovibrionales bacterium
TGGCAAAGAACCTGTCGGGTTCGGACTGCAGCCGGAGGAGTTTATCGGCCCTCCTGCTTCCTTTCTCCGCCAGGTTTCTGATAAAGGACTTTCGGGATGTAACCACGGCTATTTCGGACGCCGCGAAGAAACCGTTCAGTATCAGGAACCCCAGGATAAAAAATATTTCGAGTGTCATCTGTTGTTTAAACTATTATACTATTAACCCGGCAACAAAACATCCCAATCCGTCATCCTTGATTGCCGGGGATCTTTCTCTGTTTTCGGATAGATTCCGGACAAGCCGGAATGGCAAGCAGCGATGCGTTTCATCTATTTGACTGCCAGGGTAATAATATCTCAAACATGCGACCTTTCTCGTACCCATATATCTGAACTATTGCGGGAAGACGATCTAGGACCCGAGGTCCCCAAGCTGGTACTGAACGATCCCCAGCGCAACGATCGCCGCTGTTTCGGCCCTCAGGATTCTCCTGCCCATAGTTGCTGCAATAAATCCTCTTTCTTCCGCCGTCCTGATTTCTTCGTCTGAAAAACCCCCCTCCGGACCTGTGAAAAGTTCTATTTCTCGTGCCTCCCCGAGCTGTTCGACAACGGCGGGCAGTTTCCCGCCACCCTTTTCCCAGAATATTATCCCACGCCCCGGGACCGGCGGCGCGTTGAAGAGGTCCTCAAAATCCAGGGTGCTGCCGACCGCGGGGATCATGGATCTTCCCGATTGTCTCGACGCCTCCTCAGCTATCTTTTGCCACCGCCCGAGTTTTCTCGTTTCCCTGACCTGACTCCTGGAGGTGATGACCGGAATGATTTTCTCCGCCCCGAGTTCCGTTGCCTTCTGGATCACGAGGTCCATTTTTTCACCCTTAAGCAGACCCTGGAGAAGAGTTATCTTAAGCGGCGACTCCCCGCCTGAATCCTCCTTGCCGGTTATCTCAGCCGAGACCTCTTTCCTAGTCGCCCGGATTATCTTTGCAGAATATGAATTGCCGACGGTGTCGTTTACCGTAATGGAATCGCCCGCACCTGACCTGAGCACCGTAGTAAGATATCTCGCTTTTTCTCCCCTTATGAATATGATCCCCTCTCTTATTTCGGGATCGGGAAGAAAGATTCTGGGCATTAAAGGATTGAGACGCCCGGGTGGCGGTGGTTATGGGCATCCACTCGCGGACTCGTCGGCTGTGTCTCTCGCATGCCTATCCACCTTATGCGAAAGAAAGAAGGTTCAATTTTCAACTCCGGTGAAAAGGTCCTTTATTTTTTCCTTGAAGGTCTTGGAGACTTCGTCGCCGTTTATTGAGGCGAACTCTTCCAGAAGCTCCCTCTGTCGCGCACTGAGTTTCTTAGGGACCTCGACGTAAACCCTTACCGCCTGATTGCCCCTGTGGTGTCCGCCGACCGGGGGAGCCCCCTTGCCCCTGAGATGAAAGATCTTGCCTGAGGGAGTACCGGGCGGTATCTTGAGACTCGCGGAGCCGTCAATGGTCGGGACCTCAACCTCGGAACCCAGTGCGGCCTGGGGAAACGAGATGGGGACCTCGCAGAATATCTCTGTGCCCTCCCTCTTGAAAAAAGGGTGCTCCTGGACATCCAGTATAATATACAAGTCCCCCCGGGGTCCTCCGTGGACGCCGGGTTCACCCTCACCGTATATCTTCAGCCTGGACCCCCTGTCTACGCCAGGCGGGATCTTTACGTTTATATTCTTTTGTATCTCTATCTTGCCATGTCCCT
>JBJKOV010000434.1:0-3058 GCA_046707105.1 Thermodesulfovibrionales bacterium
AACATCCCCACTTCGTCACTCCCCAAGGGGACATATACCATGGGCCTTATGGCAGCCCCGGCGGGTACCAATATGTCGACATACTACCTTTGGATGACCAACTTTACCATTCAATAATTTCGTTACCTTCGGGAGAAGGGTTATCATCGCATCGGGTGAGAGCGCAAAGGCCGTCATGGCGGCGCGACAGTATCTCTTGAAGGAGGTGAAAGTCTGTTCTTAGCCTTTATTATCAGATTTTCTTCACACATTCTTCATCTTTGTCTGGTAAATTTATTAAACTAAGAAGTGGGATCATCGGTCCCATCCAGCCAGCTTCACAATCACAAGGAGAGGTTCATAATGAAGAAGTCCATAATTATCAAGGTTTTGTCTTTCGCGGCGGTTATCGTAATGGCCTTTGCGGCCCGTTCAGAGGCGATGATGGGCGGCGGCATGATGGGCGGCGGGTTCGCAATGACGAACAACGGCGGTTTCGGGATGATGAACGGTTTGGCGGGCCAGCCCGTGGTGGGCAACGACGGCACGGCCTATCTGATAAGTTATACGCCCACTATAATTACACCCACCAGTGGAACGGCACCCACCAGCAACTCCTTTCAGTCGAGTCTCATGGCGTTCAGCCCGAACGGAGGAACGCCCGTCACCCACACGTTTAAAGGGATACTGTCCAGGCCTGTCGTTGCCTTTGACGGAAGTTATCTGGTGGCTACGGCATCCTTGCCGGAATTCAGCCAGTTTAACACAGCCGGTAATAGCAACCAGTCCGTGCTCTATGCAGTTCAGCTGCCCCTCACGGCGTCTTCGACACCCGTAGCTGTTTCGCTGAACGGAGACTTTGCATCAGTGCCGGTCATACAGAACAATATGGTTTATGTAACCACGACGGACTTCGGAAACGCCATGTTTGGAAGCGGAACATTCAGCATGTTCAACTACGACTTCAGTACGTCAGCCGCACAGAGCTACCTCTACATTTATAATTTGAACAATGGACAGTTGACGACATACCAGATACAGTAGAACTTCCTGGATCGAGAAAAGCCCCGCCCTTTTGGACGGGGCTTTTTTTATTCCATCCGGGGTCGCACGTCTTCGACCTTCTTTCTTACTCCTTTTCCTTTTGAGAAAAATTATCGTTGCGCGGATTAAGATCAAAGGTTATAAGAGGTCCCTTTTGTGCCTTATAAACCCTGACGTTGCAGAACAATTGTCATTCCTGTCATTCATAAAAGTGATATAGTCGGGCCGGTACCTTTTCATTTGACGATCCGAACAATCTACGCATAATTTATCACCAAAAAAAGGAATCCGCCGATTATCTCCAGGACTCCGTCAATTCCCTTCAGGATAATTCCCTAATTGGTTTGTCAAGTGCATAATCGCCAAATAATTTATGCCTCAAGCCGGCCATGTTCCTCACATCCAGATTGTGCCTCAAGTTGAGCCGGCCTTGATTTCTGTTTGAAATGTGGAGCGGCCTGAGAAAACCAAAAAAAGAACCTATTCAGGAATCCCAATACAGAGATCATAATAAAATGGGCGCCTCGAATCGAGTCGCCCATTTCCGGCCTCGCCTAAAGATCTTTGGGGTTAATCGCAGGCACCTGGTCCGATGATACCCTCGTTGTACTGGTCAAGTACATTGGCACTGGAGATAGCCTGGTTCCGCACTGCCGTCGGCAATGTAGAACTGGGGGCGTATGTACTGAAGAAGGTAAAAGCCCCTGCCAGCGCTGTATCAACCGCAGGAGTGGAAGATGCCCCGCTCAACTGGTTCAGCAATGCCGCGATATACTGGTGCGCCAGGATATAGTACGCATTACCACGCTTGGGTTTAGTTTGAAGCACCTGATAGTATGACTGGCCACTCAGGAAAAAGGAGGTGTCGGGCCCATCCGGTAAAATTTCGTTCCATGTTGGATCAGCGTGCCTTGCCGGGCCGTATGTCGTATGGGTCTTCCAGTAACCGTAGGTCAGACTGCAACCGGAAACTGTGTCAACTGAGACCCCGTACAACAGGAAATCGCCCGCTTCCGCCGTAACAAAGATTGGGTGACCAAAAGCACTTGGCGGGATGGAGAAGTCCTCAGGCGCAGGGAATGTGGCAGGATTATGCACGATGGTTCCGAGGTTTGTACAGCCGACGCAGTCCTGCCAGATGTGGGCCGTCTCAACCGGTCCGCCAGGGTTTGATGTGAGCGAATTGAAAAACAGATGCTCGGAATCGGCACCCGAGATATTCGCGAAGTCTGTAAAGTCTATACGGATGGCTTCGTTCCCATTGACCTCAAAAGTAGTCGAGTCCGTTTCCAGATAGGGCCCCGAACCAACGCCAGCGCCCTGTTCATCGCTTCCCGGGCCCAGGTTTCTCCCCGTCAACTGCCCAATGGTACCGTTTGATGCCCCTGGATCAGTTGGAGCGACGGAATAGGGGGTCAAGGTCACTTTATAATTATCGGCATTGGTGACGATCACCGGGCCAGACCCAACAGCGACGGCCGGACTGGTGGGCGCAGCGGGAAAAGGTGCTTGGGGTCCCAGGAAATTCCAGACCTCATCTGCGTTGGCCGCAAGCGGCGACAGCAGCAAAGCGGACATGGCCAGTACTATGAAAACGACGTGTTTGCTCTTCATTCGTCCTCCTCTTCGTTTGTTGACAACTGTGATGATTAAGGTTTACGGTTTAAACTTCTTTGTCGCGGGGTCGGCGAGCCCGTCCAGGGTTCCTCTCCCTGTCAAGCCCCACGCTTTTCGGTCGACTTCTCACTGAGGGTTTTGACTCTTTTGTAAGACTCTTACTTTTTCAAGATACCTCAAGAATGCCATGAAATCTATAAGCCTACCTCTGATTTTTTTGTCGGGATTATTCCTACATGAAGATGAATAAGCAGTCTCCGGACAATATTCACTCCGAGGTCCCGCCTACTGCACTAGAACCTATCTCAAAATTGAAATATTATGATATCCGCTTCTTGTGTCATTCCGGCTTGTCCGGAATCTTTCTTTGTTTTCAGAAGGATTCCCGACGCGCTTGGCTTGCGGGAATGACAGCCTT
>JBJKOV010000435.1:0-12848 GCA_046707105.1 Thermodesulfovibrionales bacterium
CCCAGCGGGGTTCCCGTGTCTTTGTCCCCAGCCTCTGCTGCAGCCCAAAGTCATTGACCTTTACCACCGCGCCGTCGGTATCGAAAGGAAATGTCTCCCTTCCTTTTTCGATCTCCCTGACCGCTTCTACGACCTTATCTATCCCGGTAACCACCGACACCTTTGCAGGCGTCGGAAACCGGCATTCCCGCAGCCAGGAGATGAGATCGGACTGGCTCCTGAATTCTATTCCCCCGGCTGTCCCGATGCCGTAGCAGGCCAGATGAAGCCTTCTTTCGGCAGTAACCGCCGGGTCGAGCTGTCTGACAGAGCCTGCCGCCGCGTTCCTCGGATTCGCAAAAAGCGGTTCTCCCCGCTTCTCCCTCAGCCTGTTCAGTTTTTCGAATTCATCGAGGTCCATGTATACCTCCCCCCGGATATCGATATCTTCGGGGACCCTGGCGGACCCCTCTATCCTGACCGGGACGGACTTGATGGTCCTTATGTTCTGCGTCACGTCTTCACCCTCGCTGCCGTCCCCCCTGGTAGACGCCTTTTGGAGCAGGCCTTTCTTGTAGGCAAGCTCAAGTGCGAGCCCGTCGTATTTCGGCTCCACGGTGTATTCGATCTCCTCTTCTGTGCCCAACAGCCTCTTCAGCCTGCCGTCGAACTCTCTGACCTCGTCATGCGAAAAGGCGTTGTCCAGGGAGAGCATAGGCTCACGGTGTCTGACCTTCTCGAATTTTTCGAGCGGGAAAGCCCCGACCCGGAGCGTAGGAGAATCCGGGAGCACATAACCGGATTTCTCCTCCAGTTCCTTGAGCCGGCGGTATGAAAGGTCGTATTCCGCATCCGAAATGAGGGGCGAATCGAGGACGTAATACCGGTAGCTGTGGTAGTTGAGGTCTTTTACCAGGCGCTCTATAGCCTCTTTTGTATCTTCCTGCAGTTTTTTCATCCTCTTCCGCACCTGATCAGGGGTTTCCGACGCCTGGAGCTGTCAAAATTCCCAGTTCATTGCCGTGTTTATTTTTCCCCCTGTTAATGTCTAAGGAGCACGGGGATATAGTACAGATTCTGTCCTGACATGATACCATCAAAATCTTTTTTTTACCCCCCACTTGACAAAAGGCGTCCGGGATAGGGAAAATTACAGCGATGAAAAAATTTTCCTTTATCGTTGCCGTCCTGCTCTCTGTTCTGATTATCTTACCTGTATTAGCCGGTGCCGATGAAGCTCCCCAGTTTGCAGGTCTCCTTAACGAGGGGCTTAAACAGATTCATGCTCCCCTTCAGACTTCCGATGAAGCCGGACTGCCGGGCGGTCTCTCGTATAATGACAACAAAACCGCAACCCGTGCCGTCGAGCATAATGTGGGGCTGTTCACAACGAAAATCAGGGACAGGTTTTCCCTGTGGCTGAGCAGGTCCGGGGCCTATCTCGATATCATGACGGATATATTGAAGAAGAAAGATGTTCCGGAGGATATAGTTTTTCTCTCCCTGATCGAAAGCGGGTTCAACCCCTATGCGTATTCAATTGCGCATGCGGCCGGCCCCTGGCAGTTTATAGCGTCCACGGCAAAGAGATACGGCCTTGAGATCAACTGGTGGAAGGACGAGAGAAGGGACCCCGTCAAGTCCACCGAGGCGGCTGCTGATTACCTCAAGGATCTTTATTCGATGTTCGGGTCCTGGAACCTTGCTATGGCTGCCTACAATGCGGGGGAGGGCAAGATACTCAAGGCCATGAAGAGGGGAAAGGTCGACGATTACTGGGACCTCCGGGAGACTAGGCACATCAGGACGGAAACGAAGGATTACGTTCCGAAATTTATTGCGGCCAGGATTATCGCAAGCAACCCCGAGGATTTCGGTTTTGAGAATATCGACTATAAAGAGCCTCTTCGCTACGATAAAGTCGAGCTGGACTCGCCTGTCGACCTGTCGGTTGCCGCGGAGTGCGCCGGTACCACCCTGGAAGAGATAAGGAGGCTCAATCCGGAGTTGAGGAGGTGGTGCACCCCGCCCGATGTCTCGCACTATTCTCTGCGGATTCCGGAAGGTACAAAAGACGGCTTCCTGGAAAAACTGTCGTCCCTGCCCGAGAAGGACAGATTCACCATGGACAGGTACACGGTAAGAAGGGGTGACACCCTCCGGAGGATTTCACGAAGAACCGGCATCCCGGTGAATGTTATCCTGTCGCTGAATTCAATGGACAGAATCATACCCCTTAAGAAGGGCAGCAGGATTTATCTGCCCCCGAAAGGCCTCTACGCAAAGGATGCCGAAGACAGGGCGACTGTCAGAAAAGTCTCTTTCAAGGTCAAGAAGAGAAGGTATTTCAAGAGGAAGAGAAGGGCCCACGGCAGAAGGGCCTGACCGGCGCTCTTATCCCTGCTTTTTCTCCCCCAGTTTGGCTTTGGCCTCTTCATAGAAAGGCGAACTCTTGAACTGCTCCGTGATTTCCCTGTACTTGGCCATAGCCTCCTGATTCTTGCCTTCGCTTTCCAGTATCCTTCCTGATTCCATCAGGGCAAAGTCCCTGAAGATTCCGCCGGGGGAATTATATAACTTGTCGAGGGTCTTCAGTGCCTCGTCCTTGCTCCCATTTTTAAGCTGGATGTCCGCCATCTCTTTGTACGCCAGAGGCAGAAGATCCCTGTTGTCGGGATAGGTTTTTATAAAGTCGGTGAGGGTTGACAATGCCTGGTCATATTTCCCGAGTCCGTAATACGAGTTTGCGATGTAGAGGAGCAACCGGGGCGTTTTTCTTGCCTCGTATGCCTCTTTGAAAAGGTCCAGGGCCTTCTGGAATCTCTGCTGGTCAGGTTGGGCCTGTTTGGAATATTCATTATAAAAAACCTTGTAACCTTCGTATTCCAGCTGTTTTGCCTTTTCGTCGGACCTGTACTTATAAATAAAAATGCCCCCTACAACCAGAATGACGGCGAGTAACGCCACACCATACAAAGCGATCTTCTTCTGCTTCTTTTCGAAAATGGTTTTCATGTCCAGGAGTTTTTCCTGGACATCCGGTTCTGTATGTGCTTTTTTCTTCGCTTTTTTCTTAATTGCCTTTGGCATCAAGACCTCCTTAGAGCTTTTTCTATAATATTTTTTGAATTTTCGAAGATTGAATCTACCCTGCCGGCCTCTATGCCGGCCGCGAGCAACACCTGTCTCCCCATTTCGCGGGTGATCAGGTCTGAAGGGCTGTGACTGTCCGTATTCATGCAGAGGGGGACCCCGAAACGCATGGCCTCCCGCGCCACATAGCCGTTTGAGAGGGAGTGGCCCTTTCTCGATGTAATCTCCAGGGAGACGTTCTTTTCCTTGGCGAAAAGAAGGTCCTCGGAGGATATGAGGCCGGGATGGGAAATTATGTCGGCTTCCGCTTCGATTGCGGCCCTGTTAGTCCCCTTCTTGACAGGCTCGACTATGGTTTCTCCATGGACAACGACGATCTTCGCACCCAGGCCGCGGGCCTCCTTTACAAGATCGGATATCAGTTCGGGCGGCGCATGGGTAATCTCGGCACCCGGCAGGACGATCAGGGAAAAATATCTTTTCGCCTTATCTATGGCCTTTACTATCCTGGGGATGATGAGATCAATGTTAGAGGCGTCGATATGGTCTGTGATCGCCATGGCGCTGTATCCGATGGCTTCGGCCCTCCTGATCAACTCAAAAGGGATCAGCTCACCGTCGCTGAATATGCTGTGTGTATGTAAATCGATCATCCTAAAAAGATACAGGAAAAAAGGGAAAAATGTAAAGTTCGGGCATTCGAAATGTCAGAGAATACCCGCCCTTGCCAGAGTAAGAACCAGTACGTTTTCGGCCCCGGCCTTCCGGAGTTGCAGCGCACACTCGTTCACAGTGGCCCCTGTCGTCATCACATCATCGACCAGGATCAGGCGCATGTCCCGGAAATCCCTCGCGGCCTCGAAAACGCCTTTCAGGTTTTTTCGGCGTTCCTTTGCGGAAAGGCCGATTTGTGGAGGGGTATCCGACGTTTTTACCAGGCCGTCAATGACAAGGGGGATGCCGGAAGAGTCCGACAAGGTCTTTGCGAGGAGCAGGGACTGGTTGAATCCGCGCTCTCTGAGTGCCCTGACGCTCAGAGGCACCGGGATCACGGCATCCGCACCTCCCAGGTCGAAGTCCAGAAGAAACTCTCCCAGGGGGCCTGAGAGTCTCTTTATCCCGCTGAATTTATAGAGGTGTATCGCCATTGCGAGTTCGTCCTTATAAAGGCCGTAGCTCATCGCACGGGAAAAAGCGGGACGACGTCTCATGCATTCCGAACAGATCCTGCCGGAGGCCGACGAAAAGGGGGCCGAACAGACGGTGCATGAGGGCCCCGAATACCTCCTGATCGCGGACCAGCAGCGGCTGCAAAAGGGCGCGTATCGAAGATTGTCTGTCCGGGTCCTGCAGGAGGGGCACTCGGAAGGAAAAAGTAAGCCCAGCAGGCCGTGAATCAGGCCGGCGGTGTGAGAGATGCCCCGCATTTGCCGCATCTTAGAGATTGAGAAATTCGTGGCTTGCGGACCCTGTTTCCAACGCCGCAATCAGGACACCTGACAATAGAGCAATCCTGTGAGTCGGTCTCTGTGCCGGGGGCCTGTTCGCGTTCGTTCAGGGATTCCGTTCCGGCGCTTCTTTCTCCCGTAAGCGGCGCCTCTTCGTTTGTGAGCGACTTCATGAAATCAACGAAAACGGGATCTCTTTCCAGGATCTCGACCCCCATGCCGTTTCTGAGAGAAATTACCGGGGTCTTGAGGGCCATTTTTACGCGGCCCTTTAAAGCGGCGGCTTCGCCGCCGGGAAGATGAACCTTCAGGTCAATCAAAGTGCCCGGCACGAACGCATGATTTGTCCTGACAAAAAGCCCGCCGAGCGAGAAATTACTTGCTATTCCGCGGTAGTGTCTGCCATCCGCGGAGAATTCAACCTCCAGACGACGCATGAACCTGCGGTATTGCCGCCTGGTCCTCAAAATTGATCTCTGATGGTTATTAGCTCGTCCCGTTTCTGCCCGGTTGAGATGACGTCCGCGCGGACGCCCGCCAATTCCTCGATTCTCTTTATATATGTCCGCGCCTGAAGCGGTAGTTTCCGGAATTCCTTTATGCCGAGAGTGGATTTGCCCCACCCGGTCATTTCTTCATAAACGGGGGTGCATTTTTCAAAGACGCCCGGTTCTTTCGGGAAATCGGTAAATGTCTTCCCCCTGTATTTATAGCCTGTGCATACCCTGATTTCTTTCAGGCTGTCCAGTATGTCCAGCTTTGTGATGGCAATCCCCGTGAGGCCGTTGATCATGGCGGCATGCCTCAGGATCACTGTATCGAGCCAGCCGCAGCGCCGCGGCCGTCCCGTGGTTGCGCCGAATTCGCCGCCCCTTGCCCTCAATTCCTCACCTACCGGGCCATCCATTTCGGTCGGGAACGGCCCCTCTCCTACACGGGTCGTATAAGCTTTAACCACACCCAGGACCCTCGATATCTTCGTCGGGCCTATGCCCAGGCCGGTGCATGCTCCGCCGGCTATTGAGTTGGACGACGTAACGTAGGGGTAGGTGCCATGGTCTATGTCGAGGAGCGTTCCCTGTGCCCCCTCAAGGAGGATATTCTTCCCCTCCGCAATGGCTCTGTTAACGATAATATCGGTATCAGCAATGTGCTTTTTGAGAAGCCTGCCGTATTCGCTGTATTCCGCGAAGATTGCGCGCGCACTGAACCCGGGACTTCTGTAAAGGTTCTTCATGAGAAAATTTATCTGTCTGAGATTCGCCTTCAGTTTGTCCATGAACATTTCGGGGGTAAGAAGGTCTCCGACCCTTATTCCGGTTCTCGCCATTTTGTCCACGTACGTGGGACCTATCCCTCGTCCCGTGGTGCCGATGCACTTCTTTCCCTTCGCTTTTTCGCTGGCGCTGTCAAGTGCCAGATGATAGGGCATAATCACGTGTGCATTCTTGCTGATGAGGAGGTTGTCGGCCACCTTGATGCCCCTCTTCCTGAGGCCCGTAATTTCCTTCAGCAGGGATGCGGGCTCCACTACCACACCATTGCCGATTGCGCATACAGTGTCCTTGTGGAGTATTCCCGAAGGGATGAGATGGAGGACGTACTTTTCGTTGTTTATAACAACGGTATGGCCCGCATTGTGACCTCCCTGATATCGCGCGACGATGTCCGCTTTTTCAGTGAGGACATCGACCAGCTTGCCTTTGCCTTCATCTCCCCACTGTGTGCCGACAACAATAACTGTAGACATTTCAAACCTCTCTTTATGATATTAAAATAAGTGCGATTTTACCCGCCACTAAGCCTTTACTAAAGACGTATATGCTTAACAGAAAGAATGTTGGGCAGCCCCCTGACCTGTTCCAGTATCTCGGGGGCCGGTGTCGCATCTATGCTCACCACGGAAATCGCGGTCCCGCCGGCCTTCTCCCTTCCGAAGTGCATCCGGGCGATATTGATGTCATTCTTGCCCATGAGGTTACCGATGTTGCCGATGACACCCGGCTTGTCGTTGTTGTACATCAACAGGAGCTCACCTTCCGGTACGATCTCCACCTGGAAGTTGTCGATCAGGATGATGCGCGGGTCTCTTTTGCTGAAGAGGGTGCCGGCGACGTAACTTTCCCGCGAGCCCGCCTTGATCCTGAGGGCGATCACACTCTGGTAGTCCCCGGAATCCTCGCTCTTCGTCTCCTTCACTTCTATCCCGCGCTCTTTTGCTATAAAGGGAGCGTTGACGAAGTTGACCGTTTCAAGGAGAATGGGCGTGAGAAAGCCCTTTATGGCAGCTATGGTGACCGGCGCGGTGTTTATCTCGGCCGCGTCCCCCCTGTATTCGATAGTAATTTCCGTGGCGCCTCCCTCTGATATCTGCGACGAAAAGCTCCCCAGTTTTTCCGCCAGACTGATGTAGGGCTGCAGACGGCGGACCTGATCGGCCGGAATTGAGGGAAAGTTTACGGCGTTCCTGATCGTCCCGTTGACCAGGTAGTCCGCCACCTGTTCGGCAACGGCCAGAGCCACATTCTCCTGAGCTTCGGCCGTGGAGGCCCCGAGGTGCGGGGTGCATATCAGGTTGTCGAGGGTAAGGAGCGGATTATTCTCCGGCGGCTCTTTTTCGAGTACGTCCAGCGCGGCCGCCGCGACCTTGCCGCTCTTCAGGGCCTCGTAGAGGTCCCCTTCGTTTATGATGCCGCCACGGGCGCAGTTGATTATTCTCACGCCGTCCTTCATCTTTGCGATCGTTTTAGAGTTGATCAGCCCCTTTGTCTCCGGGGTCAAAGGAGTATGGATCGTTATGAAATCGGACTGGGCGAAGAGCTCGTCGAGAGAAACTTTTCTTATGCCCGCGGCCTGTGCGCTTTCCTCGCTCAGGAAAGGGTCAAAGGCGATAACGTTCATTTCGAATCCCTGCGCCCTTTTTGCGACCTGGTTCCCTATATTGCCGAGCCCGAGAACGCCCAGTGTCTTGTTGAAAAGCTCCACGCCCATGAATTTTTTCTTCTCCCACTTCCCCGCCTTCATCGAGGCCGTTGCCTGCGGTATGAGCCGGGCAGCTGAAAGAAGCATGGCGAAGGAGTGCTCGGCCGTTGTAACAGTGTTCCCGCCCGGGGTGTTCATCACCACAATGCCCTTCTTCGAGGCCGCGTTCCTGTCGACGTTGTCGAGACCAGACCCCGCCCTGCCGATAACCTTCAACTTTCCTGCGGCATCTATTATTTCGGACGTCACCTTGGTGGCCGAACGTATGACAAGACCGCTGTATTCCCCTATGCACGACTTTAATTCCTCAGGGCTCATCCCTGTCTTGACATCGACCTCAATCCCTGCCTTCTTCAGTATCTCAATGCCCTTGGGCGCTATATTGTCGCTGACGAGAACCTTCATTCCTCCTCCTAAACCATCAACAGTTCCTGGGCGGCAGCAACCCCCGTGCCGAGTTTCAGAGGATAGCCCAGGCCTTTAAGAACCATCTCCACACCGGCGATGGCTGTTATAACATCGAATGTCCCTGCATAGCCGAGATGGGCAATCCTGAATATCTTCCCTTTTGCCTGTCCCTGGCCGCCGGCCGCGGTGATGCCGTATTTTACGCGGAGGTTTTTGTAGATCTCCTGTCCGTCGATCCCGGCAGGAGCTTCTATTGCAGTCACGGCGCTGCTCGGTGACTCCTTCGAAAACATCTCAAGTCCGAGGGCCTTTACCGCCGCCCTCGTGGCTTTCGCAAGCCTTTCATGCCGCGCGACGGCATTTTGAAGCCCTTCTGTCTGCAGGATCTTGAGGCTTTCGTTCAGGCCGATTATGAGTGTCACCGGCGAGGTGAAGCTCGTCTGGTTTTTTGCAAGGGACTCCCGTTCCTTGCGGAAGTTGAAATAGAATTTCGGAGAAGTCGCTTTCTCAGCGAAGGCCCATGCCTTTTCGCTGACACCGACAAAGGCAAGTCCCGGCGGGAGCATGAGGCCCTTCTGCGACCCGCCTATCATTACGTCTATTCCCCATTCGTCCATCCTGAGATCATGGGCCACGAGTGCGGAGATCGCATCCACCACCAAAATGGTGTTCTCGTATTTCTTTACGATATCGGCCAGCGCCTTGATATCATGGTAGACCCCTGTGGACGTTTCCGAAGCCTGCACGAAGACCCCCTTTATGGAGGGGTCGCGCTTGAGGGCCTCTTCGACTTCCGCCGGTTTCACGGCATAGCCCCAATCAAACTTTATCTCCTCCACATTGAGATGGTATGCCTTGCAGATCTTTGTCCAGCGTTCCCCGAAGTTCCCGCCGTTAATCACAAGGGCCTTGTCGCCGGCGCTGAAGAAGTTGTTCACGGTACCGACCATCCCCCCCGTGCCTGTCGAGCATATTATGAGGACATCGTTTTTTGTCTGGTATAACCACTGCAGCCCCTTCTTCGCGGAATCAATCACCGGAAGAAAATCCGGCGACCTGTGGTGAATGATGGGCATTGCCATCGCCAGAAGAGCCTCCGGAGGGACAGGCGTCGGGCCGGGGGCCAACAGATAACGTTTTAACATTGAAACCTCCTTAATGCAAATCAGTGATTAAGCTCCCGGACCGGTCAAAGCACGAGCGCAATCGCCAGTCCCCAACCCTGGAATTCCGAAGCCGGTCAGGTCGTGAAAGTCAGAATTCGAGACGGATATCTGTCAAGGACAGGCTTTACAACGTCTCAACCAGACTATTATAATGAATTAGCATGAAAAATAAAACACTTGTCGGGACCGCCATTCTGCTGGTCGGGTTCCTTCTCGGCGGCATTTCGTTCTATCTTTTGGGGGAATATACCGGAAGACAGAGGGTTTACATGCCGACGGCGCCTCCCCGCGTCTCCCGGCAGATGCTCGAAACCGCCACGGCTTTTTCCGATATCGTGAGGTCGGTCTCGCCCGCAGTAGTTAATATTTCGACGACAAAGACGGTGCGGAGAGATGAATCCCCCTTTTTAAACGATCCTTTTTTCGATTTCCTGAACCCGTTCAGGGAGTTCAAAACACCCAGGAAATGGAAGGAACAGAGTCTGGGCTCAGGGGTCATCGTGTCCGATGACGGCTATATCCTGACCAATAACCATGTTGTCGAGCATGCCGATGAGGTTATGGTCACGCTCTCTGACAACAGGTCCTACAAGGCTAAAATAATCGGGGCCGATCCAAAGACAGATGTGGCGGTGATTAAGATCGATGCCCGGGGGCTCCCCGCCATCCGTTGGGGAGATTCCGACAAACTTCAGGTCGGGGAGTTTGCCCTCGCGATCGGAAGCCCCTATGGATTAAACAATACAGTTACGATGGGCATTATCAGTGCTGTCGGCAGGGCAAATGTCGGGATAGCCGATTATGAGGATTTCATTCAGACGGATGCAGCGATCAATCCCGGGAATTCCGGAGGCCCCCTTGTGAACATCAGAGGAGAGATGATCGGAATCAATACGGCAATCTTTTCCCGGTCCGGCGGTTACCAGGGCATCGGTTTTGCCGTCCCCAGCAATATGGCGCGCATAGTTATGAACCAGCTGGAGAAGACGGGAAAGGTGACGCGGGGATGGCTCGGGGTCACAATCCAGGAGCTGACGGCGGAACTTTCGAGCAAGTTCGGGGCGGACAACGCGAACGGTGCCCTTGTGGGAGACGTGGTCAAGGGTGGGCCGGCCGAGAAGGCCGGCATACGGAGGGGAGACATCATTATCGAATATGATGGGAAAAAAGTAAAAGACGTCGGCAATCTGAGGAATATGGTGGCGGAAAGCGCCGTAGGTACCGCGGTCCCGGTCACGATCGTGAGAGATGGGAAGGAATACAGTCTCAGGGTTATGGTCGCGAAGCTCCCGGCCGAGGTTGCCGAGGCGGCCCCGGCGGAGGAAAGAGGGGATTCAGCCTCTGAAGGACTGGCCGGCTTAAGCGTGGTTGAGCTTACAAAGGAAATCGGCAGGCAGCTGGGCCTCCGGAAGGAGGAAAAAGGAGTGGTTGTGGTTAGGGTGGAAGCGGGAAGCAGTTCCGAAGAGGCCGGGATACGGAAGGGGGATGTGATACAGGAAATAGACAAGAAGAAAATAGACGGAATCGAAGAATACAGAAGAGTCATTTCAGGCTTGAGCCCGGACGAAACGATCCTTCTTTTTGTAAACAGGGGTGGAAAGAAGTTTTACGCAGCACTGAAAGTGTCTTAAAGTCAACGGCGCGGCGTATCGTCCACGTGCTGACGAGCATTTCACCGTTTACAGGCGGCATACCGGGAAGGAGGTGACAAAATGGTTTTAATATTCAAATTGGCGGTCTTTATTCTTTTTTCCATCTCCGGATACCTGCTGGGTCTTCAATACGGCTATGGTATTGCCGGAATCATATGCGGCATGATTTTGGGTGTTATCACTACTTACGCCGACCGTATACTGCAGAAAGTCAACTTCGGTACCATAGTCGGCGGCATTATAGGACTGGGGTCAGGGCTGGTTTTCGCCGTACTATTCCTTGTTCCCATAAGGCTTCTCCTTAGAGAAGAGGTTCTTGCCGTCTCTTTTGTCCTGAAGGGCATATTCGGTTACGGCGGCCTTCTAATCGGATTGAGCCGGGGAAAGAACATTACCGTTCAGGGTATTTTCAGGCTTCTCCAGGGGAACGGCTTTGAAGAAAATCTCAAGATTCTGGATACAAGCGTAATTATCGACGGGCGCATAGCGGACGTATGTGAGGCAGGCTTCATCGAGGGGACTTTTATCGTTCCCCAGTTCATTCTGCAGGAACTTCAGTATATTGCCGATTCGCAGGATTCTACGAAGAGGGCCAGGGGGAGGAGGGGACTTGATGTCCTGCACAAGATACAGAAGATGTCGAATATAAATGTGAGGATCATAGACGAGGACTTCCCGAAGATCAAGGAAGTGGACTCGAAGCTGGTCGCCCTCGGCAAGTTGATGAACGCCAAGATTATCACAAATGATTTCAACCTTAACAAGGTCGCCCAGCTCCAGGGGGTTTCAGTCCTTAACATCAATGAACTCGCCAATTCACTGAAGCCGGTTGTCCTCCCCGGCGAAACCATGAGGGTCTTTGTTCTGAAGGAGGGGAAGGAGTACAACCAGGGGGTGGCGTATCTCGATGACGGCACGATGGTGGTGGTCGAGAATGGGCGGAAAATAATCGGGAAAAATGCCGAGGTCATGGTTACGAGTGTGCTCCAGACCACGGCTGGACGGATGATCTTTTCCAAGCCGAAGGAAGAAGCGGACAGGGAGGAGTTCAGGACGGTGGGCAGGTGATCTTCCTGAGCCGGGGACGGGCTGACATGCTTGGTGCGGGTTGGTGAAAGAGAATGTTGTAGCCATAGTTCCGTGCGCGGGAGTCGGGAAGAGGTTCGGGGCCGATACTAACAAACCCTTCGAGATGCTCGGCGGCAAACCCCTGATGCTCTGGGCCATTCAGACCCTCGGGGGCCTGGGAGAGATTACGGAGATTATCCCGGTCGTCAAGGAAGACAGCATGGAATCCGCGGCTGAATTGTTTGAGAGCTATAACGTTCAGAAGGTGAAACGGATAGCGCCGGGCGGCAGGGAAAGGCAGGATTCGGTGTACCACGGGCTTAATCTTGTAGAAGACAAGCGGGCTGTTGTGCTCGTCCATGACGGTGTGAGGCCCCTGATAGAACCCCACGTCGTCCGTTATGCCCTGAAGGAGTTGAAGGACTGCGACGGTGTTGTTGTGGGTGTCCCGGTGAAAGACACTATCAAGGACGTCCGGGACGGCGTGGTGAGAAAGACTTTGCAGCGTGATGTACTCTGGGCGGTGCAGACGCCGCAGATATTCAGATACGGGACGATCCTGCAGGCTTACGAAAAAGCGGCGGTGGATGGCTTTTCCGCTACCGACGATTCCTCGCTGGTAGAGCAGTTTGGAGGGAAGGTGAAGATGGTGACGGGCTCCTACACGAACATCAAGATTACGACTCCCGGAGATCTGCTGATCGCTGAACAGTTCCTGATTATGAGGGCGGAGAAGGCGTGAGGGTTGGTTTCGGGTACGATTCCCACAGGCTCGCAGAAGGAAGGAAGCTGATTATAGGGGGGGTGGAAATTCCTTACGAAAAAGGGCTTCTGGGCCATTCCGATGCGGATGTCCTTTGTCATGCCATTACGGACGCCGTCCTCGGCGCCCTTGGGGCCGGAGATATCGGCCGCTATTTTCCTGACACCGATGAGAACTGGAAGGATGCGGTCAGCACCGCACTGCTCAGGCGTGCCGTGGAGATGGCCGGGATGGACGGCTATTCCGTGAATTGGGTGGATTCAACCGTCGTTGCCGAGGCCCCGAAGCT
>JBJKOV010000436.1:0-3245 GCA_046707105.1 Thermodesulfovibrionales bacterium
CGAATTTCCTTATCGCCTCCTTGACGGCTTCCTCCACTTCCGGGTCCATACCTTCAATAAAATACTCCCTCGGAATTCCGATCCTCAATCCTTTAATATCCTCTCCCAGTCCGGCCGTGAAATCGGGGACATCAACCGGAGCGGAAGTGGAATCAAGGGGATCCCTCCCGGCTATGGCGTTCAGGAGCAAGGCGCAGTCTGCCACGTTTTTCGTAATCGGTCCTATTTGATCAAGGGAAGAAGCAAAGGCCACGAGGCCATACCTTGACACCCTTCCATAGGTGGGCTTCATGCCGACCACACCGCACAGCGATGCCGGCTGCCTGATCGAGCCCCCGGTGTCCGAACCCAAGGCCGCGATGCATTCATCCGCAGCAACAGCCGCCGCAGATCCGCCGCTTGACCCACCTGGTATTCTATCCGTATCCCAAGGGTTCCTCGTGGTATGAAATCCGGAATTCTCCGTTGAAGATCCCATCGCAAACTCATCCAGGTTGGTCTTGCCCGTAAGGACATATCCGTTGTCTATCAGCCTCGATGTGACCGTACTTTCATACGGGGGAACGAAGTTATGCAGGATCTTCGATGCACACGTAGTAAGGATGCCCTTCGTGCACATATTGTCCTTAATCGCTATCGGGATGCCTGAAAGGGGTTTGCCGCGTCCGGCGGCTATCTCCCGGTCGGCCTTTTCCGCCATCCTTAATGCTTCGTCCCTCGTCAGCGTGACGTACGCAGCCACCTTTGATTCAACCCCGTCTATCCTTTTATAAACCGAATCAAGGATCTCCCTGGACGAAACCTCGCCTTTGTCCCTCAACTCTATCAGGTCACGAATGCCAAGACCGGAAAGCTCCAATGCATCCTCCAAAAATATGGAATTTTAAAGTTTAGCACTCGCAGTTTAAAGTTTGCAAGAACCAGGACTGCTGAAAATTAAGACGCCGACGGCATTATGCAGCAACTATGAAATGTCAGCGTTCACATGATGCCGGAAGCTGAAGAAAGGACTTGAGTAGAAAAAATTTCTCCCTGCATAAAACGCTATGGGGACCTAAACCTTTCTTCCAGAACGATTATTCTCGACAGTGTCTCACGGGCATTCTGCCCTTTCTGCCCGCCGAAGGGGGCGAACTGAATTCCGACCTGGTATTTATAACTCTTTCCCGGATTCAGCGATATCCAGACGATCCTGCCCCTGACGAGAAGCGTTTCACTCTCCCCCGGCAACACTATTTTCAGTTCAACACTGGTGCCGAGTTTGAATAGCTCATGGTCCAGGAATCGGAGTCCACCCCGGCTTATGTCGAAAACAGGATAGTAGTCCTGCGTAAAATTCCCGGGGAATACAAGCCCATCCCTCTTCCAGTAGACAACAGCTCCCGGGATGACGAACCTTTCACAAGTCCTTCTCTCCATCTCTTTCCCGGTCACAACCCTCCTTCTGCCGAGTGCCGCGGGCAGGCCGGTTTTAGATATTCCCGCCCCTCGTTCCGGAATTCGCTTCAAGCTGCAAAAACGCTTTTAACAGCATATCAAATTTACCCTCACATTTACCAATTATACGGGCTCCGCATTCTCCGGCCTGCGGTCCGGTATCCCTCTTACCTTTCCTGGGAGGTCCTTGGGCGAAACTGGCTTCAGGATAAAGTCCGGCTTCACGATTATCCCTTTCTTGTGCACAATACCGGCAGCCCGCCCGCCTGATGGCACAAGGCAAACCGCTACTTTTTCTTCTGAAAATCGACCTTTACTATCTTGCTGCCACATGGGGGCGTTTCTTCAGGCTCCGGCGATGCACTCTTTCCAGGCGACACTGAAAACTGCGCGGAGGTCTCCGGCGAAAAAATCGAGAGAATCGCCTCTGCCGGGATGAAACACTGCTGGGGGGTAGCGCCGAAGACGAGTTTTGCGGAGATCCCCGATTCATCCCATTGGAAATTCATCCTCTTGTTGAACACGAGCACGATACCCTTTTCTTTTTCCTCCGGCAGAAACCCCCTCGCGCCGATAACCACCCCATCAGCGTATTCCACCAGCATAAACACCCGTCCGGCAAGGTCCAGAAGCCCATAAAAGACCTGCTTTTTCAGCTCATTCAGTCCTGGATGCATGCAAACAATCCCTTTTCCAAGTTCCGGTGTATCAGGAGCCTTCTTCTTCCGGTCCTTCCGGCCCTGTCCCGAACCCTTCCTGAGGAGTGGATCTTATTATCTCTTCAGCTGCCTCTTTGTCCCCGTCCTTCACAAACAGTTTTACTTCGCCCATCCTTCCTACGTTTACGGGATAAGGGGTAAGCTTTGCCGACTGTATTTCCACCTGAATCCCCCCGCTTTCGAGAATGTCCTTGATCATCTCGGCTTCGAGTTGATCATATGTCATATACAGTTCCACCCACCCGCTCATAAATTAGTATAAACCTAAATAAAGCAGTTGAGCCACAAAAAGCACATAGAACACAAAAAAATCAAAAACTTATGTTAGTGAAATACTTCACCCATTTGGTAAGCATCCCCCCCTTTCGACCTCTTGTTTTTTCTATATTATTTTTGTGCCTTCTGTGGCCATTTGCCGTTTTCAGGACGAAGCATAAGACATGCCGGTATCCATGTAAAGTGTTATCCGCAGTAACCCGGTATTTAAAGACACGGGGCATGAAAACTGACTTTCAGTTGTGTTAAGATAACGTCGCCTGATGCGGGGCATACCGGTAAAGAGAGTAGATTTGGAACCGATTCGGATGACTGGAGGCGACCAAGTGAAAAAGGTAAACTCGGACGAACAATGTATCAATACAATACGGATGCTGGCAGTAGATGCCGTACAAAAGGCCAACTCGGGACATCCCGGCATGCCGATGGGCGATGCGCCGATGGCATATGTGTTATGGTCCCGATTTCTGAAGCATAACCCGAAGAACCCGGGTTGGCACAACAGGGACCGGTTCGTACTGTCTGCCGGACACGGGTCGATGCTCCTTTACAGCCTCCTTCACCTCACCGGGTATAACATCTCGCTGGAAGACATAAAGAATTTCCGTCAGTGGGAGAGCAAGACGCCCGGTCACCCGGAATACTGCCCCCAGTGCGGAATAGAGACTACCACCGGCCCTCTGGGACAGGGTTTCGCCACCGGCGTAGGGATGGCGATGGCGGAGAAATACCTCTCCGAGACATTCAACCGTCCCGGATTTCCGGTCGTAGATTACAATATCTACGGCATAGTGAGTGACGGCGACATGATGG
>JBJKOV010000437.1:0-26095 GCA_046707105.1 Thermodesulfovibrionales bacterium
GAAGAGGGTAAAAAGGGAGTTAAGCAGGGCGCTGCGGCTGCTCGGTCTTCACAAAGCTGAACTGAGCGTTCTCTTTGTAAACAGCAGCAGGATGTCTTGCCTTAACGGCCGATATCGCGGCATCGCCAGGCCGACGGACGTTCTTTCCTTCCCGATGATGGACTCCGTTTCCGACACCCCCTCTGTCCTCGGCGACATCGTCGTCTGCGTACCGAAGGTATTGAGTCAGGCAAAGGAATACGGGGTCACCTTCTACGATGAATTACTGAGGCTGCTTCTGCATGGACTGCTCCATCTCCTCGGCTATGACCACGAGGTTAGCGCCTACCAGAGAAGGAAAATGGAAAAAAAAGAGAAGGAACTCATGCATGCCGTTAAGACAGTGGATTAAAAGCGCCAACTTCGCCATAGAAGGCATACTTCAGGGCGCGAAAACCCAAAAACACCTGAGATACCATTTTTTTTCTGCCGCTCTTGCCCTCGTGGGAAGTTATGTCGTCGGCGTTTCCCGCATTGAATTCCTGCTCATAACCCTGGCAGTGATCCTGGTGCTCACCACCGAGATGCTGAATTCCGCAGTAGAAGCCGTTGTCGACATTTTGTCTCCGGAGTTCAGCGAGAAGGCCCGCGCGGCCAAGGACATCGCCGCCGGCGCCGTGCTGATCGCCGCCTTCGGCGCGGTCGTGATCGGATATGTCATTCTTTTTCCCCACATAGAGGCTTTTTTCCACGAGGGGTTCCGCATCGCCAGGCACTCAAAAGGGGAAGTTTCACTCATAGCCCTTATTCTTGTGATGATCTCCGTCATCATCGCGAAGTCCCATTTCGGCAAAGGCCATCCGCTGAGCGGGGGATTCCCAAGCGGTCACGCGGCCCTCGCCTTTTCGATATGGATGTCTGTCACTTACGTTACGGAAAATTTTCTTATTTCTCTCCTCTGCTTCATCCTCGCTGTCGCAATCGCCCAGAGCAGGGTTGCGGTGAAGGTGCACAGTCCGTGGGAAGTTATAGCCGGGGCACTGTTGGGTTCAGCCCTGACTTTCCTCCTCTTCGCGATTTTTTTCTGAGCGACGTTACAACTGACCCCTGTGCCTTATTAATACAAAGTCTCTGCCCGCGATACGTTCCACCCTCCACCAAGGGCCTTGATAAGAAGCACGGCGGCAGTAAGCCGATTACCCATGATCTGTGCCGCAGTCCTTTCATTGTTAAGAGCTATGGTTTGAGCATTTATAACATTCAAATATGACACAATCCCCGCCTTATACTGGTTGGTAATGACCTCTACAGTTTGGCTGGATGCCTTCACGGCGTCGGCCTGTGCTCCTGCCTCATCATCAAGAACGCGGAGGGCAGCCAGGTTATCTTCCACCTGCTGAAACCCGGAGAGCACAGTCTGGCGGTAAAAAGCCACATTGGCGTCATAGGCCGCCCGTGCCTCTTCGGTCAGCGCGCGGCGCAAGCCCCCCTCAAATATCGACTCTGCAATCGCGGGGCCGACGGACCAAAAACGGCTGGGCCATTCAAGCCAGTGTGAAAAAGAGGACGACTGAAACCCGGCTGATGCGCTCAGCGTGATGGTTGGATAAAACGCCGCCTCTGCGACGCCGATCCGGGCATTGGCTGCGGCGACACTTCTCTCGGCTGACGCAATATCAGGTCTCCGCTCAAGGAGTTCAGACGGCAACCCAACCGGTATTTCCGGCAACTTCAAGGGAGTTGACGCGGCAAGAGGGCTGAAAGGGATGGACAATTCTGAGGCGGGTTTTCCAACAAGCAGCGCGATAGCATGTTCGAGTTGTGCCCGTTGCACGCCGGTGTCAATCGCCTGAGCCTGCGTAGTTTTCAGTTGTGTTTCAGCCTGAAGCACATCCGCCCTGGAGACGACCCCGCCGGCATAAAGGTTTTTTGTTAATTTAAGCGATTCCCGATAAGAGATCACTGTGTCATCCAGGATCTTCTTCTGAGTGTCCAGGGCACGAAGCTGAAAATAGTTTTGGGCAAGTGAGGTCCGGGCGCTCAAGCGGGCCGATTCAAGATCTGCCTCGCTGGCCTGCGCACTCGCCCGGCTTGCCTCCACTGTGCGGCTCACTCTTCCCCATACGTCCAAATCCCACGCTGCATCGACGGGAAGCGAGTAGTTCGAAAAAATGCCCGAAGACGTTACAGGAGCAGCCTTACCTGACGTTCTGGAACGAGTATAAGAAGACCCTGCCGTGACTGTCGGAAAATAATTGGCCCGGGCTGCCTTGACAAGGGCAAGGGCCTGGCGATACTGTGCTTCAGCCTGCACTATATTCTGGTTTGTTATGGTTATGCCCGTTTCAAGCGAATTCAAAAGAGGGTCATCAAAAAGCTGCCACCATGCCCCCTTTATGGCTGTATCCCCGGGTTGTGCAATTTTCCATCCTTTCATTTCCCTATATTGCGGCGGGACCGCAGCTGACGGCCTTACATAATTCGGCCCAACGGCGCAGGAGAACAAGCCGGCCAGTGTCCCCACCGCGCTTATGAGATTTATTACTTGAGATATCCTTAGTCGCCATGTTTTCCCAACTTTAAGAAAACTTCCCGCAAGCATCATTTCACGCCCCTCCTGTATGTAACGCTTTGTTGGTTCTTTTCTTTCCGCGAATCCAGAGCCTGAAGCGGTCCAGATAAAGATACATCACCGGCGTTGTATAGAGAGTAAGCATCTGGCTGAAAATGAGCCCTCCGACAATCGTTATGCCGAGCGGACTCCTGAGTTCCGAGCCCACGCCTCCGCCCACGGCCAGCGGCAGCGCACCCAGCATAGCTGCCATGGTGGTCATCATGATCGGCCTGAACCGAAGGAGCGCGGCCTGATAGATCGCCTCCTCGGGGGCCCTGTCTTCCCTGCGCTCCGCCTCAAGGGCGAAGTCCACCATCATAATGCCGTTTTTCTTCACCAGTCCGATCAGCAGAATAATGCCGATTACCGCTATCAGGCTCAGATCCATATGGAAGAACAGCAGCGCAAGCACAGCTCCGACTCCTGCGGAAGGAAGCGTGGAGAGGATCGTGACAGGATGAATATAGCTCTCATACAATACCCCGAGTACGATATAAACCGCCAGCAGCGCTGCAAGGATAAGCAGGGGTTCGTTTGCCAGCGACGACTGAAATGCCTCAGCCGTGCCCTGAAACCTAGCGCTTATGCTTGCCGGCATACGCATTTGCCGTGTAGTTTTTTCAATGGCTTTAACCGCGTCTCCCAGAGCAACCCCCGGAGCCAGGTTGAACGATATGGTCACGGAAGGGTAAAGGCCCTGATGGCTTACAGCAAGCGCTGAGGACGTCTGCTTATAATTGGTAAACGCGCTCAAGGGAGTCATGCCCCCGGAGGATGTAGGCACATAGATGTCCTTCAGTGTGTCCGGATGCTGCCAATAACGGGGCTCAACCTCCATCACCACATGATACTGGTTTAAGGGTGTATAGGTTACAGCCACCTGACGCTGACCGAATGCGTCATAAAGTGTATTATCAAGAAGCTGCGGTGTTACCCCCATCCGTGATGCGGTGTCGCGATCTATTGCCAGTTCTGCCTGCAATCCCTTATCCTGCAGATCGCTGTTGATGCCGGTTATCTGCGGCAACTTTCGGAATTGCTGCTCCGCACGCTTGGACAACGAATCAAGCTCGTCAAGATCGGCCCCCTGAAGCGTATACTGATACAGCCCTGCGCTTATCCTTCCTCCGATGCGTAAGTCCTGGACCGGCTGGAGGAAAGCCGGAGCCCCTGCCACGGCGCCGAGCCTTTTGCGTAATCGTTGTATAATTTGCTGTATACCGGTCTTCCGTTCGTTAAATGGTTTCAAGGTAATGAACATACGTCCCGTATTGGTTGTCGATCCCCCGCCGCCTCCTCCGCCTGTGAAACCAACGGTATACGTCACGTCCGGATCTTTGCTGATAATGCCAACGATTTCTTCCAGCTTCTTCTTCATCTGCTGAAAAGAGATATCCTGGGAGGCTTGAATGGTACCTGCAATGCGTCCTGTGTCCTGCTCCGGGAAAAAGCCCTTCGGAATAACAACGAACAAAGCAATACTCGTTGCAAGGGCCGCCCCTACCAGACTGATCATGACGCGCGGATGCTCAAGCGCCCATCGGAGGCTTGTCTCGTAGTAATGGTGCAGCCGCTGAAATGCCCGCTCGCTCGCGTTGTATATGCGCCCGTGCGTATAGGTGCGCTCGGGCCTCAGAATCATGGCGCACATCATGGGTGTTGTTGTCAATGACAGGATCAGAGAGATGAACACCGCAACGGAGAGGGTTACAGCGAATTCCCTGAATAAGCGGCCTACCATTCCCCCCATCAGAAGCAGGGGGATAAATACTGCGATAAGAGAAACACTCATGGACAACACGGTAAAGGTGATCTCCTTGGCTCCAAGCAGAGCCGCCTGTAAAGGGGGAGAGCCGCCCTCCATATGTCTGGTAATATTTTCAAGCACCACAATCGCATCGTCGACGACGAACCCGGTTGCGATGGTGAGAGCCATGAGGGAAAGGTTGTCCAATGAATACCCCAGAAGATACATCACACCGAATGTGCCGATGAGCGACACGCCGACCGATACCGCCGGGATGAGCGTCGCCCGGATGTGCCTGAGAAACCCGAAGACAACCAGGATAACGAGGAAGCTCGCTATGATGAGCGTCAATGTGACATCACGCAGGGAACCCCGAATCGGCGGCGTCCTGTCCACGACAACCGATACATTTATCGCCCCTGGAAGGGCTGCCTCCATCTGGGGCAGCAGGCCGCGGATGGTGTCGACCGTTTTGAGGATGTTCGCCCCCGGCTGACGGAATATAATGACCATGACGGCCGGTTTACCGTTCACCAGCCCTGCCGTTCGCACATCCTCGACCGAATCTTCCACTTTGGCCACATCCGTCAGGCGTACTGCCGCCCCCGCCTTATATGAAATGATAACCGACTTGTACTGCTCGGCGGCCGACAACTGATCATTTGTGCGCACCTCCCACGACCTGTTCTGGTCCCACAACTGTCCTTTGGGACGGCTGACTGTAGTGGCAGCAATCGCGTTTCGAACATCCTCAAGACTGATGCGGTATCGGCTCAATTGAAGTGGGTTCAACTCCACGCGTACCGCAGGCAGAGAACTGCCCCCCACGAATACCTGCCCGACCCCTTGCACCTGTGAGAGCTTTTGGGCCATGATCGTCGAGGCGGCATCATACATCTTTGCCTTGGTTACAGTATCGGAGGTGAGCCCGAGGATAAGTATTGGCGCATCCGCAGGATTAACCTTGCGGTAAGTAGGATTTGATGGCAGATTTGCCGGCAGGTATGCACGGGCTGCATTGATCGCCGCCTGCACATCTCGCGCCGCACCGTCGATATTGCGGTTGAGATCGAATTGCATAGTGATGCTAGTCGATCCACGGTAGCTCGTGGAGGTCATTTCGGTCACACCCGCTATAAAACCGAATTGTCGCTCCAGCGGAGCGGCCACGGATGTGGCCATTGTTTCCGGATCTGCTCCCGGGAGAGAGGCCGATACCGAGATAGTCGGGAAATCGACCTGCGGAAGAGGCGATACCGGCAGCTGTCTGTATGCAATAATGCCCGAAAGGGCAACCCCGATCGTAAGGAGCGTTGTGGCCACCGGCCTGGTAATAAACTTCGAGGAAAAGCTCATCGCCTGTCTTTGGCATGGATGCCGCTGTTTGGGTCTTCCGGACGGCCGTGACGAAAGCGCCTCGACAAGCGGTCAAAGGCAAGATAGATGACCGGGGTCGTATACAGGGTAAGCACCTGGCTGATGATCAGACCCCCGACGATTGAGATGCCGAGCGGCCTCCGCAGCTCCGAGCCCATACCCCCGACGAGCGCCAGCGGCAACGCCCCCAGTATTGCAGCCATGGTGGTCATCATAATCGGCCTGAACCGCAGGAGTGATGCTTCATAGATCGCCTCCTCAGGCGGCTTGCCCTCTTTGCGTTCCGCGTCAAGCGCAAAATCCACCATCATGATGCCGTTTTTCTTGACAATACCGATCAGCAGAATGATGCCTATGACAGCCACCACGCTCAGCTCGGTGTGGAAAAACAGCAAGGCAAGCACCGCTCCCACCCCCGCCGAGGGGAGCGTGGACAAAATGGTGACAGGGTGAATATAACTCTCATACAATACCCCGAGCACGATATAAACCGTCACCAGTGCTGCAAGGATAAGCAGGGGCTCGTTCAGAAGCGCAGCCTTGAACGCCTCGGCCGTTCCCAGAAAGGTTGTCCTGATGCTCAGCGGCAGGCCCATTTTTTGAGTCACATTCTCGACCGCGTCAACGGCATGACCGAGGGAGACACCGGGAGCAAGGTTAAAGGATACCGTGGCTGCGGGAAACTGTCCGAGATGGCTTATAAGCAGTGGCCCCGCCCCGTCCGTCATGCTGGTAATAGCGCCAAGGGGCACCTGACCGCCGGTTGTACCGCCAAGATATATGGACTGCAATGCGCCCGGCCCTTTTTGAAATTCCGGCCCGACTGCCAGGATGACGCGATACTGGTTGAGCTGCGTAAAGATGGTGGACACCTGACGTTGTCCAAAGGCATCATACAGCGTATCATCGATGAACTGAGGCGTAATACCAAGTCGGGAGGCGGTAGACCGGTCGATATTCAGTATCGTCTGCAGTCCTTTGTCCTGGATGTCGCTGCTCACGTCGCGAAGCTGGGGCTGGGCGCGAAGGGCATCGACGACCTTCGGCGTCCAGGTATTTAATTCATCGGCGCTCGGATCTTCAAGGATATACTGAAACTGTGAGCGGCTTACACTCGTGTCGACCGTAAGGTCCTGTACCGGTTGCATGTATAACCTGATACCCTTTACGCTTTCGAGCTCCGTCTGAAGTCGGCGAATGACCTCGCCGGCGCTTATCCTGCGCTCCGACAGCGGCTTAAGGTTAATGAGGATGCGTCCGCTGTTAAGCGTCATGTTTGTTCCGTCCACGCCGATAAATGAAGAAAGGCTTTCAACCGCAGGATCTCTCAGTATTACCCTGGAGAGCGCCTGCTGCTCCGCCGCCATGGCGGGGAAGGAAATCGATTGGGACGCATCGGAAATCCCCGTTATCACGCCCGTATCCTGGATCGGGAAAAATCCCTTGGGCACATAAATATACAGAAGCACCGTGAGCACCACTGTCGCTATGGCGACGAGCAGCGTGGCGGTCTGGTGTCGGAGCACCCATTTCAGCGTTCTTCCATAGGCGGCGATGGTCCTGTCGAAAACGTCCTGCGATATTCTATAAAATCTCCCCTGCCGCTCTTTCGGTGTATGTTTGAGCAGCCTTGCGCACATCATCGGCGTAAGCGTAAGTGAAACCACGGCAGATATGAGAATGGTAACGCCGAGGGTGATTGCAAACTCCCTGAACAGCCGCCCCACAACGTCCCCCATAAAAAGAAGCGGGATCAACACGGCGATAAGAGAGACCGTAAGCGACAGGATCGTAAAGCCGATCTGCCCGGAGCCCTTGAGAGCAGCCTCAAGGGGCGAATCGCCCTGTTCCAGATACCTCGATATGTTTTCAATCATGACAATGGCGTCATCCACAACAAATCCCGTAGAAATCGTGAGCGCCATCACGGACAGGTTGTTCAGGCTAAATCCCAGCAGGTACATCACCCCGAAGGCCCCCACGAGTGAGACGGGCACCGCCACGCTCGGAATTGACGTTGCGGAGAGGTTACGCAGAAACAGAAAGATTACCAGAATTACGAGAAAGACCGCGAGCATCAGTTCAAACTGTACGTCATCTACGGAGGCGCGGATGGTTGTGGTGCGGTCGGTCAGCACAGTGACCTTAATCGACCGGGGCAGAGTACTTTGAAGCATGGGCAGCAATTTCTTGACTCTGTCTACCACCTGGATAACATTGGCTCCCGGCTGTCGCTGGATATTGACTATCACCGCGGGAGTGGTGTTCATCCACGCGGCCTGATTCACATTTTCGGTGCCGTCGACAACCCGGGCGACATCCGACAGCCGTACCGGAGCGCTATTGCGATAGGCGACAATGACAGGACGGTATTCGTCGGCCGAAAAGATCTGATCGTTCGCTCCAATCACGTATGACTGCCGCGGACCGTCGAACCCTCCTTTTGCCTGATTGACATTGGCCGACGCAAGCGCCGTGCGAAGGTCCTCCAGGTTGAGATTATATGCGGCCAGTGCCGTAGGATTGGCGTAAACCCGCACCGCCGGCCTCTGTCCTCCGCTTATGCTCACAAGGCCCACGCCGGGCAGCTGGGAAATCTTCTGCGCGAACCGCGTGTCTGCCAGGTCTTCCACTTTCGGAAGCGGAATGGAATTGGAAGTCAGCGCCAATGTCAGGATCGGCGCATCCGCAGGGTTCACCTTACTGTAAACCGGTGGATTCGGCAGATCGCGCGGTAAAAAAGTGGTGGCCGCATTGATGGCCGCCTGCACTTCCTGCTCGGCGACATCCAGGCTCATGCTGAGCGCAAACTGCAGAGTAATGACCGACCCGCCTCCGGAACTGGTAGATCTCATCTGAGTCAGTCCGGGCATCTGGCCAAACTGACGTTCAAGAGGGGCGGTCACGGATGATGCCATTACATCCGGGCTTGCACCCGGATAAAAAGTGCGCACCTGAATGGTCGGGTAGTCCACCTGCGGCAGAGCGGATACCGGCAATTGCCGGTAAGCGACGAAACCGGCCAGGAGAATGGCGATCATCAGCAGCGTTGTCGCAACCGGCCGTTCTATGAAAGGACGGGAAATATTCACTTTCTATCGACCTTTTTTCAGATTCGGGAGGCTGCTTCGATCATTCTGCTTTGCGCCGCCCCGCATCTGCACCTCCACTTTGCTTCCCTCCCGAAGTCTGTCGGCGCCTTCCACCACAACAAGCTCGCCGGGAACAAGACCGGAACTTACTACTGCGTCGGCCTCCTGTATCACGCCGAGACTTACAGGGCGCATGGCAACGGTATGATCAGCTTTCACCACGTATACGAACGTTCCTTTCGGTCCGCGCTGAATTGCTTCAGCCGGAACGACCACGGCGTCGCGGAGCGTATCCATGAACAGCCGTGCATTGACGAACTGGTTCGGAAACAGTTCATTGCGTCTGTTGGGAAAAATCGCCCTGAGTCGAACGGTACCGGTGTTCAGATCGATCTGGTTATCAATGGCAAGCAATGAACCTGTCGCCAGTTTATGCTGCTGGTCCCGGTCATAGGCATAAACCGTCAGTTTACCGCCCGGCTTCAGCCTTCCCAGCAGTTTGGACAGATCATCTTCAGAGATGGGGAATATCACGGTAATCGGCTGAAGCTGTGTAATCACGACCAGTCCGCCCACGTCAGAAGCATGTACAATGTTGCCCCGGTCAACCAGCCGCAGTCCCACCCGTCCGCTGACAGGCGCAATAATACGGCAATAGACGAGATTAAGCCTGGCGCTGTCTATGGCCCCCTGATCCGTTTTAACTACGCCCTCATACTGATGAACCAGCGACTCCTGCGTGGCCACCTGCTGCTCCTGAATCGAGTTCTGGGCCAGCAGCAGGCGGTACCGGTCAAGATCAACCTGGGCGTTTTTAAGGAGAGCCCGGTCCTTCATCAGCTGCCCCTCGGCCTGGGTCAGCTGCACTTCGTACGGCCGCGGGTCAATCTGCACCAAGATATCGCCGCGTTCGACAACCTGGCCTTCGCGGTAAAGGACTTTCATCACCTCACCGTCGATACGGGTTTTTACAGTAACGGTATTTACAGGTACGACTGATCCTATACCGGTTATATAAACATGCACATCCTTAGTTTTTACTGCCGCAGCTGCTACCGGCAGGCGTAATGGAACCGGGCCGGCTTTTTGTTTATCGGCAGAAGATTGAGGCCTGATCACCAGAACGTACAGGCCCACAGTCGTAAGGCAGAGGACTGCAATCCACCAATATCTTTGCATTAGGGCCGGGCGTGCCCGCGCAGGAATTCCGTCCTTCTTATCATCTTGATTGCGCATCATGGTCGTTGCCTCACAAAAGATTATTCTTTGTTCTATGTGTTAAGTGGCCGTCTTGTTGCTTTTAAACTAAGCCGACTATTCCATTCTTCCCTAGAAAACCGGAACATTCTTTTCATATCAAAAATCCCAGGATTTTCTGTCATAATATGCCTTCAGGAACAGTATATCTGTTAGCGCGGCAATTGAATAGTGCAAGTAAAACAGCGTGTGTGATCCTCGGGTCTTGAAGCATCATTGATCCGTCAGGCGACTTCTGCAGAATACGCGTGTAGAGATGGAACTTTCCTCTTTCAATGCCTTTCGCCCGGCGTATTCAGTATCCGCTGTCCGACGGGGGCGACGGATAGTCGGCAGGTGGCGGAGGAGACGACCACCTCTGCGATGAAGAGGGTACCGTGCCATAGTGCCGCCGGTAGCCCGGGATCTGGTTTCCTTTTGCGTACATACACTGCAGGTACGCGTGGTCATAACGCCGTTGATCCGCGTAATAGAAGCCTGAAGTATAACCCGCAGCGGCAGCGCTCCCGAAGAGAAGTCCTGTCCCGGCCCCTATCGCCGCGCCTGCGCCCATGTTGCCTGATGCACTCCCGATGGCCGCTCCAGCTGCGGCACCCACGGCCGTGCCAACGGCAGCGCTCGACACGGCCGATCTCTGAGCGGCCTGTTGTCCGGTCACTCCTCCAACCTGCTCATAAGCATACTGACGACAAGAGCCATCGTCGATACGGAACTGATCGAAGCTTTTGCCGGCACCGGGAAGGGCCATGACGCTTGGCCCTGTAGGAACCGTAGCGCATGCTGCAAGAGTTGCAGCCGCTATCAGGAGCGAGAATTTCAGCGCCACCTCTATCAGCCTCATCTTTTGTCCAAACGTCCAAAAGCTTCCTGTCATTTCTCATGCTCCTGCTATGTACAATTTATAAAGTCGGCTGAACGCCCCTTCATTGCCTTTTTGGGGAGGGAGGGAGCTTTGATGAGGCGTTCAGCCGCCGGCGCCTTTTCAGGCGCTCATCTTGTACGGTGTCGCACCGCCTTCCGCGTCAACAACACAAATATATTCCTTCATTGAGAAGAAGTTCCGCTCCCGTCGGCACATAGTCCCACTTTAGCCGCTTCCTCCAAGTGGTCGCAATTTCCGAATTCACAGGCCCTCTTCCAGTCCAGACATGCCAATTCCATATGAACGCTTCCAATAATGTCATATGTCGAAGAATCGGCCGGCTGCAGTTTGAGCGCCCTTGTGAGATCAGAAATAGCGAGGTCATAGCGTCCGTTGATTGCGTAGGTGATCCCACGGTTATAGCGGGTCTTTGCCTCGTCCGGAGCTATGTCAATGGCCTTTGTAAAGTCGGCGATAGCGAGGTCGTATTGTCCTTTTCTTGAATAAGCGATTCCGCGGTTATTGTAAGTCTCAGCGGATAATGGCTCAATGGCTATAGCCTTTGTAAATTCCGATATGGCCAGATCGTATCGGCCTTTTTTGGCGTCGACAACGCCCTGGTCGTTGAATTTTTTAGACGACAGCGCTTCGCTTTGTTGGACCTGGTTGACATTGGGAGGCGGAGGAATCTGTGATCCAGGTACGTCCCCCTCCAGGGATGCGGTTTGTATAAACTGGCGGTTCGTCTTCGTAGCAATGTCTTCTGCCGAAGCAGTTCCGGCAACCAGGAATAGCAGTGCAACCAATTGCAGAACAGGCCAGATAATTTTTTTACCGCTGTGATCTTTGCGATGGCATGCGTTCATATTGTGCTTATCTCCTCTTTCCCTATAAAAAAATATCGTTCGAACAAATACCGGCTTGTCAGGTGACATCGCTCTCGCCGCTGAGGGTGTCTGCCGCACACCCCTCTTCGCCGCAAGTCTACCGCTTGTCCGGGGGTGAGTCCAGTTTCGACTGGAGCCCGGCAATACGGTTTTGCATGCGCCCGGTGATCTTCGCTATCCTGTTTTTCACTGCGGCTTGCTGATCAGGAGTCAGCAAGGGCATCATCTGGCTGAAGATTTGTGCCCGCAGAATCGTCATATTTCCCTGCGCATCGGCCAGTGTGCTGTAAGCAGCCCGTACGGCATTTGCGTCGAATGTACCGCCGGTCGCAAGTGCCACCAGATTCTTCCTGGCCCGGAGCACCGCTACCCTCCCGGCCAGCAGGTTGTCTCTGTGCGCCTGCATGATCTCTTTGATCTGTTGCTTCTGCTGGTCCGTAAGATCAAGCCCTCTCAGCAGGCGTCCCATCATCAGCCCTTCTCCCGTGCCGTGATATGTGTGTGCCTCTGCAAGCATGGCGCCAAACAGCACCACCAGTGATAAAGAAACTGCCAGCACCGAATACCTGTTAAACACTCTCATCCTGTTTCCTCCTCACAAAGATTATTTACTGCTTTTATCCTAGCGCGATCTCTCTTAAGTGTGGGTTAAGGGTAATTTAAGAATGGAAAAGTATTGTAAATTCCGAAAGGACTTTCTTTGCAATTCTTTACAAATAAGAAAAGCGGCTATCTTCTTTCTTATCCTTTTAACAACCAATTAAATAATTCGAGCAATTTAGACAGCCGCATGGTTCAATTCCCTCGCCTGGCCAAATTCTATGTCAGAGGAGTGCGCCTCTTTGACGTTCACTATTCAACGCCGCAAGGTTTGTCCTGACGGCCGTCAGGAATGTCTCAGCATCAAGAGGTTTCGACAGGAATTGCAGATTTTCATCGAAAATACCTGCTGCCGTGATGATATCGTCTGTGTGACCGCTTATGAACAGGGCCCTCATGTCCGACCGGTCAGCCCGTACATACCTATATACTTCCCTGCCGTTCTTTCTCGGAAGTATGAGGTCCAGGATGAGCATATCGATCGAATTTCTGTTGTCGCGATATATGCTGATGGCCTCATCCCCGTCCTGGGCTAGTAACACGCTGTAACCCCTTCTGGTAAGCAGCCTCTGAAGAAATTTCCTCACCGATTCGTCATCCTCGGCCACCAGCAGTGAGCCTTTCTCGGAAGTTGTCGGTTTCCGTGGAGATTCCGGTGCCACCGATATCTCCTGATCGCGCTCCCTGGATGTGGGAATAAAAATCTTGAAGGTCGTCCCCTTATTCACTTCGCTCTCTATATCTACGAAACCATTGTGTTGTTGGACGATACTGTATACAATGGTGAGGCCAAGTCCCGTTCCTTTCCCACTTTGCTTTGTGGAAAAAAAAGGCTCATACACATGACCGATAGTTGCCCGGTCCATGCCTGTCCCGGTGTCATGCACGGAGAGCATCATATACGTGCCGCGCGTTATCGTTGAATATCTGCCGGCATATTCCCTGTCAATCAGGAGAAGGTCTGTCTTGATGCTGAGTTCACCGCCCTCCGGCATTGCGTCTTTCGCATTCGTGCAGAGGTTTATAATAAGCTGACCGATCTGATACGGGTCGGCAAAGATGGGAATTTCGTTTTCGGCCAGATCGATTTGCAGAGTAATTTCTTCCGTAATAAGAGCTTTCAGTATGTCAGACACGTTGTTGATGATCCGACTCAAATCCACGTTCGACGGATTGATAATCTGTTTGCGACCGAAAGCAAGAAGGTTTGAGGTGAGATTCTTCCCGAACTTTACAGCGAAAGATATTTGTTCCAGGCATTCAGCCGAATCCTTGTCCTTATTTTCGAGGCCTTCGCCGAGAAGGTGGGAGAACCCGCCGATCGCGGTGAGAACATTGTTGAAATCATGGGCTACTCCACCTGCAAAATGGCCGAGGGATTCCATCTTCTTGGAATGCAGCAGTTTATCTTCGAGCTTCTTTTTTTCCGTCACATCCTTGTTGCTTGCCCTCCTGCCGAGAAATTCTCCATTAACATAAATTGGGCCGCAGCAGTGGGACAGCCACCTCTCGTGACCATCTCTGGCAACGATGCGAAATTCCATCTCTCTGCAAAAAGGCGCTCTGAAATGGGCAATATGATTCTTATAAGCGTCCCTGTCGTCGGGATGAATGATGTCGTTAAGGAGGTCAGGTTTCCCCATAAATTCACTCCGGCTGTATCCGGTTATCCGCTCGCAGGACGGAGACATAAAAACGAACTCGCCGCTTTCCTTGACCCAGAAGTCAAAGTCATAAGCGAACTCCGAGACAATACGGAATTTTCTCTCGTTGTCTTCGATTGTGCCTTGATATCGCTGAAGACCCCGGGAGAACAAAATAATTGCCCCGGAGCCTATCAACCAGAGGAAAAGATGAGTTAAGATAACGATAACTGCCGTTGTTTTAGCCTCCGTATAATAGGGCCCCATCGGCACTGCTATGCTTATTGCGCCACGGATGTCCCCGACCTTGTAACCCTGCCGGCCGTGACATTGCAAACATGCTTCCTCCGTTAAGTAGGGCCTCAGAACGCGCATATAAGGAAGCCCGTTAATTTTGGTAATTTCGCTGAATTCCATCGTACCCTTTTCAAACTCCCTCAGGGCCTTTGTCTCCCAGGCATCCGGGACATTTATGGGGTTCAGGGGCTTCAGACTGATCGTCCGATTTATGGAGGCCATCGGCGATTGTTTGCTGAGCAACGAGTATGCCTGCCTTGTCATCCAGAAAGGGTTGATAAGCGTAAGCCGTGTACCGTCCGTCGCAGTGAGATCTCTTCTGGGGGAAACGATAAAGGGGTTAGGCTGGTCCTCCGCGTCGATTTTCACATAGACACCGCCGTGCCCTGCGTTCCATCTCCGGTAAGCCAGATTGTGCTCAAAAATAGTCCGGGCCTCGATGCGCGCTCTCTCGACTGTTTCCGCGTGATTTCTGTATAAATTCCAGGTCACCGAGGCGGCCACAAGAAATGTCCAGAGGGCCAGAAACACGGCCCGGTAGTTTCTTGTCCACATCTTTTCAAGCAAAGTCTGAAGTTTCATCGAAGGCCTCATGGCAATTCACATATTAATGCCCTCACGGCAGAAATATATTATCACAGGTTCCGCTGTCAGGGATTTGTGAGTCCCATCTTCTTGAGGCGGTATCGAAGTGTGTCCCTGCTGATGTCCAGCAGCCTTGCAGTCTTTCTCTGGTTGCCGTTTGCAAGTTCAAAAGCTCTCTTGATAAACGCCTCTTCCAATACCTTTAGGGTCATACCCTGCTGGAATCCATTCAAGCCTGTCTCGAACGGAACATCCTCCTGTTTCCCCAATAAAAGATTGGGCCGGACATCCTGCACAGTGATCTCGTCCCCCTCAGACAAGAGCACCGCCTGTTCGACCAAATTCCTTAGTTCCCTTATATTGCCGGTCCATTCATATTCCTGGAGGTACTTCATTGCGCCCGTGGATATGCTCTTCTGCCCCTGGCCGTACCGTTGAGCGCTCTTACAGAGATAATACCGGACCAGTAAAGGTATATCGGCCCTCCGGTCTCTGAGAGCGGGTATCTTGATAGCCGCCACATTCAGCCTGTAGAAAAGGTCCAGCCTGAACTTCTTGTCGTGGACGAGGGCGGGGAGGTCTCGATTGGTCGCGGCCAGTATTCTTATGTCCGCATGGATGTAATCGAGCCCTCCGATCCTCCGGAACTTCTTTTCCTCCATTAATGTCAGGATCTTGGACTGCATCAGATAGGGCATATCGCCTATTTCGTCAAGCAGAACGGTGCCCCCCTGGGCCGACTCTAAAAGTCCTTTCTTTGTCTCTTTCGCATCGGTGAAGGCCCCTTTATTGTGACCGAAAAGTTCGCTCTCCATGAGATGGTCAGGTATGTTCGAGCAGCAGATCTCTACGAACGGCTTATTCCTGCGGGAACTCAATTCGTGGATCCTCTTCGAGAGGACATTCTTGCCTGTGCCGCTTTCACCGAGAATAAGGATCGTTACATCTGACTTCCCTGCCAGACCGTCGGCGATCCGTACGACCTCTTTCATGACACTGCTTTCACAAACAAGATCGCTCGTCCCGCATTTTTTTTTCTTTGGAGGTTTGTTCGTTTTGAGTGTCCGCAGAATATCACTGATCTTCTTGAAATCAAGAGGTTTCTCCAGGAAATCATGGGCCCCCATCTTCATCGCCTCTACAGAGCTTCTAATATCCCCGTGCCCCGTGATCATAATCACCACCGTTTCGGGATTCACCTCTTTAACGGCCTTCAGGAGTGCGTGACCGGTGGTATCAGGCAAGCGGACATCCAGCACAACTATTGCCGGTGTCTCTCGTTCCAGGACTTTCAGCGCCGCAGCCCCGGAACTCGCCGTTACGACGGCAAACCCCTCCCTCTCGAATAATTTTTTCAGGGAGAGCCTGACGAGCGCTTCATCATCTACGATAAGCGTCTTGTTCCGATTGGCGGCCGGAAATGATTGCGGCGGTTCCCCCATCTCTGCAGCTTTTTCCCCCGTGAATCTCTGGTATCCTACATCCGATGTTGCCATAGAAGCCCCCCTCGATGTACTTAGTTCTCAGAGACGTTATAGTAACCCATTCAATTTATAACATAGGTTGTCTAATGAATGCAATACTGCGCAACTATGAAATAAAAGGCATTGAACATCTTGATTTCAAAAAGAAATGGGTTCGTTCCCCAATGATGATAAGAAGGGGAGTTAATTTCTGCCCTATGAGTCTTATGTGCCCATCTGTCTCTGGGACGAAAATGTTTCACTTGTTTCCGGGTGGGTGATTTGACCCATTCTGGGGTGAAATCACCCTGTCACCCTGCGAAAGAATGCAGCGAACGGGCTTATGAAACACGGTCCTTATGCATAGTTTCGCACCTTCTTGACAGTGGCACGCAAGTTGCTAAAATTGCGCATGTGGCAAAGCCGGTGAGGCGGGAGAAACGCTGCTTCAGAAAAATATAAAAGGAGATAGTTTCTTATGGTATATAACAGCTGCCTCATAGTTGACGACGATCCGCTCATCGGCTGGATGCTGGAGATGCTTATGTCCGAGCGAAAATTCTCGGCGACCAAGGCATATACGGGAAAGAAGGCCCTCGAATTCATACATGCAATGCCATACGATCTGGTATTTCTTGACATAAATCTTCCTGATATCAACGGCTTTGATATACTGAAAGAGATCCGGAAGACTGACACGGCGGCGTATGTTGTCATCATGACGGCCTCCCCTTACCGTGAAAACAGTCGGAGATCTTACGAAGAAAAGGCGAGTTATTTACTGGAGAAACCTTTTGGAATAAGAGAAATAAAAGACGTTATAGCGGACTTTCTTAAAAAAACCGGGCGCGGCGTCAGTAAGCCTGTGAGTAAGATGACATTCCAATTGCAGAGGTAAGATGGAAAGCCCGGAAGTGAGCTCCTTGCGAAAGGGATAACGGTTCAGCAGCAGAGAACAAACATCGGGCCGCTCCCCTTCTGCAACGGAAGGGGACGGATGGTTGGAATATGGTCACTTCCAGTTTTGAAGGAGTTTTATAATGATTTCCGAATACGTCAGGTGGAAATGCAAGGACGAGGATCTCGTGGATATGACGCCCTCAAAGGCGAGGGACCTGATCATCCAATGTTTTTTCGATGCCCAGAAGGAGACCTTTGCAAGGGCAAAGAAGGGCCTCAGCAGGGAGGTTAGCGATCCCTCACTTCGCAGGTATATTAACGGTATAGTAGAATTGACCTTTGTTGACGTGAATGGGCACTTCGAAAACCCCTCAAGAGAAGACCTCGGCAAGGTTGTCGAGAACCTTGCAACGAGAGCGTCCTTATGGGGAACGCCGAACGACGTCATAGAATACCATAAAGGCGAGATATCGAAGGTACTCGGGAGCCTGGGACAGAGGAACACCCGAAAACGGCGGTGACGAGCCCTCACCGTCCATCCTGGATTCGGCGGTCCTGGAGCATAGTTTCGCAGCTCTTGACAGTGGCACAGAAGTTGCTGAATTCATCGCGGCATAAGGGCGGCGAAACATAAAAGGGGAACGGATTCAAATGAGAAAGAACAACTGCCTCATAGTCGATGATGACGCGCTCATCTGCTTCCTGCTGGAGAAGTTCATGTCCGAGCGAAATTTCTCGGCAACCAAGGCATATACGGGAAAGAAGGCCCTCGAATTTATCCATTCAGCGTCTTACGATCTGGTATTTCTCGACGTAAATCTTCCAGACGCTAACGGTCTCGATATCCTCGAAGAGTTCAGGAAGACCGATGCGGCTGCTTTTGTCGTCGTCATGACCGCCTATCTTTCGCATGAAAACAGGCAGAGGTCTTATGAGGGAAAGGCGAGTTATTTCCTGGAGAAACCCTTTGGAATCGACGAGATGAAATCCGTTGTGGACGGTTTTCTTGCAAAAGAGGCGGCGGCGTTCACCAGGCCCGCGAACGATATTTTTTCACGATTGGTTTCGAAGGAGGTTGATATGATTTCTGAATACATCAGATGGAAGTGCGACGACGAGCATCTCATGAACATGACGCCCTCGCGGGCCAGGGACCTGATCATCCAGTGTTTTTTCGATGCCCAGAAGGAGACCTTTGCAAGGGCAAAGAAGGACCTCGGCAAGGAGGTAAACGACCCCGCAATCCACAGGTCTATAGAGACGGTCGTAAAGCTTACCTTCGCCGAGGCCGACGGAAACTTCGAAAACCCCTCAAAAGAAGACCTCGGCAAGGTTGTTCAGGCCCTTGCACTGAAGGCCGCTTTGTGGGGAACGCCGGCCGACATCGTAGAATATCATAAAGGAGAGATATCGAGGGTGCTCGGAAGCCTGAGATAGAAGGACACCCGAAAATGGCACTGGCGAGTAATGAGTGATCGGTGAAAGACTCGCCAAAAACCGTGATTTGAGTCTTTCCCATTCACCAATTCACCGTTTCAGATCTTCTGTCATGCCCGTGTCTTTATCGGGCATCCAATCTGTCTGAACACCTGGATTTCCGACTACTTACCCCGGGAATGACGACAGAGACCTGGACTAATTGTTCAATTCACTTTTCACTATTCATGGCCGCTCCATGTTTATTATTTTGCCCCCTTTCGGGCATGATCACGATCTTTGCATGCTTCTTCAGCTCCTTTTCCCATTCTTCTTTTCTCTTGTTCTGGGCGGGAACGAGGAACTCGGCCTCGATTGTGGACTCCGCCTCCTTGAAGCTTGCCAGGTGTGCGGGTTCCTTTTTCTCGACCTTTACAATGTGAAACCCGTCTTTGCCGTTGATAACGCCGCTCAGATCGTCCACCTTCATGCCGGCCATCGTCTTGTAAATCTCCGGGAACTGTTCCTTCGTCACCCTTATCTGTCTTACGATAAAGGTCCCGTCAAGAATAAGCTTCCAAACGTCGTTGTTGTTCTTCTTTATCGTCTCCAGGACCTGCCCGGCCTTTTTCTTCATTGACTCGTCCTTGCCTTTCAGGAAGAAGACATCATCGACGACGAAGTTGTCCGGTATCATATATCTGCTCTTCTCTTTCTCGTATTCGGCCCTTACCAGTTTTTCGTCGACCTTCACCTTGCGGTAAATCTCCTTTGCAGTGATCATCTGATAGCGCTGGCCTCTCTCTATGAGTTTCTTTAAAGCATCTTCAGTCAGGTCATTCTTCTTCAGATAATCCTTGTACGCCTCTTCCGTTCCCATGTTCTTTTTGACCTGTTTTATCACGTTCTCGACGGCATCTGGTTTGGGATTGATGCCTCCCTTCTTCGCCTGCTGTACGGCCAGCTCTTCGAAAACCAGCCTGTCCAGGGCCTCTTTCCTGATCCTGGCGGTTATTTCCGGGGTAGGCTCCTCCCCTTTATGAACATATTTCGGAGCGACCCTGTTCATGGCGCGAATGAGTTGGTACATCGAGATATCGGCGCCGTTTACCCTGGCGACGACGACCTTTTTCGCCTCTTCGACGGATTGCTTTTCCTCCGCTGTATTCTTGGCCCCCTCCGCTTTTGCCGCCCCCTCGTCCTTCATTTTAGCAGGTTCTGCAGGCTGCGTCGCACCGGGGCGACCTTTAGGGGCTTTATTCTCTGCAGCTTTCGAACAGCCCATGAAACCCGGCACAGCCAAAAGCGTCAAAACGACCAAAGTAATAAGTAGCTTCCTCATATTATTCTTAACCTCCCTTTTTATTATGCAGATTTATCCACTAAGAACACTTTAGAAACTATGCAATAATGATACCCGCTCGTCACCATAAAAAGAATGTCTACAAGAATGCACAAGATCTTCTTTATTACCTTTTCATACCCACAGTCTTTGCAGCAGGCTTTCCATATTCCCCTCTCACCTGAGGACGAGATCGAAGGAGGGGACGAATGGATTCTGTGAAGATCGTCTTCCACCAATTGCCTGTCGCCTTCCGTCCGTACGCCGGCAGGGCCAAGACAGATTGTTGGGTTATATGCCCCCAATCTTGGACTAAAAATCCCCCCCCTTGTTCGTTGTCACGATAAACGCCTCGCGGTGCAACCCTCTGCCAAGCTGTCGTCCGCATCTCATACTGCGTTTCGGGCAAAAGGAAAGGCCAGTAATTACAGGATGTTAAAGCAAAGGCGCCTGCCGGTAGAGGGATTTATTAAATGAGGAATTATGAGATTGCGAAACTGAGCACGGCACTTGCAAATAGCCTTGTACCCCCGATACGAAATTGGCAGACAGGAGGAGGTGCTCCGAAATACGAAGGAAAATTTCAGGAAATGGCATCGTCAAGAATGTCGCTTGATGATCTTGATGATAATGACTAACCGAAAAGATCTGGAGAAAGAGTTATGAAAATGACAAAAATTCGGATACCAATCGCGGTCATGGCCGCTATGGTGTTCCTCATTTTTTCTTCAATAGCAATGGCGGCCCATCCCGGCGGGGATGTGACGCTTAAGGATGCTAACGGTAATGCAATTACCAACGTTACCACGCCATACAGCCCGAAGGCGACCTGCGGCGTCTGTCACGATTACGGCTCGGGTGATCAGTTCTCAACGCACGTCCAGGGTGTTCTTGACTCAACTAACACCATCTACTGGCAGGCATATCAGATCAAGTCTTATGCCCACGGTGTTTCCGCATCGCGGCACACTAACGAGGGGCGTAACGAAAATTACAGCAACGCCACCAGAAAGTCTCTGGGAGACCCGTTCTTCACGAGCTCTCCGGGCATGTGGGGGAAGTATTGACCACCTTCCAACCGTCAGTTGACGGCAAAGAATATTGATCTCGACGGCACAGGTATTATTTCTCCCAAGTCAATAGAGGCAGGCCCGCAGGACTGGGCCTTAACATGCGGCGTTTGCCACGTCGGCGGCGGACAGATGGAGTATGACAGGGACCGGAATGATTATTCTGCGTCATCTCCTTCAGGCGACCTTTACAGGTTCGAGCGTCCGACCCTTGCCAACAGCGGAGTCGGCGGTGTCGTTGCCGGCTACATGAGCTCAACCAACAAGGCCGAGATCGACTGTCTCCTCTGCCACCTGAACGACGGCTCCGGCATATCCGGCAACGGCCGGGCCTGGTATCAGTCGGAGGGCTGCGGCAATGGCGGCGTGCCTGGGCCGACGAACGACCCGTCGTGTTCAGGTATCAGCAGCGTTCCGGGCGTACCCGATGCCGGCATGTTCACTCCCGGCACGAAGTATGATATGTACAACAGGAACCTGGCGCTTAAGGCAAAGGTGCCCATGTATGCAGCATCACTGGGCATAGGGGCGAAAGCTGTTCTTGGAGGGACCAATGGCATTGGACCTGATGGCGGTCCGGTTGTTACCGGCATCAACTGGGGAAGCAGCGTTCCCGTCATCCCGGCTGCCGACATCCAGGCGACCCCGAACAGCCAGAACTGTGCGGTCTGCCATGCCCGTGATGACAATACCCCCGGTTTCCCGGGCATGATGGCGATGAGGTTCGGCTATGGAAACTATGCCCTGATAAACCCGCCCGGGACAGCACTCGACCGGGATAAAGGGACTACGGCGACGAACGACGTCCTGTGGTTCGAGCTCGGCTGCAAGACAGGTATGGGCAAGAGGACCCAGAAGACCGGTGCAGGCCCGAATGCCGACTGGGGCATGAGCATATTTAATTTGCTGTTCGGTCTCAACAGGCCGGCAGGCACACCGGTAGCAACTGAGAACATTACTATACCGTCCGGGAGGCCCTTGGCGGGAGAGACAGTAACGACCCAAGCGCGTATCCCCGACGAGGATGTTCATGACGCGGCCGGCATGCAGTGCGCGACCTGTCACTATGACCTGGGATCGAAGTTCCTCACCGGCGCCGCGTCCAATTCCGGCTTCATCACCAAGAATGCTGACGGCACGATTACGATACCTGCAACGGAAGTCGACGGGATCGCCTTCCCTTCCGAGACGATCCAAGGCATCGACCACCAGTTCGGCCAGTTCGGCACGATGGAAGACACCTTCAGCAAGCTGAATCTCGACGGCACAACCTCCTGTGAAAGCTGCCACACCACGCGCGACAATCCGAGACTCGTTGAAAACGGCGGGACCCTGGTAGCACCGACGCCCACCCACAACGCGTTCCCGGCGTTCCATATCCAGAAGATCTCCTGCACCACATGCCACATCCCCGAGGTCTATGCTGCCCCAGGCAGGCTGAAATACAGGGACTATTCGTTGGGCTACTGGAAGGGCGGAGCCGATGTAAACGGCGGTTGGAGGAACATTCTCGACTGGAACTATGACCTCGTCACGGGCTCTCATAAGCCTATCCCGGTCCTCCATGAATGGGCCACAAGGAACGGCAGGACACAGATCGTGCCGATACTTCCTTCAACGATTCCGCTTTGGGAAGTAGCCAATACAAACTCCGCCGCAGAAAAAGGCTCAGAAGCCGCCGTCCAGGGCAAGCTGGGTTCATGCGACAGCACCGACGCGTCCACTGCGGGCCAGGCGTGTGCAACTAATGCGGACTGCGGCACAGGCACTTGTAACAACCCGAACCTCGACATGAGCGACCTCGCCTTTTTCGGCGGCAACCCCGGCCTCGGCACGAGCCCGGCGCCGGCCAATGCGCTGGACACCACCGCTGCGGCGCTTGCCGTTGAGACTTCAGGAAATGACGTTCTCCGCAGGGCAGCCACGACGAAGAACGAGATCAACGGCGCTAACATGATCCCATTGTTTGACGGCTTTACCCAGGCGGATTCATGGGCTGTCGACACGAAGGCTAGGCTCAACGCGATGTACGATGCAGGCGCAGGCACGGAGATGAGAATCTTCCAGGCCGCACGCTTCGACGTGACTCACGGCGTAGTTCCGAAGGAATGGGCGCTTGGCGGGACCAACAGGGGCGGCTGCTTAAGCTGCCATTCGAGCATGGACCCCAACAGCCCCAACTACTCAAAATATTCCGTCGGCTTCTTCGAGGGCTATCAGCAGCCTATCAACAATGCGGGCATGGGAATCGGCCAGTATGACCTTATCAAGAACTGGTTTGCCCTTTTTGCGGACTATGACTGCACGGCTTACTGCGGCATGGGGTCTCAGGCCGACAGCGTCTTCTTTGATCCCGCCGGCAACGTAATCACAGGTGCAGCGTGCAGCACGGGGTCTCCTTTCCAGAGCATCGATCAGTGCGTAGGCTACATGCAGCAAACCTTCGACAAGGCGATGGGCTTCCCGTCAGGCACGGCAAAGATGATGGGACTGAACGATGGTATCGCAGGTCTTCAGGGATTCTCGGTGAGGGAGACCGTCTCCGGCGCGACGCTCGGCTGCAATCCCTTCGCGGGCGCAGCATCAATGAGCCCGATCCTTGGTCAGAGCATAAACAACTGCATGCCTGATACGTTTAATGCCGGCACATGTATCAATTTAGATCCCAATACTCATATTGGCATGTGCGACAGCAGCAGCTTCAGGTACAAAGGCATGTGCACGGTAAATACAGACTGTAACGGTGCAATAACCGATGCAACTGAAAAGGCCAAAAACCCCAACGGTCTTCTTTACACAAGGGCTGAAATCCGCGACCACTTCAAGATCCAGATCCAGCAGGCCACTTCTGCTACAGCCAACACGGATCACCATAACGAGCTCACATGGCCGATCGCGGTCGAGGCAAACCCCGACAGGCCCGCCAGCTCTCAGGTAACTGTATGGGACAAGGCCGGATCCGCCAACGTGTGCGGTGAATTCCATAACCAGCCTTGCTGCACCAACCCCATGACAGGAGCGCCTGCAACTTGCGCAGACGGCATGAACGTCAATACGACAATCCATGCGAACGAACTTCTGAACTTCGATCCTACCACGCTGGCGACGCTTATGAATCCTGGTACGGTGGGGGTCGGCGTCCCTCAAGCTATCTTCAACTGGTGGAACGACAGCGCCAGTTATGTGGTCGACTTTAACGCCGGCAGCTCGACCTGTGCTACTTCCTGTACCTATTCGTGGGACTTTGGCGACGGCTCTGCAGCAGGCTCCGGCTCCGGCGTTTCCCATGATTATACCAACACAGGCACAGCCGCTAAGGTGGTAACGCTGACGGTCACCGACACCACGAATGGGTCCCACTCAAGCACGTCGCAGACAGTTACTCCGCTCGCGGCACACGCGGCCCCGACTGGTTGCAGCTCAAGCACGGTGAATGTTTCCGGCATGGATGCCACGTTTACGGACAAAACCACTCCAGGTACTGATGCCAGCGCTGCGGTATATGTGAACTGGGGTGACGGAAGTCCTCTGTCAGTGGGAACAATGGGCGCCGTCCTCCCTACACACACATACATCTGGAACAGCAGCAAGATGGGGTACAAGGTGACCGAGATCGTTCAGGACGATCAGGGCTTCAACTGCACCTTTACTCAATATGTTCCGATCGGTAACACCGTGACAACCACCTCGTCAATCATCACCATTGATGCATCTGCTGCAGGCTCGGCATGGATCACCAATGCCGGTTGTACTGCTGTTGGTGTTCCCGCCCCTTGCTGTACTGGCAATCTGACGGGTACTTGCGGCAACACGGCAATTACCTCTGCAATCACGTACTATGTCAAGGATGCCAATAGCGGTCTCACCAAGGCGACGGGTTCCGTGGCACTTGGGCAGAGTATCCCTACTGCTTCTGTTCTTCCTGCTCTTCCTGCCGGCGACACTTACACGGTGACCTTCTACTACCCGACCGGTCATTCCTGTACGCCGACTACTAATGAACCGTACAATCAATCGATGAGTCACGGCTCTGTTACAGGTATAGCTGTTGGCGGTACAGCGCACGTATCAAATTGTCACTGATACGTTGACGTTCTGATGTTCGAGGCAGTCCCGAAAATTTCGGGACTGCCTTTTCTTTTGCCCTGAAGCATCAACCTCCGGAATCATAACTCCCCCTTCCCCCCTCTTATCTTAAGAGGGGGTGCCGAAGGCAGGGGCGTTACTCCAAAGAGAGGTCCATTTATTTTTTCCCTCCGATTACAGCCAAGGGGATAACGGGCAGGGACTGGGGTATCGACCTTTATTGCATCATACCCATGGCAGGAGGGAAATGGTGTCATTTCACCCATCTTGCAGGGTGAAAAATAGCCACTTTAGTTGATTGCTATCACCTATTTCCTATGGCCGCTAGCCTATTACCTATGGCTCATTCAAAAGAATCATATTAAATCAAGGCATTTCCGGTTCTTTAATCGGGCCGCCCCGCAGGATCCGTCAGTGGGCACATAACTTGCGAATACCAAGTGAACAAGTTTCCAAACTATTTTTGCCTGCCATCAGCTGTAAGGCTCTTTCGTATGCGGGGGCGTGAGGAAGAGCGGCCAAAGGTGAAGTAGGGACAGCTACGTCACGACTTCACGACGCAATGTAAACATTCAGGAGGAAAGTAATGAAGAAACTTTCAATAATTACGCTATGCATCGCCGTAGCGGTCTTGATGGTGGCGGCAAGTGCGTTCGCTATCTCGGGTCCATATACAGGTGAATACGGTTCGAATGCAAGTCAGTACGGCCAGACCGGTACCGCAGGCACGGGCATCAACGGAACGGTCCATGACCTTCGCAGGGCAAACACCCAGCTGGGTTACAAATCCAACCCGAAGGACTATCTTGACAGGATTTGTATTTTCTGCCACGCACCGCACCATACTTACAGACTTACCACTGCAGGCGCAACGGGCA